>JAODNJ010000467.1 GCA_025465155.1 Frankiales bacterium
CGGATCTCCATCATCGTCATGTTGGGCGAGTCGTCGATGTAGAGCGGTGCATCGGCGACCTCGCCCATGCGCCGGGCCAGTTTCGACCAGTCCTCGTCCGAGAGTGTCCCGGCGCGCATGTGGTGCAGCGGCACCTTTGCCTCGGCGGACAGCAACCGCATGGTGATCTCGTGCTTGCTCATCTCCAGCGAGAAGATGCAGGTCGCCTGCTGGTGCCTGATGGCAGCGGAGCGTGCGATGTCGAGACCGAGCGTGGAGTTGTGGGTCGGGATGAAGCTGCGGCCGGCGAGGAACAGGTGATCCTGAGCCTCCACCTGGATGCAGCGGACCGGGACGCTGGCGATCTGGCGCACGTCGGTGATGAAGCGGACCCCGCGTGCGGTGAATGTCCGGGCTCCCCGCTCCTTGTGCAGCAGCTTCTTGCGCTCCAGCCGGAAGACCTCGTCGTCCGTGCTGAACGTCAGCGCGTAGTAGGTGGAGGACTCCTCGGTCCGCCCGGGCACGCGCTTGCGGGTCATCCGAACCCGGTGGCCCAGGCTCGCGATCAGCTCCCGGGTGTCCTCGGCGAGCCGCCGGCCGGTCACCCCGAACTGGACGGCCCCGCTCGGCGTCACCGTGCCGTCGGTGTCCAGCAGGCCGGCGAGCAACGCACGGCGCTGGCGCACCGATGCCCGCAGGTACTCGATCGGGATGTGCTTGTCGTTCAGCACCCCGAGCGTCCGCAGGAGCGCCTCGACAGTCCCGTGCCCGTCCCGGCACGCCAGGCACGGCAGGCGGCCCGCTGACCGAGCACCGCAGTCGGGACAGGTCGCCGCGAAACCGCAGGTCTCCCCGCAGGTCTGCACCTGCGAGGTCCTGGGCGCGAACGGCTCCCCGCACATCGGGCACGGCCGCGGCGCACGATCCGGGCGGGGGGGCAGGCACAGGGCGTGACGCCCGTCCGCGGCGGTCGCGACGGCAACCAGACCCTCCGCCTCGACGTAGGCCGCGATCTCAGGGTCCGCGCTGGTGTACAGCGCTGCCGCGGCGGTGCCGCCGCCGAGCCAGACCCCGAGCACGTAGGGAGGGATCCTCAGGTCGGCCTCGGGCAGCTCCAGCGGGTCCGCGTTGGTCACCGAGTGATGGAGCCGGGCGTCCCCGATGGAGCAGCGGACGGTGCGGGCGATCTCCTCGGTCGTGCGGACCTCGGCGAAGGTTCGCTCCCCGCGGTAGCGGTTGTAGCCGATGGCCGCCTGCGGCGCCGAGCGGCGACTGGCACGGGTATCGGTCAGCCATTGGTGCTGGGCGTCGGCCACGATCACCGAGCCGTCGGAGAAGTGCACCTCGTAACAGGGCCGGCCCCAGATGACCTCCGTCGCCGCCGTCACGGTCGTCGGGACGCCGTCGGAGCCCATGACCTGGTCACCCACGCGGACGTCGCCCATCGTGGTCCATCCGGACGGCGTGGCGATCGGGGTGTCGAGGGCGAGCGCCTTTCCCACACCGGGCCGCGCCGCGATGACGATCATCTGGCCGGCCTGCAGACCGTTGGTCAATTCGTCCAGGTCGCGGATCCCGGTGGGGACGCCGCGACTCACGCCGCCGCGGGAAGCGATGGCGTCGAGCTCGTCCATCGTCGGCTGCAGGATGTCCTCGAGGCGCGAGTAGTCCTCGCTCATCCGCTTCTCGGTGACGTCATAGATCTCCTGCTGGGCCCGGTCGACGATGTCGTCGACGTCACCCCTGCCGCCCGCCGCGCCGTAGCCGAGCTGCACGACGCGAGTGCCGGCCTCGACCAGGCGCCGCAGCACCGCCTGCTCCGCCACGATCGCCGCGTAGTAGCCGGCGTTCGCCGCTGTCGGAGTCGACTGGATCAGCGTGTGCAGATAGACCGCGCCGCCCATCTTCGACAGCTGGTCGGTGCGGTTCAGCTCCGCCGAGACGGTGATCGCGTCGGCCGGCTCACCGCGGCCGTAGAGGTCGAGGATGCAGTCGTAGATCACTCCGTGCGCCGGCCGGTAGAAGTCGGCGCCGTGCAGCACCTCGACGACGTCGGCGATCGCGTCCTTGCTCAGCAGCATGCCGCCGAGCACCGACTGCTCGGCCGCGACGTCCTGCGGCGGCTGACGGTCGTACTCCGGCGCCGACGCCGAAGGCCGGCTGAACTCGTCGGCCACTGCCACGCGGAACTCCTCCATCTCGCACCGGCGCACCCGCAACAGGCCCCCGCCAGAGGCAGGGGCCTGGTGGGGGAGCACCAGAACGCATCGACGCCCGACTCGAACATGTGTTCGGGTCTGTTCTACCGCCGGGCGCCGACAGGAACCGGGGGCGCGAGCGGCGGCAACGAGGACGTTAGGAAGAGCGGACGGACCAGTCCAACACCCGTGTGCACCCCGATCTGCACAACTTGTGGACAAGTCGGTGGACGGGTGCGTGTCGACATGTGGATGACGCGGGGGACACGCCCTCGCCGCCGATGGATTCCCGCCCCCTCACCTGCGAGGCCGCCGTTCACGGGCTGTGGACGGGAGAAAGTCCGAGCCTTTCCGGCGCGTTGCCGACTCGGCGTGTCGTCCCCCGTCAGCGCCCCTGTCGCACCGGTCCCGTGAGCCACAAGAGCCGCCCTCGCCGGCTGTCGGAACCCACGGTGGGACGGCGCGCGGTCAATCCCCGGAACGCCACGAGGGGCGCCGGACCGGAGTCCGACGCCCCTCGTGGGCGGTCCTGTTCAGACGGGGACGACCTCGATGGTCAGCCGCGTCGACACCTCGGGGTGCACCCGCACGGTCACGGTGTGCTCGCCGGTCGTCTTGATGCTGCTCGGCAGCTCGATCCGGCGACGGTCCAGCTGCGGGCCGCCGGCCGCCGTGACGGCAGCGGCGACGTCGGCCGTGGTGACCCGCCCGAACAGCCGGCCACCGTCGCCCGCGCGGGCCGGCACGCGGACCGTGAGGCCCGCGAGCTGCCCGGCAACGGTCTCGGCCTCCTCGTGCGACCGCACCTCGCGGGTGGCACGCGCGCGGCGCAGCGACTCGATCTGCTTCTCGGCGCCACGGGTGGCCTTGATGGCCAGGCCGCGGGGCAGGAGGTAGTTGCGGCCGTAGCCGCCCTTGACCTCGACGGTGTCGCCGGAGGTACCGAGGCCGGTGACCTCCTGCGTCAGGATCAGCTTCATCGTGGTCATGGTCAGCGCGCCGTCGAGGTGTAGGGCAGCAGCGCCATCTCGCGGCTGTTCTTCACGGCCACGGCGACGTCACGCTGATGCTGGCTGCAGTTGCCGCTCACGCGGCGGGCACGGATCTTGCCGCGGTCGGAGATGAACTTCCGCAGCAGCGTCGTGTCCTTGTAGTCGATGTAGGTGGCCTTGTCCTTGCAGAACTGGCAGACCTTCTTCTTGGGCTTGCGAACAGGAGGCTTGGGCACGGGGATCTCCAGGTACAGAGAGGTTCGGAAAGAAAGAGGATCAGAAGGGGGGCTCGTCGGACGGGCCGGCCGGGGTCGACCACGGGTCACTGGCCCCGCCGCCGCCACCACCGAAGCCGCCGCCGGTACCGCCGCCGCCACCGAAGCCGCCGCCACCCTCACCGCGGGCGGCGCGGGTGACCTTGGCAGTGGCGTAGCGCAGCGAGGGGCCGACCTCGTCGACCTCGAGCTCGACGACGGTGCGCTTCTCGCCTTCCTTGGTCTCGAAGGACCGTTGCTTCAGCCGGCCCGAGACGATGACCCGCGAACCGCGGGTGAGCGACTCCGCGACGTTCTCGGCGGCCTGACGCCAGACGTTGCAGCGCAGGAACAGCGCCTCGCCGTCCTTCCATTCCTGCGACTGCCTGTCGAAGGTGCGCGGCGTCGAGGCGACGGTGAAGTTGGCGACGGCGGCGCCCGATGGCGTGAAGCGCAGCTCCGGATCGGCGGTCAGGTTGCCGATCACGGTGATGACGGTCTCGCCGGCCATGGTCAGTGGACCTCGGGCCGGAGGAGCTTCGTGCGAAGGACCGACTCGTTGAGGTTGAGCTGACGGTCCAGCTCGGCAACCGCCGCGGGCTCGGCCTGGATGTCGACGATGGCGTAGATGCCCTCGATCTGCTTCTTGATCTCGTAGGCCAGCCGACGGCGGCCCCAGATCTCGGTCTTCACCGTTCCACCGGCCTTGGTGACGACCGTCAGGAAACGGTCGAGGGAGGGAGCGATCGTGCGCTCCTCCAGGTCGGGGTCGAGAATGACCATCAGTTCGTAGTGACGCACGGAGAACCCCACCTCCTCTGGTCTGAGCGGCTGCAGTCGGTCCGCAGCAGGAGGGTCGTACACGCGTCGCGCGCCCCGACGGTGCCGGAACGCGCAGTCACAGGCTACCAGTGCGGCACGGGCTCCGTTCCGCGTCGTCCCAGGGTCGTACCGGGGCGCCGGTCAGCTCCGGGTGGCCGCCCGCCGCGCCTGCTGCACGCGGACCAGCGCCACGGCGGAACCCGCCAGGACGACGACGGCGACGAGGGCCGGGACCGACAGCGGCGACCCGGGCCGGGGCGCCGGGCTGGTCGCGCCGGCGGTGTCGAGCGCGTAGACCGGCACCGAGGCGCTGGTGCTCCGGCCCGGCGTGCCACCCGAGCCATCCGACGCGGTCGAGGAACTGCTCGAGCTGGAGGTGAGCAGGCGCTGGTCGAAGGCCGCGCCGGCCGAGCCCGTCGGCGCCATCCGCGGCGCGCCCAGACCGCTCAGGTACTCGTACTGCGCCCCGCCGATGCCCTGCAGGAGCGTCGTCGTGGTGGTCGTGGTCGTCGTCGTCGTGACCGTGCCGGCCTGCGGGAGGCCGGGCGCGCCTGGGACGGAGACCCCGCCCGGCGTCGGCACGGTGAGCTGGATCCGGGACGGCAGGCCGACACTGGGAAGGTTCGGGAGCGGGAGCAGCGTGTTCACGATGAACGGCGTCGGGACGCCGATGGTGACCGTCGTCTGCTGGCCGTTGTACGTGACGACCTGGTTCTGCGGCAACGCCGCCACGGCCTGAGCCGTGAGCGTGTTGACCGCGCTGCCGACGACCGAGGGCGGCAGGCTCACCCGGTACGTGTAGGTGATCGTGCAGGTGACGCAGGACTGCCTGAACTGTTCCTTCCAGCTCGAGTTCGGCTCCGGGTTCGGGTCCGAAGCGGGCTGAGCCTGCAGTGTGTGCGTGCCCGAGGGCAGGGCCAGGGCCACGTCGGTGTGCACGGTGGCGGTCAGGAGGGAGGGGACCAGCCCGCCGCCGACCTGAACGGCCTTGTCGGCGATCTGGTTGATGAAGGTGACCTGGCCGTTCTGGTCCACCGAGACCAGCGGAGGCGTGAGGTCCTGGATGTAGACGGTCGCGGTCGGTGCTGCGCTCGCGCTGGGGGCCAGGAGCACGGTTCCGCCCAGGACCGCCGCCCAGCCGAGCACGAGCGCGGCCACCCCGCGCACCGCGTTCCGACGGAGTCGTCCCGCCCTCATCCGATCCACCCTCTCCTGGGTCCGCGGCGACGTCGCGGATGCTACTCACGAGTAACCCCGTCACGCTGCAAGAACGATGATGTGTGCTTCGCGTTACGGCTAAACCTGCTCGTGTGGCCGAACTAGGCTGGCGCGTCGTGGGAATGCACCCGATCGGCGTACACATCGGCCCCGGTCTGACCAGCGACGGCGACCTCGACGACGGGGGTCCGCTCGCCCGCGCGGCGGAGCTCGATGCCGATGCGGTGCAGATCTTCCTCGCCGATCCGCAGGACTGGAAGGCTCCGAAACCCCGTCCGGACGCCGAGGCGCTGCGGAGCGGCGACGTCCTCGTGGTCGTGCACGCGCCGTACGTGATGAACGTGGCGTCGACGAACAACCGCATCCGCATCCCCAGCCGCAAGCTGCTCGGTCAGCACGCGGTCGCCGCCGCGGCCGTCGGCGCCCGGGCCCTGGTGGTGCACGGCGGGCACGTCCTCGCCAAGGACGACCCCGCAGTCGGCATCGACAACTGGCGCAAGACCTTCGCCCGGCAGGCGGAGGACGGCGGCTTCCCGCTGCCGCTGCTCATCGAGAACACCGCCGGCGGCGAGAACGCCATGGCCCGCGACCTCGACGCGGTCGCCCGGCTGTGGGAGGGCGTGGGGGAGTTCGGCGCGGGGTTCGTGCTCGACACCTGCCACGCCTGGGCGGCGGGCTGGGACCTCGGTACCGCCGCGGACGACGTCCGCGCCATCACCGGCCGGATCGACCTGGTGCACCTGAACAACAGCCGGGATCCGGCGGGATCCGGCCGCGACCGGCATGCCCCCCTC
>JAODNJ010000468.1 GCA_025465155.1 Frankiales bacterium
CGGGCGACGGCGTCAACGAGGCCGGCTCCGACATCCGGGGTGCTCAGAACATCGGGGGAAGCGGGGGCACCGGGTCCGGTGGCGGTCAGAGCGGGCTGGCCGGGGCCACCGGGAACCTGCCCTCCACGACCGTCCTCGACCAGGTGCTCGGGGGCCTGCTCAGCGCGAACCCCTTCTCCCGCGCACTGGGCTGACCGCGGTACCACGCCCCCACACGAACGAATGAACGAGAGGAACTCGCGGGTGACCAGCGAAGCGCGGGCACGCCCCCGGACCGCGGGCGACGCCGAGACTGACGGCGTGGCCGATCCGGGAGCAGAGACCGAGGTGGCCGTCGGCGTGCCGGGCGCCGACGTGCCGGAGCCCGTGGCCGACCAGCCCGTCGGCGGAGCGCCCCCGGCCATGGCGGCCGACGACGACGGCGCCGGGACGAAGGCCGGGACGAGGACGGCCCCGCGCGGAGGGCGGTTGTCAGTACCGCTGCTGCCCGTGCTGGCCGTCCTGCTGGTGCTCCTGCTCGCCGCGACGGGCTTCCTCTGGTTCACCAGGTCCGCTCCCTCGTCCATCCGCACGGCCGACTACGCGCAGGTGCTCGAGGCGGCGCGTTCGGGGGTCATCGACCTCACGTCCTTCGACTACCTGACGCTCGACGACGACATCGCGCAGGTGAAGAAGATCGCCGTGGGCGACCTGCAGAAGCAGTCGGTCGACCAGCTCAACACCAAGCGGCAGCAGCTCACCGATTCGCAGGCCGTCGTCAACACGAAGGTGGTCGGGGCCGGAGTGACCAGGGCCGACGGCTCGCGCGGCACGGTCCTCCTGGTGATCGAGTCCACGCAGAAGACCAAGGCGTCCGCCCAGCCGGCGGTGGTGCGCTACCGCATCCAGGTAGAGCTCGAGAAGGTGAGCGGCCGCTGGCGGCTCTCCGGAATCACGGGGAGGTGACTCGGTCGTGACCGAGACCCCAGACGAGCGCCCGCGGGCAACCCCGCGGCCGCGTCCGTCCGGAGCCCAGCGTCCGAGCCCCGCCCCGCGCCCCCGGGTCGCCGGCAGTCGCCGCGACCGCGTGGGCTCCGGCGAGGGGGGCGCAGCGACCGCCGTCGCCGTCCTGGACCAGCCGGACGAGGCTCGTGGACGCAGAGGGCGTCCCGCCGCCCGCCGTTCGGGAGTTGCCCGTCCGCCCGCCGGGGGCAGCCGCCCGCGCCGGAGCCGGGTCGCGGCGCTGGTGCTGGCCGTGCTCTGCCTGGTCGTCGCCGCCGGCGGGGGAGTGCTGCTGTGGCAGCGGCTGCACCCGCCGTACGTCGACGCCTCCGTCTTCGACGCGACCCGCAAGGGCGTCGAGGCCCTGTACGCCTTCGACTACAAGAACGCGGACGCGAGCGTCAAGGGCAAGCTGGCCGTCCTGACCGGCGACCTGCGCACCCAGTACCAGAAGGACCTGTCGCAGGGCGGGATCGTCGACACCTACAAGCAGGTCTCGGCCACGACGAAGTACGACGTCCTGGACATCGGCCTGCAGCAGGTCAACGACGCGCAGGACTCGGCGACGCTCGTCGTCTTCGGCCAGTACGTGGTCAAGTCGGTCAACAGCGGCAACCAGCCCGCTCCCCAGGGCTCGGAGTGCACGGTCACCTCCGACGGCGCGCAGTCCTGCACGCAGACGGTGCAGGTGCACCAGATCAAGGTGAACGGTCAGTGGAAGATCAGCGACCTCACCCTGCTCACCACGAGCTGACCCGCGAACTGATCCCCGGCCGAGGGAGACGGCAGCGGCGTGGCGGTTCCCGGACCGCCCGGCGCCTGGCATCATGGCGGAACGAACGGCCCCCGAGCTCCTGCTCGCCGGCCGCCTGTCCGACGCGGATGTGTCGCCGGTCGCATCCCGGCTCCCGACGTGGACAGCGCGCGGGAGCAGGGGTAGGGTCTCCTGTTGCGCTGCCCCCTGACTGCCTGCCCGCCGAGACGGGTCACCAGGGGTGCCCGGGAGTCGTCCCGGGTCACTCCCCGGTCGGCCGAGCTCGACGTCGAGCACTCGGACAGGCCCAGTGGACAGCCCCGCCATTACCGACGACGACCCAGGACGAAACCCGCACCCACCGCCCGCACGTCGTGAGGTCCTTGGAAGGACGCATCTTGGCAGGCTCTCGCCCCACCAGTATTTCCGCCAGCACCACCGAGTCCGGCACCACCCGCACCACCCCGGCCATCCCCCAGCCCGGCACCCACACCGCGGAGACCGATCTCCAGAAGATCCCGGGCGCTCCGCTCCGTGTCTCCTTCGCCAAGATCAACGAGCCCCTCGAGGTTCCGGATCTGCTGGCGTTGCAGACCGCTTCCTTCGACTGGCTGATCGGCAGCCCCGAGTGGCGGGCCACCCTCTCACCCGAGGAGCAGGCCGCTGCCGTCGGCGGCCTCGCCGAGATCCTCGAGGAGATCTCCCCGATCGAGGACTTCAGCGGCTCGATGTCGCTGTCCTTCTCCAACCCGCGCTTCGAGGACGTCAAGGCGTCCCTCGAGGAGTGCAAGGACA
>JAODNJ010000524.1 GCA_025465155.1 Frankiales bacterium
TTCCACGCATTGCTCGGCGAGGTCTACGACGTCGGCGACGACCCCGGGGAGGCGGTCGGGTTCGTGGCCGGTGAGGCGCACCACCTCGCCGAGCGCGCGCCGGGCGACGTGGTGGACCGCCTCTGGCGGCTGCGCTACCAGGACACCTACCGGCACACCCCCGACGGCTGGCGCATCGCCCGGCGCGAACTGCACCTGGCCTCGATCGAGAACCGGGCCGTCCGCGCCTGGGTGCCGTCGGCCGCTGCCGGCTGAGCCGCCCTAGCTAGGCCCGGTCGGGCCGCCCCGGGTGCGGGGCCGCGAACCGGTAGACCAGGTAAAGCACTCGGCCATACGTGCCCAGCGGCAGCGGCGGACGACCCACGGGGCACCTCCGGCATTCAGTAAAAGAGCGCCCTACCCCCATGACAGATCCAACAGAAAAGCGCCTGACCGGCGTCTCCGCTGGTCAGGCGCTTAGTGCGGCTCCCCCGAGTGGACTCGAACCACTTACCCTGCGATTTGATCTTGGAGCGTTGGCTGCTGTTGGCTCGCACCGAACATGCAGGTCAGCGCTGTTCCAGGGCGTTGGTTGCGTCGGTTGGCGACGGGTGGCGGACGGCAATATTTGATGAGTAAGTGATGCATGGTCCGCACATCCGGTCGGGCGACGGGTGACGTCCCGCCCGGTGGTGTAGTTCGGTCCGGTTTGCGGGTCTTCTGCGGGTTGGACTATGACGCCATCAGGGCCGGCTGCGCCACCTCCTTGGTCGAGTTGTCTGGTCGGGTGAGCAGGGTCATAGAGCCCTCGGAGAGGTAGCGGCGGTCAGAGACCTGCCATTCGTCGTGCGTCTCGACCAGCACCGCGCCAACCAGCCGCAGCAGCGATGCGGGGTTCGGGAAGACGCCGACGACGTCGGTGCGGCGCTTGATCTCCTTGTTCAGCCGTTCCAGCGGGTTGGTCGACCAGACCTTCTTCCAGTGACTGGGCGGGAAGCCGGTGAAGGCCAGCAGGTCGTCGGCGGCGTCGCGGAGCATCGCCTCCACGGCCGGGAACTGCCGGCCGAGCATGCCGGCGATGACGTCGAGCTGGGAATGCACGTGTTCGGCGTCGGGCTGGGCGAAGACGGTGCGAATGGCGGCGGCGACCATCTCGCTGTTGCCGCGGGGCACCCGGGCCAGCACGTTACGCATGAAATGGACCCGGCACCGTTGCCAGCCGGCGCCGAGCAGCACCGCGGCGATCGCGGCCTTCAGCCCGGCGTGGGCGCCGGAGATGACCAGCTGTGTGCCGGTCAGCCCGCGCGCCTTCAGCGAGCGCAGGAACGCCGTCCAGAAGGCGCCGTCCTCACTGTCGCCGACGGCGAAGCCGAGCACCTCGCGGTGCCCGTCGGCGGCCACGCCGGTGGCGATCACCACCGCCTGGGAGACCACCCGGCGGTTGACCCGGGCCTTGCAGTAGGTCGCGTCGAGGAAGACGTAGGGGAACGCGATCTCGGCCAGCGAGCGGTCGCGGAAGGCGGCGACCTCGGCATCGAGGCCGGCGCAGATCCGGGACACCTCGGACTTGGAGATCCCGGTGTCGGCCCCGAGTGCCTTGACCAAGTCGTCGACCTTCCGCGTCGAGACGCCGTGCAGGTAGGCCTCCATCACCACCGCGAACAGCGCCTGGTCGATCCGCCGTCGGCGCTCCAGCAGCGACGGGAAGAACGACCCGGCCCGAAGCTTCTCCGATCCGCAGCTCCAGATCCCCGGCCGTCGTCGTGAGCGTGCGCGGCCGGTGACCGTTGCGCTGGGCGGTGCGGGCGTCGGTGCGCTCGTGCGGGCCGGCGCCGATCGTGGCGGTCAGCTTCGCCTCGATCAGCGCCTGATACAGCGTCTCGGTCGCCGATCGGATGCGGTCATCGACGTCGGCAAGCTTGAGCGCCTCGAGGAGTTCGAGCAGGGCAGACTTGTCCAGGGCCATCGCGTGGCCTTTCTCTTCGACGTGATCCTTGGCGGGTTCACGCAGAAGATCCACGCGGTGGCCCCTCGCCCGCCAGCACCACGCCGACGAGCTCAGAGCCTCCGACCAGCTACACCAATTCCAGGGACGTCACCGGGCGACGCCGACGATTCGCTCCGCTCGATGACCGTCAGGAGTCTGTGCTCGAGACCGCGGGCTCACTGCTTCAACCCCCGCCTCGAACCCGGGCCGCAACAGCGATCCTGCGTCTCCTGCAGTGTGGACGTCCGCCTGACGAACGCATCCTCCGTCGAGCCCCTGGCCGACGGCTGCCGTCTGCAGCGCCTTGATCCGCTGCTCGAAGGAGGGGCGGGTCGACAGCAGTCGCGACCAGCCGCGAGGCGCCCGATTGCCGTCGTTCAGTACGCGCAGCGCGGCGGTCAACTCGATCGCGACGCCGTGGTCAGCGGCGAAGCGGTCGGCGGCGTACTCGGACCGCCGGCTGATCGCGGCGTTCGCCAGCGGAACGAGCACCGTAGTGAGCCCGACCACGACCAGCACTCCCCCGACCATCCACTGACCCTGCTGCAGAGTGCGGAACTCGGCCACCGCCAGTCCTGCGAGCACGACGATGCTCATTCCCTGGCGGGGGTGGCGGCCGGCGAGCGCGCTTGCCAGACCGGCCAGCACGCTCGCCGTTGCGTGCCACGGCGCAGTGAGCCATGCCAAGAACAGCATCGGCCGAGTCGCCCCCGTGGCGTGGTGGCCCAGCTCGTGCACGAGCACGGCCACAAGCTGGCCTTCCGGCAGGCGACCGGTTGCGTGGTCCTCCACGACCCGGCTGGTGACCGCGATGCTGCGTCCGCCGGCGGCGCACGCGTTCGGCGCCCGAGAGGTCTGGACGTAGAGCTCCACGTCACCGGCAGCGGTTCCGGTCACTCCGAGGGCCGCCGACCATGCCGGCTTCAGCGACGCCGCCTGCGCCGGGATGGGTCGATGAAACCCGCACGCGGCGCGAAGGGGGATCTGTTCGCCGACTCGGGTCATCAGCCCGGCCGCACCGGCGGCCCAAGCCAGCAGGAGTGGGGCCGTCCACCGGCCGAGCGTGACGGACGCCAGCGTCAACAGCAGGAGGCTGGCGAGCATGGCCGGTGCGGCGGCGACCGCGCGCCCGAGCCCGAACCGGGCGGTTCGAGGACGCACGTCGCGAGGCGGCCGGTGTCCAGTCGGCTTCATCCACGGACCTCCTTGACGC
Source organism: Frankiales bacterium (assembly GCA_025465155.1). GTDB lineage: Bacteria > Actinomycetota > Actinomycetes > Mycobacteriales > Geodermatophilaceae > Geodermatophilus. The sequence continues at coordinate 3,180 of JAODNJ010000524.1, forward strand.
ACCG
>JAODNJ010000548.1 GCA_025465155.1 Frankiales bacterium
GCGACAGCTACCGGCTCAAGGACCGCGACCTCGGCCGCCCACACGCGGCCGCCACCGAAGACGCATGACCACGAGGGGGTCAATTTTCGGCCGTCGCTAAGGGGTCAACTTTCGACCGTCGTTGACACGGGCGCCGCTGGACGTCGGACAGCCGCACGCCCGACGGCGGAGCCGCAGCGCGCCGGATGCCGCCCTCGTCGCCGGAGAGCGGTGGGCGTCGTCCGCAGTCAGATGCGGACCACTCGGTCAGGAGGTCCATAACGGCGTGCCGCAGCGCAGCCGGATCAGACCGCCGGAGGAGACATCGAGCTGGGGACACCCCAGCTCGTCGGCGCTCACCGAGGCGAGCTGCCCGTCGGGGCTCCAGAGGGCCACGTCCCCGTGGGCCCGAGGAGCCAGCTGCCCGAGGGGCCGGTGTCGGTCCGCTCGAGTTCGACGGACATCTGCGCGCCCTGGAAGACGAGCGTGCGGGGTGATGCAGCGGACTCGCGAACGCATGCCCTCGCCTCGCGGGCGGAGTGGAGTGTGAGGGCCGCCAGCTTGGCGTCGACAATGCCCCAGGAGAAGGCCGCCCGGCCCGCGGCCTCCATGGCCGGCGGGAGCGACCCGCTCCGCCGAACGCCGCGCGCAGGTCGCCCAGCAGACGTTCGTCGTCCCAGCCCGGTGCTGTCATCGACGGTCGCTCTTCCTGGCCTGCAGCCGAACCCTCCCCGCCGACACGGATCTGCCAGCGAGGCAGCTCCCGTCGCCGTCGCGTCGACGGTCCCGCCCGACCCGGCGCGGGAGGTCCTCACCGCACCGATCCCGCCAAGGTCCCGCAGATACGTCGAGCCGGGGTGTGCGCCTACCGCCGCGGCGCGAGACCGACCGTCGAACCGGTCGCCCCGCGGCACCATAAGGCTGCCGGTCGTCGCCCCGAGCGGGCTGGTGGGACCTGCCCCGGGGCATGCCCGAGGGCTCGGTGTAGGTGACGTCCACGCGGTCCGGGCCCAGCCGGATGGCCAAGACGGACGCCGGGTCGTAGCCCAGCTCCGCGCACGCTCGACGGAACAGGTCGTCGTCCATGGGGCCCTCCATGAGCCATCGAGACGGAACCGGTGGCTTGTCCACCACCGACGCCGGGCAGAGCGGCCGGCCGGCGCGGTGATACCGCGGGCGGAGGCCCAGCCGTGCGTATCCGAGGGGCCCGACCGCGCTCGGTCAGACACCGCCCGACGCACCCGATGAGCAGCACCATGAGCGACCACCGAGACGCTGGCCCCCGGTCCTTCCGGCACCTGGACCTGCGGGAGAAGCAGGAGTACCTGCGCGTCCTGTGCGATGTCGTCCGGGAGATGAGCGGGAGCTGGCGGGGGCCAGGGCCGAGCGCGACGCCCTGGTGAGGAGCGTGCAGGCGGACCCCCAGGCGCAGGCAGTGGAGGACATCCGGTGAGCGCACCTCTTCTCGACCGGCCGGACTGTGCCCGCATGAAGCGAAGGGTTGGTTTGGCACGCCCTTCGTGTTTCGGTGCCGAGGGAGAGACCGTAGCGCGACCCCGGACCGTTCGACCGGGACTGCCGCGCCGCCCGCGCCGGATCGGGGGCACGCTCGAGCAGCTCGAGCGCGTCGGGACTGGTGAGCTCGGCAAAGGCCTGCAGGGCGGCCGGGAAGAACTCGCGCAGCGCCCCGCAGCCGCAGCAGATGGCGGGTGCGGTCCCAGATGAAGGCCTGATGCCACCAGGCGACCAGTTTCAGGCCTCCACCTCGGCACTGTCGCCGGCGATCGGCCAGTGGTGCGCCCGGTCCAGCCGGACGATCTCGGCCAACACGTGCGCGTCGCCCCGGTCGGACTTCGCTCCCGAGGTGGCATGCCGGTCCCGGTAGCGCGCCACCGACATCCGGTTGATCGGGAACACCTGATAGCCGGCCGCCACCAGCGCCGACACCCGGATGCCGCAATCGGTCTCGATTCCGATCGTCACGCTCGGCGCGACGAACAGGTCTCCGGATCGACGCCGTCGGCGGTCAGGTGTTCGGCGATCAGCTCATGCAGCCGGGTCGGCCCAGCGATGCCTTCCGGCACGCCCCCCACGACCGGTGGGCGCACGATCTGAGCCTAGGAACCCAGACGACGTTCCAGCGCAGCAGAGTGCTGACCCATCGGCCGCTACCAGCCCCGCACCTGCCAGAAGCAGACCCGGTACGCCCCACTAGCTCAGGGCGCTGTCGCAGAGGTCCTGCGCCGCGAGGGCCTCGCGCAATCGCGCCAGGATGCGAGCACGGGTTGGCCCGATGCTGCCGATCGGCATGCCCAGCTGCTCGCTGATCTCCTCGTAGCTGACCGGCGGCGAGGCGACCAGCAGGCTCAGCAGAGCCTGATGCCGCTCGGGGAGCGCGGTCAGAGCAGCGCGGACCAGCCGTTGCTGGTCCTTCCGGATCGAACAGGACTCGGGCCCGTCGTCCGCACCCGGGTTTGACGCCAGCCGGGCGTCCTCCCAGTGCTCGGCCACGGGGTGCTCCCGTCCGGATGCGCGGATCGTCTCCAGGCATACCCTCCTGCTCGTGGTCCGCAGCCACCCGGGGAGGCGCTCGGGGTCCCGAATCGCGGCCACGTGCTCGATCAGCCGCAGCCAGGTCGTCTGCACGGCATCGGCTGCCTGCGCGTCGCCGAGCCGGAAACCGCGCACGACCGACCACACCATGCCGGCGTACTCGTCGACGATCGCGTGCCAGGCCGTCTGGTCGCCGCGGGCCGCACGATGGACCAGGACGGTGACCTCAGGTGGTTCCATGTCGACTTCCCCCTGTTCCGTCGGCGTCTGCCGCCGACGGGCAAAGGGTTCGTCGTCGCTGCTAGCGGAGCGCCAGCGAGCCGGACACGGGAGACCACAACGCGGATCCGGTACAGAACAGCGAGGTCAGGGGCCAGTGGGTGCTGGATCCGCTCTCGGCACAGAGCGGCGCGCCACCGGAGGCGCTCCCGGGCGACGCAGCGCCGACTCAGCGACGCTCCTGCAGCTGCCGCGCGAGGGTCCGGGTCCGCTGCCCCGCCGGCACACCGAGATCGCCCAGCATCTCGTAGCAGCGGCGCAGGCAGCGCTGGGCGCTGACGAGGTCGCCGGTGTCGAGGTGCACGGCCACGAGCAGTTGGTGGACGTCCTCGCACCAGGGATCCGCCCGCCGGGCGCGCTCGCCCAGCGTTCGGGCCCGGTCGGGGTCCCCCCGGGCCAGCAGCAGGTTGCCGGCGCGCACCGCTGCCCGCACGAACCGACCTCGGAGCCGCTCCCGCTCCGACTCCAGCCAGTCGCCATGGGCCACGTCCGCGAGGTAGTCACCGTTCCAGAGATCGGTGGCTCGCTCGTAGGCGGACAGGGCCGCCGAGAGCGCGCCCTGCCGCTCCAGCCGGGCCGCCTCGTCCAAGCATCGCTCGAACTCGAGGACGTCGACGTCGAGCCCCTCGGTGACCAGGTACAGCACGGCTCCGGAGCTGCGGATGAAGTAGGGGGAATCCTGCTCGTCGCGCTCCGGCTCCAGGACCTTCTGCAGATAGGCCAGGGTCACCCGCAGATTGCGGTTCGCGGCCACCTCGCCTAGGTCCGGCCACAGCTCGGCCATGATGGCCGTCCGCGTGGGCCGGTCGTGGCTGATCATGTAGCCGAGCAGCTGACGCACCCGCTCCCTGCGCAATTCCGGTGCGTTGACCACCTCGCCGTCCCGATGCAGTTCCGTGGTACCGAGGACGCGCAGCTCCAGTTGCCGGTCCGGTGCTGTCGGCAACTCGCGCAGCAGCGTGCGGGCGGTCGCCGCGACCGACCTGTTGGCCGCGCGGCTCAGGGTGCGGAGGGTGGGGCGCGCCCGAGACCCCACCTCCTCCAGGAGGGACCGCGCGTCCTTGCGTCCCGCGGCGATAAGGGCCACCGCCAGCTCGGTGACCCAGGGCAGTGGCAGCGCGGCACGCAGGATGGTCCTGGCCCGGGGCGACAGGGCCGTGACGGCGGTGAGGCGCGCCTGCTCGCGCAGCTCGACGAGCGCCCGCACCAGCTCGAGCAGCTCCCCGAAGCAGCCGGGCGGTGGCAGGGCGTCCCACTGCGCCCGGGCCTCCGGTACCAGCACGTACAGCAGGGGGAGCGCGACAGGTGAGATCTGCACGACGGTCTGGTTGCGGACGACCGGCAGGTCCAGGATCGGACCGAGCGCGGCGACCGCGTTCTGCTCGTCGCCGACCGACACCTGGTGGAAGGCATCCGTCAGCGCGGCCGCGATGGGCGCCCACGCGACCGGAGAAGACCGGACCGTCTGTTCGAACGTCGCGGAGAGCTCCGTCGCCTGGTCGTGCCGGCCCAGGACGTCGAGCAGGACCACCGCGCAGGTGACCACCTCCGGAGACGTGGTCACCTTCCCCGGGTTCATGTCGGCGAGCAGAGCGGGAAGCATCGTCTCCGCGACGTCGAGCCGACCGCGTAGCCGGTAGGACTCCAGCAGCGCGCAGCGCGACACCGCGTGCATCGTCGGCGCCGAGTGCTCGAGCGCCCGGCGCGCCAAGGGTTCGGCCGCTGCGGCGTCGCCCAGCTTCAGCAGAACGATGTGGGCGTGCAGCCAGTCCTGCACCGGATTGAGCGGCTCACCGGACGCCAGCATCGGCGCGCTCAGCTCCGCCCGGATCTGCTCGGCGGTGGGAGCCAGCAGCGCCCGGAGGAGGGGGATCCACCCGGGCGCCGTGGCGTGCCCACCTTGCGCGAGCTCTCCCAGCTGATCGAGCAACAGCTTCATCCGGCGGCGGTCCGCCCTCCAGAACGCCAGCTGGACGAGTGCGTTGAGGCAGGCGTAGCGAAGCACGGCGACGCCCTCCTCCATCGCGAGGGCCTTCTCCAGGAGCTGCTCGGCTGCCTGGGGGTAGGACGGCTCCACCGCCATCGCCGCCAGCAGGATGCCCTCGGGACAGTCCCGCACCTCCGAGGGCAACCTGCGCAGCCAGACCTGCAGGACGTCCGGCGGAACCAGCGGCGTGCAGACCTCGCAGACGTGCCGGATCAGATCGCGCACGTCGTCCCAGGCCTCGGCGTTGATCAGCAGATCCATGGCCTCGTGGTACTGCTGACGGCGGCGCAGAATGACGCCGGCGGTCCGGCGGACCTCCGCCGTCCGGCCGGTGTCGAGCTCATGCTGGAGCGACCGTGACCACTCCTCGTGCACGGACCACCATCCCGAGCCTGCCTCCACCACCAGGGGCAGGCCGTCCAGCAGCTCGCCGAGGTTCACGTCCCGGCCCAGCAGCGCCGTGGCGATCTCGTCGTCCGCACCGCCGACGGCGATGAGGACCGCGAGCACCTCACGCCTTTCCGGAGACAGCTGGTGGAGCAGCTCCTTCATGTATTCGGTCACGGCGTGGGGGCCCACCGATGCCCGGAGTTCCGCGCAGGCCGGCCAGCCGTCGACGCTGCTCAGCACCTCGGCGGGGACCTTGCGGGAGGCAGCGAAGGCCGCCAGCTCCTCACCAAGGAAAGGCATGTCCCTGTTGCGCAGAACCTTGGCGTCCCCGCTGGCCTCGAGCCGGGAGATGCCCAGCGGCAGCGGGGGCCGGGAGGCGAGCACGATGTGGCCGTTGCGGGGCAGCTCCTCCACCAGCTCGGTGAGGAACGCCGAACTCGGCGAGCCGGGCGTCACGAAGTGGACGTCGTCGAGGATCAGCGCGACATGCCTCGGCGCCTCGCTCCAGATCGCCTGCGCGACCGCCACCGCCGCCTCCCGCGGGTCCTCCGGTACCGGCGAGGTCAGGCCGACCACCGTGAAGACGCCGGAGGCAAGGAAGGAGAGCGCGACGTCGTCGCGCTGACAGGTCAGCCAGCGGTCCAGCCCCAGCGGGGAGAGAGCGTTCTCCCGCACCGCCTGTGCCAGCAACGTGGTCTTGCCGCCGCCGGGGGCGGCCACCACTGCGGTGAGCCGCCGATCGAAGCGCCCGCCCAGGCGGGAGAGCAGCCGGGGCCGGTCGATCAACTCACGCTGCCCAAGAGGCGGCGCGTAGCGGAGCGCCCGGCTCATAGGGGAACTGTAGTGAACAGGTGGGGTCCGGACGAACCCTTCTGCCCACGGATCACGGCCTCACCCGGCCGACGTATCACCGCGGACACCGATCCCTCTGAGGAGGTGGAGTGATGAGTCTGCAGCTCGCCCGCTCCCCCGCGCTCCTTGATCACCCGTCATCAGCCCCGGGCGAGGAGGTGCCAGTGTGAGTTGCCCGGCCGGTCCTCCGATAGACGACGAGCTGCTGCTCCAGGTGGTGGCCGAGGTGCTGCAACCGGAGCCGCTGTCCCGCGAAGCTGTGGCAGCCGTGGGACGAGCGGCCTGGATCTGGCACGACACGGTCGTGGCGTTGGACCCCGTCCCCCGACATCCCGGCCCGGGGCACGACGACTCGACCGGACCCTCCCCCAACGCGCGTGCTCGTCGCGCCGGCAGCCGCTTCTCCGGCCACCTCGGCCGACCGTTCCTCGGAGAGCTCGCCACGCTTTCGCCCGTCAAGGAGGTGCCTGCGTACCGCCGTCTGGCGGCGTGGCTGCGCACCCGGTGGACGACTCCGGCCCGGGGCGGTGCACGTGCCCGCCCCGTACTGCCCGGTCCGCGGTATCTGGGACGACGAACCGGCCAGGGGCAACGCCGGCCTGATCCGCTCCCCGACTGACACCCACGCACCGCGATCGGTCGACTACGCGGCATCACTCGACATTCCCGAGCCGTCCCGACGTATCGACGTACGGCACGCCCCTCGCTAACTTGGCCGCTCCCCGACTGCGTTCGGGGTGAGTGTCACCGAGGGGACGAGGGACACCGTGCAGCTGCACTGGGGCACATCGCAGACCTGCTCGCTCGCGCCGCGGGCCCGTGCCCTGGAAGCCGCGGTCCAGCAGGCAGCGGTGTCCTGGCCGCAGCGCTGGTTCGACTCGAACCGGATCAGCGGGCTGGGGCTGCTGCGGCGGAACGATCCCGTCGCCGCCCTCGGCCCCGCATTCGCCGTGGTCACCCGCCGCGAGGACGTGCTCGCCGTCCTGGACGACGCCGACACGTTCGGAACCCCGTACGGGCCCCGCCTGCCGGGGCCTTTCGTGCTCGGGCTCTCCGGCGCGGAGCACCGACGCCAGCGTCAGCAGATCCGTGCGGCTCTGCACGACCAGGACCTCGGCCCGCTGACGGATCAGGCCGGCGCGCGGGCAGCAGAACGCGTGGCGTCCGCGGCGCCGGCCGGGCGGCTCGACGTCGGGACCGATCTGGTGCACCCGGTGCTCAACGACATCGTGGCCGAGTACCTCGGCGTCACTGGTCCCGACGCAGCGACCCTGCTCCGCTGGTCCCGCGACCTGTTCGACGACATCTTCCTCAATGCCGCTGATCTTCCGGTGGTCCGCCGTCGTGCCGAGGTGGCCGCACAGCAGATGACCGCCCGCGTGGGCCTCGAAGTGGCAGGGGGCACGGGCCGGGACGAGCGGGTGGTCCGGAGGCTGCTCGCCGACCGGCCGACTCTCGCGGTGGTCGACCACGCCGAGATCAGCACCGAGCTGATCGGCCTGACCATCGGCTGGCTCTGGCACGGCTCCAAGGCCGCCGTGATCGCCGTCGACGAGCTGCTGGAACGGCCCGAGGCACTGGCGCACGCTCAGAGTGCCGCCCGGAGCGGCGACCTCGACCAGCTCGGGCGGTTGCTGTGGGAGGTGTTGCGGTTCCGCCCCGTGCAGATCGGGCTTCTCCGGGTCTGCCGACAGGACACGGTGGTCGCCGCCGGGACCGCCCGCGCCAGAAAGCTGCGTGCGGGCACGTCGGTCCTGGTCGGGACCCATTCGGCGATGTGGGACGAGACGGCCGTGCCCGACCCCGGACGCTTCGACCCGTCCCGGGCCGCAGAGCAGTACCTGGTGTTCGGACACGGCCCGCACCGGTGCATGGGAGAGGACATCATGGGTGTTCAACTGCCCGCCCTGCTGGCCCCTCTGCTCGCGGTCTGCGGACTGCGTCGGGCTCCCGGCCGCAGCGGACGGCTGCGCTGGGCCGGCCCTCATCCTGACGGTTTCTCGGTCGCGTTCACGGCGTAGGGGCGTCCTCGTGCAGCGGGTCCTCTCCATCGACGGCGGCGGTGTCCGCGGCCTGATCGCCGCGCTCGTCCTGGCCGAGCTGGAGGACCGGGCCGGCCGACCGATCTCCGCGCTTTTCGACCTGATCGCCGGGACGTCGACCGGCGCGCTGCTCGGTCTGGCGCTGCTGCGACCCGGTGCGAACGGCTGCCCGCACTGGACGGCGCGGGACCTCGCGACCCAGTACGAGACCAACGCGCCGCGCATTTTCAGCCGATCGGTGTGGCGGGTCCTCCGCACGGCCAACGGCTCCCTTGCGCCGAAGTACCCGAGCTCCCATCTCGAGCGCGAACTGCGCAGCCAACTCGGGGAGACGATGTTCAGCCACGCCCTCCGCGACATGATCGTCACCTCCTACGACCTCCGGAATCGGCGTCCCTTCTTCTTCAAGACGGCGGATGTGCGCGCCGGCCGCACCCAGGACCTCCCGATGCGGACCGTGGCACGGTGCAGCGCCGCGGCTCCCACGTACTTCTCCCCCGGGCGCGTCCGCGACCGAACCGGGCCGCGGCGGTTCATCGACGGCGGGGTCTACGCGAACAACCCGGCCATGTGCGCATTCGCCGACGTCCGCACGACGAAGTCCGATGCTCCCGTCGTCCTGGTCTCGGTGGGCACGGGCTCCCTCACCACGAACCTCGCGACACCCCGCATGGCACGCGCCGGATCGCTCGGCTGGGCGCGGCCGCTCTTCGACGTCGTGTTGGACGGCCAGGAGGATGCCGCCGACCACCAGTTGCGCCGGTTGCTCGGCCCGCCCGGGTACGTGCGCCTGGAGGCCGACCTGGACGATCGGTCGGAGCCCATCGACAACACCGGCGAGAGCAACCTCGACCTGTTGCGGCAGAGCGCCGCCCGGCTGATCGATCAGCAGTCCGCGGGACTCGATGCGATCGCCGCGACCCTGACCCGGACCTGACAGGAGCCGTGCCCATGGACCGCCGCGGCGCAGCCGCCCCCGCGGACGCCGTCGGCCGCGTCCGCATGATCACCATGCTGACGGCGCTGAAGCCCTGGGGCCTGCTGCGGCTGCGGTTGGAGTTCCTGGCCACGAGGCTGTGGCCGGGACTGATGGGTATCCGGCCGCTGCGCTCGCTGTACAGCACCCGGTGGAGCCTGCTCACCGCCCTGCCGTACAACGGGGCGCCGCAACTCCCGGAGCGGCCGCGACGGCCGCAACTGCTCTGGGAAACGGACTACAGCGCCCCCGTCGAGCCGTACATCGAGGCATTCATCGCGGCCACCAGCCGACAGATCCGGCGGACCTGGGGCAGCTCCTACGACTTCCCGGGCACGGGATCGGTGACCGGTCTGCGCAACTACATCGAGGGGTTCAGCCGGCCCGCTGCGCACTCCTACTGCGCCTACCCCGACGCGAGCGTCCGAATGATCTTGTCAGCGCTGGCCGTTGCCCAGGAGCACGAGTACCTCCTTGCGGCGGCCCGCTCGCCCGACGCGGCCGCGTTCGCCGTCGCCTACCGGGGCTTCCTGGCCCGTCGGCAGGGGGACCTGTGAGAGGGCGGCAGGGACCGACGCCGTTCACCATCCTCACCCCCGTCCGGCCGGGTGCGACGCGGTCGCTCACCGGCGTCCTGGAGCGTCTGGCAGCTGCCGACGTGGCTGTGCTCGACCGACTGCCCGGGGTGCACTTCGCCCGGTGGGTGTTGCTGGACGAGCTCGCAGGCCGGTCTTCCGCTGCGGGCCAGCAGCTCCGTATGCACTACCTGTTGTTCACCGTCACCGTCGACGGAACCTCGGACCGGTTCATCGAGGTCCTCCGCACCCGCCTGGGGCCCGTGACCGACGAGATCTGGGGCCACTGCATCAACTACCCGGGGCATTGGCGCACGCTGGAGTTCCACCGGTACATGCAGCACAACAGCATCCCGGTCTCCCAGCGGTTCACCGCCTACCACGCCACAGTCGAACAGGTCCGAGCCGCGCTCTGCCTCAGAGATCAACACATCACGTTCGCGTTGGAGGCTCAGCAGATGGACGACAAGGAGCTGCTGGACAGCTTCAGGGACACCTTCGACGGATGTGCCCGGTGATCGACATCCCGTACGACGAGGTCCAGGGCAACGTCCTGCACGGCTACGGGTTGGAGCACGCCGTCTACCTGCTCCTGCACGCCACCACGCGGGTCTCGGCCCAGGAGTGCCTGCGGTACGCGCACTCCCACGTCGAAACCGCGGTTCCCTGGGAGAGCGAAGACAAGCCGTCGTGCACGCTCAACGTCGGGCTCACCTACACCGGGCTCGAGAGGCTGGGCCTTCCCGCCATAGACCTGGCAGAGTGGCCGGACGTCTTCCGGCGGCCGACTCGTGAGCGCGCAGCGGATCTGGGCGACGTAGGACCCAGCAGCCCCGAGCACTGGGAGCGCGGCCTCGGCACCGGGCAGGTCCACCTGATGCTCTTCTTGCACACCAGGTCGGAACCGGTTCTCCGGACGAAGGCGCGTGAGCTGCGGGACGAGCTCGACCGCCTGGGCGGGCTGGAGGTCGTTGCCTGCCACGAGGCACATGCCCTGATCATGATGCGCGAGCACTTCGGCTACGCCGACGGATTCGCACAGCCCGACATCGAGGGAGTCACCCCCCGCGGCCGAAGAAGCCGCGCGGTTCGCGGTGGGGGTGTTCCCCTGGCCGACGGCGGCTGGCGACCGCTCAAGCTCGGTGAGTTCCTCCTCGGCTACCCGGACGAGGACGGCAATGTCGACCGGTGCTCCCTCCGCGTCAACGGGACCTTCATGGTCTACCGCAAACTGGAGCAGGACGTCGTCGCGTTCCGGGAGGCCCTGCGCCGGGCGGCCGAGGTCTCCGGTCTGCACGAGGAGGTGATCGCAGCGAAGGTCGTGGGTCGCTGGCGCGACGGCATGCCGCTCGAGCTGCTCCCGCACCGCACACCGGATAGCTCCCTCAGGGAGGAGGTGGTCGACCAACCGCCCAACGACTTCCGGTACCTGCCGCACGACCGGCAGGGCTACGTGTGTCCCCGCGGCGCACACGTCCGCCGGGCCAATCCGCGGGACGCGCTGGACTTCGACGGGGCCGTGGCCGAGAGCGGTCGGCTCAGCGCCCGCCACCGGATCATCCGGCGGAGCATGCCCTACGGCACGGAGCTGCGCGACGACGCCGTCGATGACGAGAAGCGCGGACTGCTGTTCGTCTGCTTCAACGCCGACATCGCCCGTCAGTTCGAGACCGTCCAAGCCGACTGGTGCAATGACGGGGACAGCTTCGGGCTCGGCGCCGAGCAGGACTACCTCCTCGCCACCCGGGACCCCTCGGCGCCCATGACCATCCCATCGAAGGTCTCCCCGGGGTTCTTGCCCGCGGTTCCCGGCCTCGTGCGGACCCGGGGCTCCGAGTACCTCTTCCTCCCCGGCATCACCGCGTTGCGCAACCTCTCGGTGGCCAAGCCCGGCTGATGAGACGACCGGGCTCGCTGTGGTCCCGCGCCCCGCGCCACCACCGGCCTCTTCCCCTGCATCCAGCCGAGCATCACCCAAAGGGAACGCCCCAGGGGCCCGGACGCCGACCGCGTTGGACCGCTTCGTCAGCGCCGGGGCGCTCGTCCTCGGAGGAGTCCCGTCGGCGCCGGGGGAAACGTCCCGTGGGGGTCGGCGAGGGCGTATCAGGCGCGACGAGCCGGGGCTCCGCTCTCGCGTCGGGCATCCCCGACCAACCACTCCTCACGACCACGACCGAGGGTCTCCCATGAACGATCAGCTGGCGGTCTGCACCCCCTCCTTCGGGCACTTGAACCTGCGGGAGAAGCGGCAGCGACTGCACGTCCTCTCCGATGTCGTCTGGGACATCGAGACCGAACACGCCCAGGCCAAGGCCGAGCGGGCAGCGCTGATGGACAGCCTGCAGGACGATCT
>JAODNJ010000558.1 GCA_025465155.1 Frankiales bacterium
GCCGCAGACGCTGACGCTCTACACCTGCGTCAGCGACAGCACGATCCAGCCGGTGATCCAGGCGTTTCAGAAGCGTTTGCCGAAGACGCACGTCGACCTCTTCCGCGCGCCGACCGGCCAGCTCAACGCCCGGGTCGCATCCGATGTGCGTAGCGGTGGGCTGGGCGCCGACGTGGTGTGGGCCTGCGATCCGCTCAGCCAGCAGGCCTGGGTCGACCAGGGCCTGGTGGGCGGCTGGGTGCCCCCTGACGCGACGGCGATCCCGGCGCGGTACCGGACCCGCGACTACGTGGGGGTGGCGCTGCTGTACATGGTGGCCGTCACCCACGTCGGGGTAGCGGCCCCGCAGGCGTGGTCCGACCTGACAGGGGCGCCGTACAAGGCGGCGGTCGCGGTACCGGACCCGTCCGTCGCGGCGTCCGCGCTCGGCGCGCTGGGCTGGTTCTCCGCCGACCCCGCCTACGGAATCGGCTTCTTCCAACGACTGAAGAGCAACGGCGCGGTCCAGGTAGCCACCCCGGACGACGTCACCACCGGGGTGGCCCAGGGCCGGTACAAGGCGGGGATCACGACCGCCAACTCCGCCTACGCGGCGAAGGATGCCGGATCGCCGGTGGCCGTCGCCTGGCCGGAGCCCGGCGCGATCGCGATCTACGGGCCCGTCGCGCTGGCCCGGCACCCCCGGCACTCGGACGCCGCGAAGCAGTTCCTCTCCTACGTCGTCGGCAGGGAGGGGCAGCAGGTGCTGGCCACGGCCGGCTCGTACCCGACGTTGCCCGGGGTGAAGGGCCCGCAGGTGCCGGCGCAGGCGCCGGTCGTCCAGCCCGACTGGCCCGCGATCGCGGTGCAGCGGGCCAGGATCCTGGCCGACTACCAGCACCTGTTCGCGGGCTGACCGATGCGGCAAGGGACGGCGGTCCGCGGTGGCGTCATGGCGGTCCTGGTAACGGCCGTCGGCCTCGTCGTCCTCCCGCTGGCGCGGCTGGTGCAGGTGGTGCGGTCGGAGGGCGGCGTCGGCTCCTCGCTCGCCTCGCCGATGTTCGCGACGGCGCTGCGGAACACCGTGCTGCTCGCGCTCGCCGTCACCGCCGCCGCGGTCCCGATCGGTGTCGCCCTGGCCCTGGCGCTGCGCCGTCCCGACGTGCCCGGCCGCGCCGTCTGGCGGGTCGCGGTGCTGCTACCGGTGCTGGTGCCCGACTTCGTGCTCGGCTACAGCTGGACACAGGCCTACGGGCCGGCCGGGTTCATCGACACGCTGCTCGGCTGGGGCTGGGCGGGGCTCTCCGGGCCGGTCGGCGTGTGGGTGGTGCTGGTGGTGAACGCGACGCCGATCGCCTACCTGGTGAACGCGGCGGGGCTGGGGGCGCGGGGCGAGGCGGCGCTGGAGCGGGCGGCCCGCGCGTCCGGGGCCGGGCCGGTCACGACGCTGCGGACCATCACCCTGCGACTGCTCGCGCCGGCGATCGCGGCGGCCGCGGTCCTGGTCTTCGCGCTCACGCTCGGCGCCTTCGCGATCCCGCAGGTGCTGGGCGCCCCGGCCGGCTTCCGGACCGTCGCCACGCAGATCTACGCCGACCTGTCGCTGGGCGGCGACCCGTCGTCGTTCGCCCAGGCGGTCACGCTCGCGCTGGTCCTCGTCCTGGTCGGAGCGGTCTGCGTCGCCCCGGCCGACGCGGTGCTGGGCCCACGCCTTCGCGCCGTGCGCACCGGTGTCGCGCACGGCGCCGCTGCGGGCCCCGTGCGCCCGGCCGCCGGCCGGGGGATCGCGGTGGCATTCGGCGGCTGGCTGGTGCTGACCGTGGGCCTGCCGCTGCTCGCGCTGGTGCTCGCCTCGGTCACCCGCGCGGTCGGGTTGCCGCCCACCCCGGCGCACTGGAGCCTCGTCCACTTCCGCCAGGTGCTCACGCCGCGCACCTTCGAGGCGCTCGGCCGCAGCGCGGTGCTCGCGCTGCTCGCCGCGACCGTGCTCCTCGTGCTGGGCGCCGGGGTCGCGTCGATCGAGCGCCGCCGGGCGGGGCGTGCGACGGCCACGCTGCTCACGCTGACCTTCGTGCTGCCCGGCTCCACGCTCGCCGTCGCCCTCTTCCTGGCGTACGGCCGCTGGCTGTCCGGGACGGCGGCGCTGATCCTGCTCGCCTACCTGGCCAAGTTCTTCGCCCTCGCGCACCGGCCGATCTCCGGCGCGCTGGACCGGTTGTCCAGCGACGAGTGGCGCGCGGCCCGGGCGAGCGGGGCGAGCTGGCTTCCCGCGGCGCGCACCGTCGCTCTCCCGCCACTCGCCCCGGCGCTGCTCGCCGCCTGGCTGGTCTGCTTCCTGACCGGGCTGCACGAGGTCACCATGTCGAGCCTCCTGTACGGGCCGGGGAGCGAGACGCTGGCGGTCGTCGTGCTGAACACCGAGGAGCTCGGCCAGATCGGGTCCACCGCCGCGCTCTCGGTCGTCCTCACCGTGCTGGTGGCGGTCCCGGCGCTGCTGCTGTGGCCCGCCGTCCGCGGGGTGCGGGCATGGCGCGCCGTCCCACCACCGCTGGGCGTCCCGGCACCGGCGTCCCTCCCGGCTCCTGCGTCCGAGATCGCGCATGTCGGCTGAGCCCGCGCTGGAGGTGCGCGACCTCACGGCCGCGTACGACGGCGCTCCCGTCGTCTGCGGGGTCTCACTGACCGTCGAGCACGGTGAGGTGCTCGCGCTGCTGGGCCCGTCCGGGTCGGGCAAGTCGACCCTGCTGCACGCGGTCGCAGGGTTCCTGACACCCGTCGGCGGTGTGATCCGGATGGGCGGGACGGCCGTCGCGGGGGAGGGGCGCCTGGTCCCGCCGGAGCGCCGAGGGGTCGGCGTCGTCTTCCAGAACCACGCCCTGTGGCCGCACCTCTCGGCGCTGGACACCGTGGCCTATCCGGGTCGTCGGCGGGGTCAGGGGCAGTCGATGGCCCGGGCCGAGGCGCGGACGATCCTCGACCTCTTCGGCATCGCGCACCTGGGCGCCCGCCGGCCTGCCCAGCTCTCCGGCGGTGAGCAGCAGCGGGTCGGCCTGGCGCGTGCGCTTGCCCGGCGACCGTCGCTCTACCTGTTCGACGAGCCGACCGCGCACCTCGATACCCACCTGCGAGGCCTGTTCCTCGACCAGCTCGTCACCCGCCGGCGGGAGGAGGGGGCGGCGGCGGTCTACGCCACCCACGACGCCGAGGAGGCGCTCGGACTGGCCGACCGGATCGCGTTGTTGCGCAGCGGGCGCCTGGTCCAGCTCGGGACCCCGGAGCAGGTCTACGAGCGCCCGATCGACCTGTTCACGGCGCGGCTCACCGGGCCGGCGTCGGTCCTCGATACCGAGGACGGCCGGGTCCTCGTCCGCCCGGGGTGGGCCCGAATCGGCGGCCCGCTGGACGGCTGTGTACGCCAGGTCCACTTCCGGGGGCCGCACACCGACCACCTGGTACAGACGGCGATGGGCGAGCTGCTGGTCCGGGAGCCGGGGCCGCCGCGCCACCGCGTCGGCGACGCGGTCACCTGGTCCCTGCTGCGCTCCTGGCCGCTGCGCTCAGCCGAGGATGCGTGGGACGGTTGACTGCGTCGACCGGTCGTTGACGATCGCGAGGTGCCGCTCGGTGTAGCGGCACAGCCGGGCGACCTGCCCCTCGGTCAACCGGTCGCACACCCACTCCCAGTGCAGCGACACCCAGTCCCCGGCCCGGATCCGGCCGGCCAGCCCGACCCCGTCCACCGAACGGACGGCGGTCTCCGCCTGCGGCGCACCCAACCGCAACCACCGGCCGTCCCAGGTCAGCGGCCGGCTCTCGACCACGACCTGATCGCCGTCGGCGGTGAGCACCCGGCCCCAGCGGATCCGGCAGCGGTCCAGCACGGTGAGCGCGTGCGGGGCTTTGCGGCGGTCGGTCAGCAGACCCGTGTACGGGTAGACACAGAAGACGGCGAAGCTGTGGTGGGGCACCCCGCCGGCGAGCACCCCGCCGCTGAGCGGGCGGAACCGGTCGCCGGTGAGCCGCCGGAACCGCTCCTCCATCGAGTCGCCCACCGCGCGGGCGTCGACCGCGTCCAGGCGGGGGCTGCCCACCCAGTAGGCCTCGACCACCCGGCGGTCCAGCGGGTCGGTGAGGCCGGTCGCCCC
>JAODNJ010000610.1 GCA_025465155.1 Frankiales bacterium
CTGGCCGCGGCGGGCGTGCTTGCGTTCGGCGCCGGGGTGGTGGTGGGCAGCGCGCTCGAGCGGCATGGCTGGGGCTGGAACGCCTGGAACGTGAACTGGGGTGGTCCGCGCGGGCGTGACCGCGATCGCGACCGTGGCGCACCGCCGGCCTTCGCACGGCCGGCCGTGGTCTACAACAACAGCACCTACATCTCGCGCTCGACCACCGTCGTCAACAACGTGCGCAACACGAACATCTACAACAATAACAACGGCGCGCCGCGCGGCGTACCGGCCGGCGCGCCGCCGAACTTCGCAGCGGCACCTGGCTTTGCGCCGCAACAGCAGGCGCAGATGCAGCAGCAACAACAGCAGCGGCAACAAGCCCTGATGGCGCAACAGCAGCAACAGGCGCAGCAACAACAGCAGGCCCATCAGCAGCAGGCGTTGATGCAGCAGCAAGAGCAACAGCGCGCGCAACAACAATCGCATCAGCTGCAGGCGCAACAGCAGCAGCAACAGGCACAGCAGGCCCGGCTTCAACAGCAGCAACAGGAGCAGGCGCGGCACCAGCAAGCGCAGCAAAGCCAGCAACAACAGCAACGCGCGCAGCAGGAACAGCAGCGCCAGCAGCAGGCCCAGGCGGAGCAAGCACGGCGCCAGCAGCAGACGCAGCAACAGCAAGCGCAGCAGCAGGCCCATTCACAGCAACAGGCCCAGCAGCAACAACAGGCCCAGAACCAGGCCCGCCAACAACAAGCCCAGCAAGAGCAGATGCACCGCCAGCAAGCGCAAGTACAGGCACAGGCCGCGCATCAACAGCAGGCGGTCCAGCAGCAGCAGGAACAGCGGCAGCACCAGATGCAGCAGCAACAACAGATGCAGCAACAGCGCCAGGCGCAGATGCAGCAACAACAGCAAGCGCATCAGGCACAAGCGCAAGCCCAGGGCCAGGCGCGCCAACAACAGCAGCAACAGGCCCAGCAGCAACAGCAGCAGCGCGTGGCCGCTGCAGCCGCAGCCCATCACCCACCGGTTCGCCCCGGCGAGCGTGAGCCGGGGCAGCCCGGACAGCCGCATCCCTGAACGCGGCCACCGCCGGGCGCCTCAGGTTGCCCGGCGGGTACAGCGGCTGATTCGAAAGATCAGTTCTTGCCGATCTCGGTCAGGAGCCGCGTGACGAGGTAGATGCGCGGCACGATCGAATCGACCTCGATGTATTCGTCGCGTGCGTGGTAGCCGAAGCCCGCGAGGCCGAAGCTCTCGACCACCGTCGCCTTGCCCGAGCGGCCCGCATAGCCCGCGTCGGTGCCGCCGCCGGTCATGGGCGACAGCGCCAAGTCGCGGTCGATTTCCTTGTAGATGGCCTGCGCCCTCTCGCCCAGTGCGCGGCCCTTCTCGCCCGCCAGGAAGGCCGGGCGGCCGATCTCGACCTTCACCGTGGTCTCGGTGTCGGGAATCAGCTTGCTGCTGGCGATCTTCGCCTGCAGCGCGGCATCGAGCTTCTTCTCGGCGCCGGGCTGCGTGATGCGCACGTCGCCCAGGGCCTGCGCCTTCTCGGTGATCTGGTTGAGCGGGCCTGACGCGCGCGACACGGTCCAGTTGAGCGTGGCGCCCGGAATGTCCTTGGCGATGTCCTTCGTCTGCAGCATCTGGTACGAGAGCTCGTACAGCGCGTTGCGGCCCAGTTCGGGCGCGGCACCCGCGTGCGCGGCGCGGCCCTTCACCTCGAGCGTGGCCGTGGCGATGCCGGCCGCGCCCAGCAGCAGCCCCTCGCCCTTCACCACCGTCTTGGCCACCGTGGGCTCGAACGACAGCACCGTGTCGTGCTGGTCGGCCAGGGTGGCGATGAGTTCGCCCGAGCCCACCGAGCCCACTTCCTCGTCGGGGTTCATGACCACCGTGAGCGTGTCGTAGTCGCGCCAGCCGGCATCGGCCAGGATCTTGAGCGAGGCCATGATCACCGCCAGGCCGCCCTTGTCGTCGGCGATGCCGGGGCCGTAGATGCGGTTGCCGTCGATCTTGTAGGGCTGGCCGTTCAGGATGCCAGCCGGGTACACCGTGTCCATGTGGCCCTGCAGCATGATCTTGCGCTTGCCGGTGCCCTTGAGCGTGCCGATGACGATGTCGGCGCCCGCGCCGGCCGTGGCCTTGCGCCGCTCGGTCTTCATGCCCACGGCCTTCAGCCGTCCCTCGACCACGTCGGCCATCTTGAGCAGGCCATCGACGTTCAGGCTGCCCGACTCGATCAGCACCATCTCCTTGAGGTTGTCGATCACGGCGGGCTGCGCCTTCTCGGCGGCGGCCAGTAGCTTGGCGTCGGGTGCGGCTTGCGCGGATGCGGCTGCGCCGAGGGCCAGGCCGCAAGCGATTGCGATGGCGCGCAGGCCGAAGAAGGGAGAAGAGCGCATGGTCATGAGGGTTCTCTTTTTGCGAGGTGAATGGCGGACGACAGCATAGCCAGCCGACGGGGAACGCGGTGCAAATCGGCGACAGGGCTGCGCGTAAACCCCAGCGTTCGCAAGCGACCCGAGGCTTGGGAAAGAGTTGATGCGCGTGTCGTCGATTCGATGAGCCGCATCGTCTCGGTGACCTTGGCACTCGGGCCTTGACGAGCATCGCCGAGAACGCGTACATTGCCCTCGCCTCGTGATGAGCGAGGCAGGGATTGGCGTCCCATTGACATCCTGCGACGAAAGCCGCAGTCACCGCACAGGGATGCGGCTTTTTCGTTCGTGCTTCCATTTTTAGGCGGCTCGAACGGGAGGGCTCGCGCCCTGCCGGTTTCCGCAAGGATGTCCCGGTACGCCAACCTGTTCGAGCTGCCGCCCCCGATTGGCGTCGGGTGCGTCGGTTGTTGCAAATCGACATTCTTGGAGGCCCATGGCCAATGCTTCAAACGCAGGCACCGACACCGGTTGCACCTGCACGTCTTCTCGTCTCCTCGCCCAGTTCAAACCCTTCGAATGGGTTCAAGCCGAGCGACTCGATTCTTCCCACCAAAGCCACGCCGCCTTTTTGAACGACGCG
>JAODNJ010000006.1 GCA_025465155.1 Frankiales bacterium
CCGGCAGGCCGTGCGGGGGTGGCCGCCCACCGACACCGACCTGGTGGCGTGCGACGTCGGGCAGGGTGACGCGCTCGTGGTGCCGACCGCTCCCGGCCAGGCCGTGGTCGTCGACGTAGGGCCGGACATGGGCGCGGTGGACCGGTGCCTACAGCGGCTGGGGGTGCACGACATCCCACTCCTCCTGCTGTCGCACCTGGATGCCGACCATGCGACCGGACTCGCGGGGGCGTTCAGCGGCCGGCACGTCGGCCAGGTGGGGACCGGCACGTTGTCTCCGTCGGACCATCGGGTGGGCCGCATCGACGCGCAGGCGCGCAGGGCCGGTGCCGGCCGGGTGATCCTGACGCCCGGCTATCGCCGCACGATCGGTACCGCAACGATCGAGGTCCTCGCGCCGCCCCCGGAGATCGCCACGGCGTCCGCGTCGCCCAACGACCTCTGCCTGCTGGTGCGCGTCACCCAGCGGGGGGTCCGCATCCTGCTCACCGGCGACCTCAGCGCCGAGGCTGAACGACGAATCCTCGACCGGGGCGTGGACCTACGGGCTGACGTGCTCAAGGTGCCCCATCACGGCAGCGCCGACACGGATGCCCGATTCCTGGCGGCGACCGGGGCGAGGGTGGCGTTGGTGTCGGTCGGCCTGGACAACCCCTACGGCCATCCCGCTGCCCGCACGCTCACCCTGCTCGTCCGGGACAGCATGCTGCTGCACCGGACCGACCGCGATGGATACCTCGCGGTGGTCGGCTCGGCACGGGGTTGGGGCGTCGCGGGGCGGAGTGGGTCCGCGACGACGGCGGCCGGACCGGACCGCGGGTCCGGCCCGGCGGTCGTTCCAGCCAGTGCTCCGGTGGTCGGGGAACGTCGGCGGTCCGTGGCAGCATGCAGGGGTGGCAGCCGCACCTCCCGCTCCGACGTCGCGGCTGCGCGTCGTGCTCGGTGACGAGGAGCTGCTCCGGTCACGTGCCGTGGCCGCCGTTCGCGCCGCCGTCCTCGAGCGCCACCCCGACACCGAGGAACACGAACTCGTCGCCGCTGGATTGCCGGTCGGGCACCTCGCCGATGTCCTGGCGCCGTCGCTGTTCGGTGGGCACCGGCTGGTCGTGGTGACCGGCGTGCAGGAGTCCGCGGCCGCGCTGGCCGATGCCCTGACCGGGTACGCGAAGGACCCTGATCCGGACCTGACGCTCGTGCTCGTGCACTTCGGCGGGAAGCGCAACGAGGCGCTCCTCAAGGCCTTCACCGCGGAAGGCGCGGCGGTCGACGAGTGCCCGAAGCTGAAGTCACCGGGTGACCTCGCCGGCTTCGTCCGCAACGAGATCCGCTCCTCAGGCGGCCGGATCACTCCCGAGGCGGTCACCGCGTTGGTCGACGCCGTCGGTAATGACCTCCGCCAACTATCGGCTGCGGTGAGCCAGCTGGTCTCCGACTTCGGCGGCGCGATCGACGCGGACGTCGTCGCGAGATTCCACCGCGGCCAGGCGGAGGTGACCGGGTTCGACGTCGCCGAGCGGACGCTCGTCGGCGACCGCCAGGGCTCCCTCGAGCTGCTCCGCTGGGCTCTCGAGCGTGGGGTCGCACACGTGCTCATCGCGGATGCGATCGCCGACGGCGTGCGGACCGCGGCCCGTGTGACCTCGCTCAACACCTCGAACGTGGCCGATCTGGCCCGGGTCCTCAAGCTGCCGCCATGGAAGATCAGGAAGGCCCAGGCGCAGTCGCGCGGCTGGAGCATCGAGGGCCTGCAGCAGGCCATCCGCGTCGCCGCCGACCTCAACGCGGACGTGAAGGGGATTGCGGCCAGCCCCGACTACGCCCTGGAGCGAGCCATCCGCCGCATCGTCGAGATCCGAACGACGACCGGCCGAGGCGGCCGGGTCCCGTCCGGCCGCTGAGCGGCCGGACCGGTACGAGCCCGGACCGCTACGAGCCGCACCGCTACCAGCCGCACCGCTACCAGCCGAACCGGTACAGCCCGACCGGTACAGCCCGGACCGCAAGGAGGCGGAAAGCGAGGAGCCCCGGTCCCGGAAAGGACAGGGGCTCCACGTAGCGGCGCCGGTTCGGCGCTGGTTCGGCGCGAGGCCGGCTCAGAGGCTGGCGTACTTCTTGGCCATCCCCGACTTGCGGTTCGCGGCCTGGTTCTTGTGGATGACGCCCTTGCTCACGGCCTTGTCCAGCGCCTTGCTGGCCAGCTGGAGCGCCGTCGCGGCGGCGGCCGGGTCCCCGGCGTCCGCCGCGCTCCGGAAACGCCGAACCGACGTCTTCAGGGCGGACTTGACCGCGACGTTGCGCTGCCGCGCCCGCTCGTTGGTCCGGTTCCGCTTGATCTGGGACTTGATGTTCGCCACGCGTGAGCCTCGGTGTCTCGCAGAAGGTGAATGTCTGACAGTGCGTCCGGGCGGCGTGCGCCACTGGACCGGCCTGCCAGGTTACCAGCGTCCGTCGGATGAGCCCAACCCGCGGTCGGGAGACGCCCGCCTCACCAGCCGACGCGGCGAGAACCGCCGTGTGGCGCGACGCCCGTGGCAGGCCCCATGGCGGCTGCCGGGCCGTGGGACGATGGGCGCACTGTGACGACTCCCGCTGCCACCGATCCGGCCCGTATCCGGAACTTCTGCATCATCGCCCACATCGACCACGGCAAGTCGACGCTGGCCGACCGGATGCTCGAGGTCACCGGGATCGTCGAGGGGCGGCAGATGCGCGCCCAGTACCTGGACCGGATGGACATCGAGCGCGAGCGCGGCATCACCATCAAGGCGCAGAACGTCCGGCTGCCGTGGATCCCGCGGACGGGTGAGCACGCGGGGGGCGAGTACGTCCTGGACATGATCGACACACCGGGCCACGTCGACTTCACCTACGAGGTCTCCCGGTCCCTGGCTGCCTGCGAGGGCGCCGTGCTGCTCGTCGACGCCGCCCAGGGCATCGAGGCGCAGACCCTCGCCAACCTCTACCTGGCGCTGGAGAACGACCTCACGATCATCCCGGTCCTCAACAAGATCGACCTCCCGGCCGCGCAGCCGGAGAAGTACGCCGCGGAGATCGCGCACATCATCGGCTGCGACCCGGACGAGGTGCTGCGGGTCAGTGGCAAGACCGGAGAGGGCGTCCCCGAGCTGCTCGACCAGATCGTGGCCCAGATCCCGGCGCCCACGGGCAAGGCCGAGGGGCCGGCCCGGGCCATGATCTTCGACTCCGTCTACGACATCTACCGCGGGGTCATCACCTACGTGCGGGTCGTCGACGGCCGGATCTCCGGCCGCGACCGGATCAAGATGATGTCCACCGGCGCGGTCCACGAGCTGCTCGAGATCGGCGTCATCTCACCTGAGCCCAAGCCGGTCGACGGGCTCGGGGTCGGCGAGGTCGGCTACTTCATCACCGGGGTGAAGGACGTCCGCCAGTCCCGCGTCGGCGACACCGTCACGCTCCAGCACCGCCCGGCGGCCGAGCCGATCGGCGGCTACAGCGACCCGAAGCCGATGGTCTACTCCGGCCTCTACCCGATCGACGGCAGCGAGTACCCGCTCCTGCGCGAGGCCCTGGACAAGCTGCTGCTCAACGACGCCGCGCTGGTGTACGAGCCGGAGACGAGTGCCGCCCTCGGGTTCGGGTTCCGGGTCGGCTTCCTCGGCCTCCTGCACCTGGAGATCGTCCGCGAGCGGCTGGAGCGCGAGAGCGGGCTCAGCCTGATCTCGACGGCGCCCAACGTCGTCTACCGGGTGGTCATGGAGGACCGCTCCGAGATCACGGTGACCAACCCCAGCGACTGGCCCGAGGGCAAGATCGCCGAGGTCTACGAGCCGATCGTCAGCGCCACGATCATCGCCCCGAGCGACTACACCGGCACGATCATGGAGCTCTGCCAGAGCCGCCGCGGGTCGCTGACCGGCATGGACTACCTGAGCGAGTCCCGCGTCGAGCTGCGCTACACACTGCCGCTCGGCGAGATCATCTTCGACTTCTTCGACGCTCTGAAGTCCCGCACCCGCGGCTACGCGTCGCTGGACTACGCCGAGGCAGGCGAGCAGCAGTCCCAGTTGGTCAAGGTCGACATCCTGCTGCAGGGCGAGCCGGTCGACGCCTTCAGCGCCATCGTGCACAAGGACAAGGCGTACAGCTACGGCGTCATGATGGCCGGCAAGCTGCGCGAGCTCATCCCGCGGCAGCAGTTCGAGGTCCCGATCCAGGCCGCCGTCGGCTCCCGGGTGATCGCCCGCGAGACGATCCGCGCCATCCGCAAGGACGTCCTCGCCAAGTGCTACGGCGGTGACATCACCCGCAAGCGGAAGCTGCTGGAGAAGCAGAAGGAGGGCAAGAAGCGGATGAAGATGGTCGGCCGCGTCGAGGTCCCGCAGGAGGCCTTCGTCGCCGCACTCTCCAACGCCTCCGAGCCGGCCGGGAAGAAGTGAGGACGGTGGGCCGGCTGGACGCCGTCTGCGTCTCCGGCTCCGACCTGCTGTCGCTGCCCGACAGCCGCCCCAGCCGCAGCGGGATCGACAAGAAGCCGGTGAGCGGCCGGGTCGCCGTCCACGAGCTCGGGCTGGACGGCGACGTCCAGGTCAACCGGAAGCATCACGGTGGTGAGGGCCAGGCCGTCTACGCGTACGGCCAGGAGGACGCCGACTGGTGGGCCGCCGAGCTGGACCGGGAGCTGCCACCGGGGCGGTTCGGCGAGAACCTGCGCACCAGCGGCGTGGACCTCACCGGCGCACTGCTGGGCGAGCAGTGGCGGATCGGGACGGCGCTGTTGGAGGTGACCGCCTTCCGGACCCCGTGCGTCAACTTCGAGCGCTTCTGGGGCGTTCCGCGGCTGGTCAAGCGTTTCACCGCCCACGGTGCCACCGGCGCCTACCTCCGCGTGCTCGAGACCGGGGAGCTCGGTGCGGGCGACGCCGTCGAGGTGGTGCTCCGGCCCGACCACGAGGTCACCGTCGGGCTGGCCTTCCGCGCCGCCACGACCCAGCAGCACCGGCTGCCCGAGCTCGAACCGGCCCTTCGGTACCTACCGGTCAAGGACCAGCCGAAGCTCGCCGCGAAGATCGCCGCGCGGTCCGGTGCCCGTGCCTGAGCGTGGTGGCGCGCTACTGTCCGCCGCGGTGGGCGGGAAGGTCCGCCGGCCGTCGGGGAGGTAGGTCCGCTGTGCTGCTGCGCCGTGCCGCGCTCGCCTTGCTGGCGGTGCTGCTCGCCGTCCCGGTGCTGGCCGGTTGCAGCGGCGGGGGGCCGAAGGAGTCGGCGTCCGGCCTGCTGGCGCGCGCCAAGAAGACCCTCGACGAGACGAAGACGCTGCACTTCGTCCTCGACAGCAGCGGTGCGCCGAGCACCGGCACGAGCCTCGTCGGGGGACAGGGCGACATGGCCCGGCCCTCCTCGTTCCAAGGAACCCTGAAGGTCCAGGTGAGCGGCAACACCGTCGACCTCAAGGTCGTCTCGGTGTCGGGCAAGGTCCACGCCCAGCTGCCGTTCACCTCGGCCTACAGCCTGATCGATCCGGCCGGCTTCGGTTTCGGCGACCCGGGCGCGCTGCTGGATCCCACGACCGGGATCTCACAGCTCCTGACCGCCGCGAAGAACGCGAAGCTCGGCGACGAGAAGCGGGTGAGCGGAGAGGTCGTCCGCGAGGTCACCGCCGACCTGCCCGGGGACCTGGTCGGGCGACTGCTCACCAGCAAGGACCCGACCAGGACCGTTCAGGCCCGGCTGTCGATCGCCAGCGACAGCGGCCAGTTGCGCAGGGTGGCGCTGACGGGACCGTTCTTCACCACGGACCGGGACGGCACGTACACCCTGCAGCTGAGCAAGTTCGGGGCTCATGTCGACATCACCCCGCCCGCCACGGGCTGACCCGGGCGGCCGCGGCTCCGGCACACCGGCTTCGGCGGCGGTCCCGTCGCTCGCCGTCGTCGTCCTCGGCACGCTCGCCGTCCTCGTGACCGCCGCCGACACGTACGTCGTCGTCCTGGCGCTGCCCGACATTCTCGCCGGCGTCGGCGTGGGGCTCGACCAGCTCCAACGGGCGACGCCGATCATCGGCGGCTTCCTGCTCGGGTACACGGCCACCCTGCCGCTGCTCGGCCGGCTGGCCGACCTGCGGGGCCGGGCCCCGGTGCTCATCGGCTGCCTCGTCGTCTTCGCCCTCGGTTCGCTGCTGACGGCGACGGCGACCGGCCTCGGGGCCGCCATCGCCGGTCGGGGGCTGCAGGGCGTCGGCGCCGGGGGACTGGTCCCGGCCACGCTCGCCCTGGTGGCGGACCGCTGGCCGCCGCAGCGGCGTGCGCTTCCGCTGGGGGTGGTCGGCGCGGTGCAGGAGGCCGGTGCGGTTCTCGGCCCGCTGGCCGGCGCGGGGGTTCTCGCGGTCGCGGACTGGCGGGCGATCTTCTGGCTCAACCTGGCCCTCGCCGTGGTCCTCGCAGCCGGGGTGGTGGCCACCGGTCGGGTGCGTCGGCCCGAGCCGATCGGGGTGATCCTGGCGGCGGTAGCCGCCGTGGCCCTGGGCCTGCAGCTGGCCGCCCCCGCAGCCCTGGCCGAGGACGTCACGCTGGGCCTTCTCTACGTGCCCGTGATCCCCGCGGTCGGCGTCTCGACGCCGTTGGGCCTGCTGGCGCTGGCCGCCCTCGTGGCCCTGATCGCGCGGAGTCTCGCCGTCCCGGGTCGCCCGGTGCTGCCGCTGCGCGGAGCCCGCCGGCTGGCCGCGGAGGTCGACGTCCTCGGCTCGGTGCTGGTGATCGTCGCGCTCGGCAGCCTGGTGTGGGCGTTCGCCGCCGCGGACACCGCGCACGAGGTCGTGGCCCACGGCTGGATCCTGCTGCCGCTCGCGGCCCTCGCGGCCGTCGCCTTCGTCCTGCGTGAGCGGCAGGCGGCCGAGCCGGTGCTGCCCCTCGGCGAGCTTCGGGCGCCCGGCGCCTGGGGTGCGCTGCTGGTCAACCTGCTGGTGGGGGTGGCGCTGGTCGCCGCGCTGGTCGACGTGCCGCTGTTCGCCCGCAACACGACGACGCCGGGGGACCAGCTCGGCGCGGCGCTCGTGCTGCTCCGCATGCTGATCGCGGTCCCGGTCGGTGCGGTGGCGGGCGGCTGGCTGTGCCGCCTGATCCCTCCGCGGCTGGTCGCGGCGGCAGGCATGGCGCTGACCGCGCCGGCCCTCGTGGCGATGACGCAGTGGGGCCCGCGGTCGCTGGACGGCGCGGCTTCCTACGTCGTGCTCATCGCGGCCGGTCTCGGGTTCGGGCTGGCCATCGCGCCGGTCAACGCCGTCCTGCTGGCGGTGACGGGAGCCCGGGTGCACGGCAGCGCCACCGCGCTGGCCGTGGTGGCCCGGACCGTGGGCATGCTGGTGGGGCTCTCCTTGCTCACGGCTGTGGCCCTGCGCCGGTTCGAGGCGCAGATCGCGGCCATCGGCTCGCCGGTGGATCTCTGCCCGAAGACCCCCGCCGACTGCCCGGTCTACAACCGGGCCACGGACGCCGCGGTGCTCGTGCAGCTGCACACGGTCTTCGCCGGCGCGGCGATCGCCGCTGGGCTGGCCGCGGTCGTTGCTCTCCTGGTGCTCCGGACCCGATCGCGCTCATCGCGATGACTGCGGATGATCAGGCGATCGCGGCAGGCGTCCCCGACGTCACCCGCACCAGCTCGTCGTAGGTCGCGGCGAACATCGTCCAGTGGTCGCCGCCGCCGGCCCACACCACCGGGAAGGCCACCAGGTCGGTGTCGACGACGGTGCGCAGCTGCGTCGGGTGACCGACCGGCGCCACGCCGCCGACCTCCTGGCCGGTAGCGGCCAGCACGAACTCGGGGGAGGCCCGCCGGACGCGCGAGGCGCCCACCAGGGCCGCGACCTTCGCCGTGTCCACCCGATGGGCGCCGCTGGCCAGCACGAGCAGCGGTTCGCCGTCGGCGTCGAACACCAGGCTGTTGGCGATCGCACCCACCTCGCAGCCGAGTGCCGCGGCCGCGGCGGCGGCCGTGGGCACCGCCTCGTCGAACCGCCGCACCTCGGCGTCCACGCCGCCGGCCTTCAGGGCGTCGACGACCAGGTCGACCGCGTGTCCGGCGCTGCTCACGGCGCACTCTCGTTCGCGCCCGCGGGACGCTCCGCTCGTCGCTCGTTCCTCGCTGCGATGCTCACCCCCGGTCCGCTCACAGGGTGAAGACGATCTTGCCCGCCGTCCGCCCCTCCAGCATCCGCTCGAAGCCCTCCCGCGCCCGGGTCAGCGGCAGCTCGACGTCGATCTGCGGCCGCAGTCCGGTGACCCGGCACATCTCGATCAGCTGCTGGAGCTCCTCGCGAGTGCCCATCGTCGAGCCGACCACCGACAGCTGGGTGAAGAAGATGCGGTTGAGCTCCGCCCCGGGGTTGAAGCCGGTGGTGGCGCCGCAGGTCACGATGACACCGCCGGGCTTGAGCGACCTGACGCTGTGCGACCAGGTTGCCTCGCCAACGGTCTCCATCACGCCGTCCACCCGTGCCGGCAGCCGGGCGCCGGTCTCGAAGGCCTGATCCGCACCGAGCTCCAGCGCCGCCTGTCGCTTCTCCTCGCTGCGGCCGGTCACCCACATCCGGAAGCCTGCCTGGGCCCCCAGGGCGACGAGCGCCGTCGCCACCCCGCCGCTGGCGCCCTGCACCAGCACCGTCTGACCCGGCCGCAGCCCGGAGCGCACGAACAGCATCCGGTAGGCGGTCAACCAGGCGGTCGGCAGGCACGCGGCCTCGGCGAAGGAGAGCTCGGCCGGCTTGGGCAGCACGTTCCGCTCAGGGACGGCGACCCGCTCCGCGAACGTGCCCTGGTGGACCTCCGACAGCAGCGACCGCTTCGGGTCCATCGTCTCGTCGCCGGACCGGTCCGGGCTGGCGATCACGGCGTGCACGACGACCTCGTTGCCGTCCTCGTCCAGCCCCGCGGCGTCGCAGCCGAGGATCATCGGCATCCGCTCCTCCGGGAGACCGACACCGCGCAGGCTGAACAGGTCGTGATGGTTCAGCGAGGCGGCCTTGACCTGCACCGTCGTCCAGCCGTCGGGCACCTCGGGGTCCGGGCGCTCCCCGATCTCGAGGACGGAGAGCGGGTCCTTCGGGGCGGGCTTCGAGACGAAGGCTGCGAGCATCCCCGGACTATGTCACTGCGCCCCTCCGGGCCGCAGCGCGGCCAGGAGGGGTCCCCATACGCGCGGAGCGCCGCGCGTCTCGCCTCGCGGGCCCTCCGGCCCCACTCGGCCCGACCATCATCTGACGATGATCAAGGACTCCTGCTGTGGCACGAATTCGCCGATCACCGGCGCGTCGGGGATCTCGCCGGCGAGGAGCAGCCCGCCGGAGGTCTGCGCATCCGCGAGCAGCAGCGCCTCGTCCTCGGAGACGGCGGACAGGTCGGCGTGCGGGCGCACCCAGTCGAGGTTGCGGCGGGTGCCGCCGGAGACGAATCCCCCGGCCAGCGCCTCCCGGGCGCCGGTCAGGTAGGGGACGGCGGCGGCGTCGACCACGGCCGTGACCCCGCTGGCTCGCGCCATCTTGTAGAGGTGCCCCAGCAGGCCGAAGCCGGTGACGTCGGTGGCGGCGCGGATCCCGGCGGCCAGTGCGGCGCGGGCGGCGTCCCGGTTGAGCGTCGCCATCAGGGCGACGGCCTCGTCGGACACTTCCCCGGTGCTCTTGTGCCGGTTGTTGAGGACGCCGACGCCGAGGGGCTTGGTCAGCGAGAGCGGCGAACCGGCGACGGCGGCGTCGTTGCGCATCACCCGGTCGAGGTCGACCAGCCCCGTGACCGCCATCCCGTACTTGGGCTCGGGGTCGTCGATCGAGTGGCCGCCGCCGACGTGGCAGCCGGCCTCCTGCGCCACCTCGAGGCCTCCGCGCAGCACCTCGGCCGCGAGTGCGGCGGGCAGTACGTCGCGCGGCCAGCCGAGCAGGTTGACGGCCACGACAGGGGTGCCGCCCATCGCGTAGACGTCGCTCAGGGCGTTGGCCGCGGCGATCCGGCCGAAGGTGTACGCGTCGTCGACCACCGGGGTGAAGAAGTCCGTCGTCAGCACCAGCCCCTGCCCGCCGGCGATCCGCACCACGGCGGCGTCGTCACCGTCGTCCAGACCGATCACCAGCTCGGCGGCCGGGTCGGCGGGACCGGTGCCGGTGAGGCCCGCGACGACCGCCTCGAGCTCGCCGGGCGGGATCTTGCAGGCACAGCCGCCGCCGTGCGCGTACCGGGTCAGCCGGATACCGGTCGGTGCGCTGGTCACGTCGCCGAATCTAGGCCGGGTACGGGATCCCGGCCGGACGGCTACGCCCGCCCGCCGGGGAGCACCACCAAGCCGCGCCCCCGGTTCGCCGGGTCGGGCCGGCGGCTCAGCGCACGCCCGGCCGGGTGGGTGTCGGACGGCGCCCCGAAGTCGGCAGGATCGCGCCGCGGTGCCGTCTCGCTCGTGAGCTCCGCGCCCTCGATGCGGTCGTCCCGGAACCACCGCGCTTCCTGCCGTTCCCGGCACCAGCCCACGAGGAACCAGTGGTCGGTGCTGCGCGAGAGCAGTTGAGGCTCGACCTCCCGGCGCGACGTACGCCCCTTCGCGTCGCGGTAGAGCAGGACCAGGACACGGCGCTGCCCCACGGCCTGCTCGACCACCGAGCGCAGCTCGGCCGAGCGGCCGGCCTCGGCGCTGACCCACAGGCTGGTGGCCAGCAGCTGCGAGCGGCGGCGGGGGTCGGGCTCGAGGACGCCGAGCACCTTCTCCAGCGCGCCGCGCCCCGCCCGGGCGTACGGCCCGTCGGGCTGGGCCGCGAGTGCCACGGCGATGGCAGCCGCCTCCTCGGGCGCGAGGGTGACCGGTGGCAACGTCGCGGGGGTGCGGGGCTCGGTGCGGCTCACGTGGCCGATGCTGGCAGCGGGCTCTGACAGTTCCTGCGGTACCGGCAGATCGGGCGACGGGCGGCACGTAAGCTCCCCGCCGGAGGCGTCAGGGCGCCTGGTGGCCCCCGCGGCCTCTAAAGCCGACGTGGCCGAGTAGCTCGGTCAGGCGGGTTCGATTCCCGTCCGCCTCCGCCAGTCTTTCCCCGCGCCTACCCTGCGGAACGATGACCACCGACCCCCGCCGGCAGGTGCCGCGTACCGACGCGCTGCTCTCCGAGCCACGGCTCGCGGCCGCGGCCGAGCGACTGGGCCGCGAGCTGGTCAAGAGCGCGGTCCAGGCCGTGCAGCAGCGCATCCGGGACGGCGTCACCGCACCCGCCGACGCCGTGGACGCCGTGCTGCGCGACCTGCCCGCGACGGCCAGCAGCTTGAGGCCCGTGCTCAACGCCACGGGCGTCCTCGTGCATACCAATCTGGGGCGGGCGCCGCTGTCGGAGGCCTCGGTCGAGGCGGTGGTCGCGGCGTCCGGGACCACCGATGTCGAGCTGGACCTGGTGACCGGCCGCCGCGGCCCGCGGGGGGAGGGCGCAGCAGCCGCGCTGCTGGCCGCGGTGCCCGCCGCCGAGGCCGCCATCGTGGTCAACAACTGCGCGGCAGCCCTGGCGCTGGTGGCCACCGCCCTGGGGCACGGGAAGGAACTCGTCCTGGCCCGCGGCGAGCTGGTCGAGATCGGCGACGGGTTCCGCATCCCGGAGCTGCTGGCATCCACCGGCGCCCGGCTGCGCGAGGTCGGGACGACGAACCGGGTGACCCTCGAGGACTACCGCTCCGCCGTCGGCCCGCAGACGGGCGCCGTCCTGAAGGTGCACCCGTCCAACTTCGTCGTCCGCGGCTTCACCCGGTCCGTCGAGGTCGCCGAGCTCGCGCCGGCACTGGCCGGTTCCGGCGTGCCGCTGATCGCCGACCTCGGTTCCGGGCTGCTGGGGCCGCACCCGGCGCTCCCCGGGGAGCCGGACCTGCAGAGCGCGCTGGCCGGCGGCGCCGATCTGGTTCTCGCCAGTGGCGACAAGCTGCTCGGCGGCCCGCAGGCCGGGCTGGTGCTCGGCCGCGCCGAGCTGGTGCAGCACCTCAGGCGACACCCGCTGTACCGCGCGCTGCGGGTCGACAAGTCGACTCTGGCGGCCCTGGAGGCGACACTCCGGGGGCCGCTGCCCCCCGTGCAGACGATGCTGGCCGCCGGTCTCGAGGAGTTGCGGGCACGGGCCGCCGCGCTCGTGGCGACACTGACGGCGGCCGGGCTCGACGCCGTCGCGGTCGGCTCGACGGCACGGGTCGGCGGCGGAGGAGCACCGGAGTTCCCGCTGCCCAGCGCCGCGGTGTCGCTCCCGGCCGCGTTCGCCGAGCCGCTGCGGCTGGGATCTCGCCCCGTGGTCGGCCGTGTCGAGGGCGACCGCACCGTGCTGGACCTGCGCAGCGTGCTTCCGCGGGACGACGAGGCCGTCGGTGCGGCCGTGCTCGAGGTGGCCCGCCGGTGGACGTGACGCCGTGGACGTGATCGCCACCGCCGGCCACGTCGACCACGGCAAGTCGGCGCTGGTCCGGGCGCTGACCGGCATGGAGCCCGACCGCTGGGAGGAGGAGCGCCGCCGCGGGCTCACCATCGATCTCGGGTTCGCGTGGACGCAGCTCGCCTCGGGCCGCCGCCTCGCCATCGTGGACGTGCCGGGGCACGAGCGGTTCATCGGCAACATGCTGGCGGGTATCGGCTCGGTCGCTGCGGCCCTCGTGGTCGTGGCCGCGGACGACGGGTGGTCGGCGCAGACCGCCGAGCACGTCGGCGTCCTGGACGCGCTCGGCGTCCGGCATGCGGTGCTCGCCGTCACCAAGGCCGATTTCGCCGATCCGCGCCCGGTGCTGGCCGACGCCCGCGCGCGACTGGCCGCGACCTCCATGGGGGACGTCCCCGGGGTCGCGGTCAGCTCGGTCACCGGTGCGGGCGTCCAGGAGATGGCCGCGGCGCTCGAGACCCTGCTGGCCGGGCTGCCCGCGCCCGACCGCGCCGCCCCGGTCCGGCTCTGGATCGACCGGGCGTTCACCATCCGGGGAGCCGGGACCGTGGTCACCGGCACGCTGGCTGCGGGCACGGTCCGTGCGGGTGACCGGCTGCGGCTCGGCGACCGGGAGATCGGCGTCCGCACGGTCCAGTCCCTCGGCGAGGCGGTGGAGCGGGCCGGGGCGACGGCCCGCGTCGCGCTCAACCTGCGCGGGGTGGCGGTCGAGGAGCTGGCCCGTGGCGACGCCCTGCTCACGCCGGGCGCCTTCCGGTACACCGAGCTCGTCGACGTCACGCTGGACGGCGAGCCGGAGGAGCGGCTGCCGGCGGAGCCCATCGTGCACATCGGGTCCGCGGCCGTGGGAGCACGCCTGCGGCAGCTGGATGGGACGGCGCTGCGGCTGCGGCTGGCCACACCGCTTCCCCTGCGCATCGGCGACCGGCTGCTGCTGCGTGACCCGGGAGCCCGTCGCGTCCTCGGTGCGGACGTGCGGGACGTCGATCCGCCCGAGCTGCACCGGCGAGGGGCCGCGAGGCGGCGAGGGGCCGAGCTGGCCGTGCAGGAGGTGGGTGAGGATGGCGCGGCGGCCGACCTCGCCCGCCGACGGGTGGTCCGGACCGCCGACTTCACCGCCATGGGCTGGCCGGTACCGACGGCGGCCACGCGGCTGGGTCCCTGGCTGCTGGCCGAGGGGCTGGTGGAGGAACTCGCGAGCACGCTCCCGGCCCTCGTCGCGGAGTACCGCCGGCAGCACCCGCTGGAGCCCGGGCCGCCGGTCGACGTGGCCCGTCGCGGGCTCGGTCTGCCGGACGCCGCGCTGCTGCGCGCCGTCGTCCGGCCGCCCCTGGAGCTGCGGGACGGCCGGATAGCGACCGGTACAGCGGACCTGCCCCCCGGGGTGCACCGGGCGGTCGACGGGATCCGCGCCCGGCTGGCCGGGGATCCCTTCGCCGCTCCCGAGGCCGGTGAGCTGGCGGCCGCGGGACTGGGGCCACGCGAACTCGCGGCGGCGGTGCGCAGCGGTCGGCTGGTGCGGATCACCGAGGGCGTCTACCTCGCGCCCGGCGTGGACGAGGAGGCCCGGCGCCGGTTGTCCACGCTGACCGCGCCCTTCACGGTGAGCCAGGCCAGGCAGGCGTGGAGGACCACCCGCCGGGTCGCCGTCCCGCTGATGGAGTGGCTCGACGACCGCGGCGTCACCGTCCGGCTACCGGACAACTCCCGCCGCCTCCGGTAGCCCCCGGCAATGCGCGACCGGCCCGGTCGCTACTCGCCGGCGGGCACCCAGCGGGCGGGGCGCTTCTCCCTGAACGCCGCGATCCCCTCCTGGCCCTCCTCGCTGGCGAAGAAGCGGGCGGAGAGCTCGAGCAGCGGGTCGAAGGCGAGGTCCGGGGTGTGCGCCCGCAGCAGCCGTTTCGTCTCGACCAGGGCGGTGGGTGACCCGGCCGCCAGGGCGCCGACCTGCTCCTTCACGGTCGCGGAGACGTACTCGTCCGCGACGGCGAGGTCGACGAGGCCTCCGGCCGCGGCGGTCGGAGCGTCGAAGACGGCGCCGGTGAGCATCAGCCGGTGTGCCACGTGCGCCACCATCCGCGGCAGCACGACCGCCGAGATGACCGCCGGCACCACCCCGAGCCGGACCTCGGAGAACCCGAAGGTCGCCGACGCCCCGGCGACGACGACGTCGCAGGCCGCGGCCAGCCCGACCCCACCGGCCCGGGCCGGGCCGCGGACCGCGGCCACCACCGGCTTCGGTGAGCTCCAGATCAGCTCCAGCAGGTCGGGGAACTCGCGCACCCCCTGCTCCTCGGCGCCGCCGCCCGCCGCCTCGGCGAGGTCCATGCCGGAGCAGAACACCGGGCCGGAGTGGTCGAGGACCACCACCCGGACGGCGTCGTCGGTGAGCGCCGCTTCGAGCGCCGCGCGCAGCTGGCTCCGCAGCGCCTTCGACAGCGCATTGCGGTTGGCGGGGGAGTCGAGCGTCAGGGTGGCAACCCCGCGCGCCACCTCGACCTGCACTACCCGGTCGTCGTCCACGCCCGCATCCTGCCCGGCGGTGGCGCGGGCCGGACACCGGGGCGACGGAGCACACTGGAAGCAGATGAACACCGCGATCCCGCTGCTGCCCACGCCGTCCGTCGGCGCGGCGCACCCCGACCGGCTGCCCGCCTCCGCGCGCCAGGGGCTGACCACGACGCCGTTCGGGCTCTACGTGCACGTGCCCTTCTGCGCCACCCGCTGCGGCTACTGCGACTTCAACACCTACACCTCCGACGAGCTGGGCCCCGGCGCGAACCGGGCCGAGTACGCCGGCACCGCGATCGCCGAGCTGCGCCGAGCCGCCGCCACGCTCGGCCCGGATCTGCCGGCGGTGAGCACCGTCTTCGTCGGCGGCGGCACGCCAACCCTGCTGCCGGCCGAGGACCTCGCCGCCGTCCTCGCCGCGACCCGCGACCTCTTCCCGGTGGCCGAGGACGTCGAGGTCACCACCGAGGCCAACCCCGAGACGGTCACGCCGGCGGCCCTGGCCCGGCTGCGCGAGGCCGGTTTCACCCGGATCAGCCTCGGCATGCAGTCCGCGGCCGAGCACGTGCTCGCGGTGCTCGACCGCCGGCACACCCCCGGCCGGGCAGCCGAAGCCGCCCGCGAGGCGGCCGCCGCGGGGTTCGAGCACGTCAACCTCGACCTGATCTACGGCACGCCGGGAGAGACCGGCGCCGACTGGGCCGCCTCCCTCGACGCCGTTCTGGCCGCCCCTGTCGATCACGTCTCCGCCTACGCGCTGATCGTCGAGGACGGCACCCGCCTCGCCCGCCGCATCGCCCGGGGCGAGCTGCCCATGCCGGACGACGACGTCCTCGCCGACCGCTACGAGCACGCCGACGCGACCCTCCGCGCGGCCGGCTTCGACTGGTACGAGGTCTCCAACTGGGCCCGCGGCGAGGCGGCCCGCTGCCGGCACAACGAGCTGTACTGGGGCAACGCCAACTGGTGGGGTGTCGGGCCCGGCGCGCACAGCCACGTCGGCGGGCTGCGGTGGTGGAACGTCAAGCACCCGGCCGCGTACGCCGACCGGCTCGTCGCCGGCGAGAGCCCTGCCCAGGACGCCGAGCTGCTCGACGACGCCGACCGCGCACTGGAGACGGTGATGCTCGGGCTGCGGCTCCGCGACGGGCTGCCCCTCACGGCGCTGTCCGCCGTCGGCCGCGACCGGGCGGCCACCGCGGTCGCCGACGGGCTGCTGGAGCCCGGCGCGCACGCGGTCGGTCGCGCCGTCCTCACCGACCGCGGCCGGTTGCTCGCCGACGCCGTCGTCCGCGACCTCACCGACTGAGCCGGCGGCTTCCCCCGCCCCCGAGGGCGGGGCATGCTGGCCCGAACGGGACCGCCAGAGACGAGGAGCCGGTGCGGAGAACCTCCGTCGTGCGCCGGATCGAGGAACTGGACCCGGCGCGGGACTTCGCCGAGATCTACCGGCTCATGGGCGCCTTCGAGTTCCCCTGGGACATGAGCCAGTCGCTGAGCTTCGCGCTGTTCCGGACGTTCGCCGTCCCGAGCATCGGTGCGCTGCTCGCGTCGACCGGTGAGTTCCTGACCCACCCGCAGAAGCGCTACGACGACACGGTCCTGATCCTCGACGCGGTCGTCGAGCACGGCCTCGACTCGCCCGAGGGGCGGGCCGCCGTCCGCCGGATGAACCGCATGCACGCCGCGTACGACATCGCCGACGACGACCTCCGGTACGTGCTCGCCACGTTCGTCGTGATGCCGATCCGCTGGATCGACGCCTTCGGCTGGCGGCGGCTGACCGAGGTGGAGCGGATCGCGAGCGCCAACTACTACCGGGCGCTCGGGCGCCGGATGGGCATCCGGGGGGTCCCGGAGACCTGGCAGGGCTTCGCCCGCTACCTCGACGGCTACGAGCGGACCCGGTTCGGGTTCGACGCCGGCGGTCGGGACGTCGCGGAGGCGACCCTGGCGCTGCTCGCGACGTTCCCGCCGAACCAGATGCTCCCGGCGCGGCTCGTACGCCGGCTGTCGCTCGCGGTGATGGACCCGCCACTCCTCGAGGCGTTCGGCTTCGCGCAGCCGGGCCCGGTGGTCCGGGCGATGGTCCGCGGCGGGCTGCGGGCGCGCGGAAGGGTCGTGCGGCTGCTCCCGCCGCGGCGGCGCCCGTACCACGCCCGCCAGTGGCCGCAGATCCGCAGCTATCCGCACGGCTACCGGGTGGATCGGCTCGGCACCTTTCCGGCCGCGCGGGTCACCAGGTAGGTCGGAGGCTCGGTGTCAGCGGCGGTCGAAGCGGCTCTGCGGTGCCGGAACCGGAGGCTGGGCCGGCAGCGTCTCGGTGCTCGGCCCGGTGGCCGGCCCGCGCGCGGCCTGCGCCTGCACCGGCTGGAGCGCGTCGAGGTCGAGCACCCGCCCGTGGATCACGTTGCGCTGCTGCAGCGCCGCCCGCAGCGCCCGGTGCAGCCCGTCCTCGAGGTAGAGCTCGCCCCGCCACTGCACGGCGTGCGGGAACAGGTCGCCGTAGAAGGTCGAGTCGTCGGCCAGCAGGGCGTCGAGCGCCAGTTCACGCTTGGTCGTGATGAGCGTGTCCATCCGGATCTGCCGAGGCGGGATCATCGCCCAGTCCCGGGTGGACATGCCGTGGTCGGGATACGGGCGGCCGTCACGTACCGCTTTGAAGATCAGGGAACCGACCTCCGCTCCAGGCCCCCGTCGCGGGGGTGCCGACCGAACCCAGCGTATCGGCCGTTCCTGGACGGCGCCGTCTCCCTGGTCGGAAGTGCGCAGATGTGCTGGTCTCCCGCGAGCCACGAGACGCCCGCGTCCTCCGGTCGTATGCTGGGCTGGCACTCGGCCTGCCGGAGTGCCAGCGTCCCAGCTGGCGGGCAGGGTGCGCAACCGGGTGGCCGCAGACGGCGGGGACCCCTCCCCCCCGGCGCGGCGCGCGGCGCTCGACCGGTCAGGGGAGGTGTCATCGTGGCGCACGACGAACGCCGTCTCGAGGTGCTGCGTGCCATCGTCCAGGATTTCGTGTCCACCAACGACCCGGTGGGCAGCAAGGCCCTCGCCGAACGGCACGACCTGGGTGTCTCGCCGGCCACGATCCGCAACGACATGGCCGTGCTCGAGGAGCAGGGGTACATCACCCAGCCGCACACCAGCGCGGGCCGGGTGCCCACCGACAAGGGCTACCGGCTCTTCGTCGACCGGTTGTCGGCGGTCAAGCCGCTCTCCGCCGCGGAGCGGAAGGCCATCGAGCGGTTCCTCGACGGCGCGGTGGACCTGCACGACGTGCTCGGTCGCACGGTCCGGCTGCTGGCCCAGCTGACCCGTCAGGTCGCGGTCGTCCAGTACCCCACGCTGTCGCGCAGCGCCGTCCGTCACCTCGAGGTGGTCCAGGTCGCCGACACCCGGCTGCTGCTGGTCCTCATCACCGATACGGGACGGGTGGAGCAGCGGGTCGTGGAGTGCCCGGTCGCCGTGGCCGGGGACGACGTGGCCGAACTGCGCACCCTGCTCAACTCGGCGTTCGGCGGCCGGAAGCTCGCCGAGGCCGGCAACACCATTCCCGACCTGCTGGAGACGGCGCCGAAGCACCTGCGCGCCCTGGTCGGCGCGGTGAGCGCGACGCTGGTCGAGACGCTGGTCGAACCCGGCGACGACCGCCTGGTCATCGGCGGCACCGCCAACCTCACCCTCGGCGGCGCCCTGGACTTCCCGGGCAGCGTGCGTCCCCTGCTGGAGGCCCTGGAAGAACAGGTGGTGGTCCTGCGGTTGATGAGCGAGGTGGACGCGAGCACCGTGATGGTGCGGATCGGTGGGGAGAACGCCCACGAGTCGCTGACCGGCGCGTCGGTGGTGAGCGTGGGCTACGGCTCCGCCGGCCGTGCGCTGGGCGGGCTCGGCATCGTTGGCCCGACCCGAATGGACTATCCAGGAAACATGGCCGCGGTTCGCGCCGTGGCCCGCTACGTCGGCCAGATCCTGGCCGAGAGCTGAGGCGAAGACTTCTCGATGGCAACGGACTACTACGGCGTCCTCGGCCTGGCTCCCGGGGCCAGTGACACCGACATCAAGCGCGCCTACCGCCGCATGGCGCGCGACCTGCACCCCGACGTGAACCCGGAGCCGGGCGCCAAGGAGCGCTTCCAGGAGGTCACCCGGGCCTACGAGGCGCTGACCGACCCGGAGAAGCGGCGGATCGTCGATCTGGGGGGCGACCCGTTCGACAGCGGCCCCGGCAGCGCCGGCAATCCGTTCGCCGGCGGCTTCGGCGGGCTCGGCGACATCATGGACGCCTTCTTCGGCGGGGCGGCCACCCGCGGCCCCCGGAGCCGGGTCCGCGCCGGCCGCGACGCGCTCATCCCGATCGAGCTGGAGCTCGACGAGACGGTCTTCGGGACGACGAAGGACATCACCGTCGACACCGCCGTCCTCTGCGACACCTGCGCCGGCGCGGGCACCGCCCCGGGGACGCACCCGGCCACCTGCGCGACCTGCTCCGGTCGCGGCGAGGTGCAGAGCGTCCAGCGGGGCCTGCTCGGCCAGGTCGTCTCCAGCCGGACCTGCCCCACGTGCGGCGGGACCGGCCAGGTGATCCCCGAGCCGTGCACGAAGTGCGGCGGTGACGGGCGGGTACGCGCGCGGCGCACGATCCCCGTGAAGGTCCCCGCCGGTGTCGAGGACGGCATGCGGATCCGGCTGACCGGCCACGGTGAGGTCGGCTCCGGCGGCGGCCCTGCGGGTGACCTCTACGTCGAGGTGCACGAGCGCCCCCACCCGGTGTTCACCCGTGACGGCGAGGACCTGCACTGCCGGGTCACGCTGCCGATGACCGCCGCGGCGCTCGGCACGACGCTGAACCTGAAGACCCTCGACGGCGACACCGACGTCGACATCAAGCCGGGCACCCAGTCCGGCAGCGTGCTGACCCTGCGTGCCCACGGCGCGCCGCGGTTGCGCGCGACCGGGCGCGGCAACCTGCTCGTGCACGTGGAGGTGCAGACGCCGACCCGCCTGGACCCCGAGCAGGAGAAGCTGCTGCGCGAGCTCGCGGCGCTGCGCGGGGAGGACCAGCCGGAGTCGCACCGCGAGGCGCAGGGCGGCCTGTTCTCCCGGGTGCGCGACGCGTTCAACGGGCGCTGAGGCCCCGGTGACGACGGCGGACGCGGGCTCCCCGGACCTCGACGGCGCTCCACTCTTCCTGCTCGACGAGCTCCCCGACACCGACGAGCTGGTCGTGGCCGACGCCGAGGGGCGGCACGCGGTCGACGTCCTCCGGCTGGAGCCGGGCGAGCGCGTCCGCGTGGGGAACGGCCGGGGCGCCGTCGCCGAAGGCGAGGTCGTCTCCGCCGACGCCGCGGGACTGCGCGTGCGGGTCGCCGCCCGGCTCGAGGTGCCTGCCCCGCAGCCGGAGTTCGTCCTCGTGCAGGCACTGCCCAAGGGCGACCGCGGCCCGCTGGCGGTGGACCTCGCCACCGAGCTCGGCGTCGACCGGATCGTGCCGTGGACGGCGTCGCGCAGCGTCACCCGGTGGCGCGACGACCGCGTCGAGAAGGGGCTGGCCAAGTGGCGGGCCGCCGCGCGAGCGGCCACCAAGCAGGCCCGCCGTCCCCGGCTGCCCGAGGTGACCGGGCCCATGACGACGCGGCAGGTCTGCGGTGTGCTGGGTGACGCCGACCTCGCGCTGGTGTTGCACGAGCAGGCCCGCCGTCCCCTCGCCGGGATCGACGTCCCGGGGAGTGGCACGGTCGTCGTCGTCGTCGGGCCCGAGGGCGGGCTCACCGACGGCGAGATGCTGGCCTTCCGTGCCGCGGGGGCGCAGGCCGTCCGGCTGGGCAGTGAGGTGCTGCGCACGTCCACCGCGGGCGCCGCCGCCCTGGCCGCGCTCTCGGTGCGCAGCCGCTGGACCTGAGCGGAGCCGCTCGAGGGATCGGCAGCGGCCGGCCGTCCTCGCCGGTGACCGTGAGGACCGGCGCTGACCTAGTGTCGGCTCCGTGAGCGACTGCCTGTTCTGCCGCATGGTGGCCGGCGAGATCCCGGCCGACGTCGTCCTGGAGAGCGACCGGGTGTTCGCGTTCCGCGACATCAACCCGCAGGCCCCGACGCACGTGCTGGTGATCCCGAAGGAGCACTACCCGAACGCGGCGGTGTTGGC
>JAODNJ010000581.1 GCA_025465155.1 Frankiales bacterium
GGAATTTGTAGGCCCACAGGGATTTTCTACTGGTTCGGTATCTATTGGCGGTAATAATTTAACAACGGTATTTAACGACCAAACTCTATATGTAGCTTACCGCGATGGCGCAAATGCCAACAAAATAACTGTAATGAAGTTAAACGATGACGGTGTTAGCTGGTCAATTGTTGGTAACGCCGGTTTTTCGGCAGGGGCGGCGAGCAGTATATCGCTGGCCTTTATTGGTTCAACGCCGTATGTTGCTTTTATTGATGTTGGAAACAGCACACGCGCCAGGGTAATGCGATTGAATACAGCCGGAACAGCCTGGGAAAATGTGGGGCCGACAGTTGTAGCCTCAACTACTGTTTCGAGCACCGGTTTCGCCATTTACAATTCAACGCCCTATATTGCCAGCGCCGGCCAGGGTATTAGCAGTAACAACATCACTGTTAAAAAACTAAATACCGCGGGCACCTCCTGGGACGATGTAACAACAACGCCTATTTCGGGCATCGCAACAAATATTAGTTTGCAGTTTAATGGGTCCACACCGCATATTGCTTACACGGATATCGCCAATCAATCGCGGGCTACGGTGATGCGAGTCAATACTGCAGGTAATGCCTGGGAAATAGTGGGTAAGGCCGGTTTTTCTTCAGCCTCGGTTATATCGACAAATGTGTATCTGGGCTTCAATAATTCTAAACCTTATTTGGTGTACCGCGATTATGGGTATAACAAAACAAGAATTATGAAGCTGAACGATGCAGGCACGGACTGGCAGGAAGTAACCGCCTCCGGCTTTTCGGCAGGTATGGCCCTAAGTATGAAAATAGTTGTCAATGGTGGCACGCCCTACACTGTTTATAGCGATTGGGGCAACCAGCAAAAAGCTACTGTAATGAAGTTTAACGGCAGCCAATGGGAAACCGTCGGTCGGGCCGGATTTTCCGACCAATCGCAATACAATAACCTGCCGCTGGTGTTTTATAACAATGTACCTTATGTGGCTTATAGCGATGGCCTTTTTTCTGGTAAAGCAACCGTAAAAAGATTAAACACGGCCGGAACCGACTGGGAAACAGTTGGTACTCCCGGATTTTCGACAGACCCGACAGACTATAATTGCCTTGCTACCGATGGTTCTGCACTTTTTGTAGCTTTTCTCAATAAAAACTCCAAAAAAGTTAATGTGATGAAGCTTGGAACCGGCGATATCTGGCAAACGGTAGGAACAGCAGACTATGGCGATGGTATTGTTGCAAATGTTTCGTTGGCTTTAAATGGCTCTACACCTTATGTGGCCTATAAAAACCTGAGTGGATCAGGAGTTACCGTTGCAAAATTGAATGCGGCGGGTACAGGCTGGGACCAGGTTGGGAACGCATCCTTCACCGCAAGTAGCGTGAGCGATATTTCATTGGTATTCAATAACTCGATACCCTACGTATGTTCAACAGACGGGGTGTATAAACTTAATGCTGCGGGTACCACCTGGGGAAAGATCGGGATCCCACAACAATCATTGGGTTCTCCATCCCTGGCATTTGACGGCAACGTGCCATATGTTTCTTTTTATGATAGCAGTATCAGCGGCAACACTCAGGTAACGCGTTATACACAGGCAACCAATACCTGGGCAAGTGTAAGTTCAGGCAGTATTACGGCTGGCGACGCCTTAAATACCTCATTGGCTATTGCCAATAGTAAACTGTACATTGCCTATGATGCAGGCGGCGGGTTTGTCAGATCTTACAATCTTGGCGCTACCATAAGCTCATTTTCGCCGGTAACAGCGGCCTCAAATGCAACGGTGACCATAACAGGAACCGGTTTTACCGGTGCAACCGCAGTAACTTTCGGCGGGCAGGCAGCACAATCGTTCCAGGTGGTGTCGGCCACCAGTATTACAGCCGTTGTTGGAACCGGGGCCAGCGGAAGTGTGGCGGTTACGACGCCCAGCGGAAGCATATCATTGCCGGGCTTTACCTATATAGCGCCGCAAACCATCACATTCCCTCCTATAAGTACAGTAACCTATGGCGCTGCTGATGTTAACCCCGCTGCATCGGCAAGCTCGGGATTAACGGTAAGTTACTCCAGTTCGAACACCACTGTGGCAACTATTGTTAGCGGCAAAATACATGTACTTGGCGTGGGCAGCACAATCATTACGGCATCACAAAGTGGTAATAGTTCGTACAGTGCCGCCAGCCCCCTTACTCAAAGCCTTACTGTTGCACGCGCCGCTTTAACCATCACCTCCAATAACCAAAATAAGATTTACGGCTCAGCTAACCCGGCCCTTACCGCAAGTTATAACGGCTTTGTAAACGGTGAAAGTCAAAGTAATTTAACAACCCTGCCCACTTTAAGTACTACAGCCGCAGCGGCATCGACAGTAAATACTTATCCTGTTACCGCTACCGGAGCAGCGTCTGCAAACTATACCATAAGCTATATTCCCGGTATCCTAACAGTAACACCCGCGCCGCTGACAATTACCGCCGACAACAAGAGCCGGAATTACGGAGCAGCAAACCCGGTTTTAACTGCAAGTTATACTGGTTTTGTAAATGGCGATGATGCCTCAAAATTAACTACCCAGCCGGCCTTATCTACCACGGCAACAACCAACTCTGCACCAGGCAATTACCCCATTTCGGCCAGTGGAGCAGTATCTGCCAACTACACTTTTACCTATAACAGCGGGCTGCTTACAGTTATACC
Organism: Frankiales bacterium; assembly: GCA_025465155.1. Classification (GTDB taxonomy): domain Bacteria; phylum Actinomycetota; class Actinomycetes; order Mycobacteriales; family Geodermatophilaceae; genus Geodermatophilus. The sequence goes on from JAODNJ010000581.1 coordinate 2,716, forward strand.
TGTACCGGTTATCAACACCATAAGCCCGGCAGCAGCTATCACGGGCACAATTGTAACAATTACCGGTGTAAATTTTACTGGTGCAACGGCAGTTAGCTTCGGTGGTGTTGCGGCAAGTTCGTTTACTGTAGTATCGTCAACAACCATTACAGCCGTAGTTGGCACAGGCGCCAGCGGCAATGTATCCGTAACTACTGCCAACGGATCGGCTCTGTTAAGCGGGTTTACCTATGTCTTTATCCTTCCGGCAGCCAATTTTAAAATGTCTGCCACGAGCGCTACCTGCAAGGGTTCAGCTAATGGTGTCATCAATATAACCGCCGTACAATCGCTAAGCTATACGGCCACCCTAACGGGCAATAGTATAAATACCTCGCAGGCTTTTACCACTTCGGCCAGTTTTAATAATTTACCGGCCGGTACATATAATGTTTGTATCACGGTAAACGGCCAGCCTAACTATCAGCAATGTTTTTCAATAGTTATTACCGAGCCAAAGGACCTTTCACTTTACTCGACAGTTAGCGCAGACAATAAAAACGTAATCCTTGACTTAAGCGGCGGCAGTATTTATTATGTTGAACTGAACGGACTTGTACATACCACAACCAGCAATACACTTACATTACCGTTGGCCACCGGCAAGAATGATTTAATTATTACCACAGATAAGCCTTGCCAGGGCGTAATTGAAAGGGTAATAACAGCATCCGATATCATTACACCCTATCCGGACCCGTTCGAAAACACACTATATCTTAACGTTGGCGGCCAACAGGCAACCAAAGCCATAATAGAAATCTATTCAAGCCTGGGAGTTTTGGTTTATAAAAGCCAGGTGAGCAACCCTTCAAATACGATCCGGTTGGATCTCTCATCCATAAAAATAACAGGCCTTTACACGCTCAAGCTAACTATGGATAGTTTTCAGGGTGTGTACAAAATACTAAAGAAATAAAAGTTTAATTGTATACCGCGATTCCTTATCCTCCGGTACAAAGTCCGATACTTTCGTATCGGGCTTTGTTATTTTTGTATGGCCGGCGCTTAAAACGGGCGCTCCATTATTTTAACGTTTCTTCAAACTCTTTAAAAGCGTCTTCTCTTCCGACAACAATTTCGTTTACCGTAAAATAAGGTTCTGTATAGATCTTTGAGTCGCGTATCTCTTCCCAAAAATGATAGTATTGTTTAAGGTCGGTAGTTTCAACGATCAAAAAGTCGGTGTGTTTTGCATTAAATGCTTCGGCATCAAACATACGCAGGGTAACGGTTTGAGCGTATTTAGCTAAAATAGGCCCGATGTTGGTCGCTGTGTATTCGGCTCGTTCTTCGCGCGATAATCTGAGCCAGTTGGTAGTGGTAGAAACCAAAATTACAATAGTGTATTTCATAAGTGTGAATGTTGATTATAGAATATAATTTAAATTATTGATAATCAAATACTTGCTAACGATTACAATGCGATCGTTATCACGATTTCAAAAAGGCCAATTTCTACGAAATTTTTTAAGAATGACATAGCCGATGTCATGCCTTCGTCAATTGCTTCAACTCCAAACCAACCGTGCCAAATGCCATAAACTAATGAGCTAACAGAACCATTAAACTTTTTATATTTACCATCGGAAGCCTGCCGCGCCAGATATTACCTATGAAAAATTATAAGTACCGTTATACCCAATTACTGTTGTTTGTTTTACTGCTGACAGGTTTGCCAGCAATGGCCCAGCTTAACACCCCTATAACAAACGATGATGATGTACGCACAGGCACGCTGCCTAATGGGTTTACATATTACATCCGCAAAAATACCGAGCCTCAAAAGCGTGCGATT
>JAODNJ010000104.1 GCA_025465155.1 Frankiales bacterium
CGCCGCAGCGCGAGGAGGAGGAGGACTACGACCTCTTGACGTACGGCGAGGCCGGCGTGCGACTGCACGAGGAGGTCGAGGCGCAGAAGCGGCTCGTGGCCCAGCTGGAGAGCAGCGGCGACCCCAAGCTGGAGGCGGCCCGTCAGCGACTGGCCGCGCTCGAGGAGGCCGCCGCTCGCAACGCCCGTCAGCCGATCAACGACGCCAATTTCGAGAAGTTCTTCGGGTTCAAGGGCACGGCCCGCCGCAACACCTGACCGGGAGCCTGTGAACGGGAGGGTGGCCGCGTCCCGGGGTCAGGCCGCCCACACAGATGTCGGAGGTGTCACCCGGCGAGTCGCGCGGACTGGACAGCGCCGGCCGGGATCCCGTTGGATCTTCGGGCTTCGTCGCCGACGTCACCGAGGAGTCGCCGTGCTCGTCCCGAGGGTCTCCCTGTCCGGATGCCCCCGTTGACCGGGCCGGCATCCGGGACCGTCCGGATCGATCTGTCCGGCAAGGTCGCGCTGGTCACCGGGGGTGGCTACGGGATGGGCCGCGCCTCCGCCCGGCGGTTCGCCGCCTGCGGCGCCGCCGTCGTCGTGGCCGACATCGACCGCGTCACCGGTGAGGAGACCGTGGAGTCCATCCGGTCGGCCGGCGGGACCGCCACGTTCGTGGAGGTCGACGTCGGGGAGTCCGATGGCGTGCGCGACATGGTCGCGGCCACCGTGGCCGCGTACGGCGGCCTGGACTACGCGCACAACAACGCCGGCATCATCGAGGACCAGGAGCCGGTCACCCGTTTTCCCGAGCAGCTGTGGGACCGGATCATCCGGACCAACCTGACCGGCACCTTCCTGTGCCTGAAGTACGAGATCCCCGCGATGCTGGAGCGCGGGGGCGGCGCCATCGTCAACGTTGCGTCGGAGACGACGTACAAGGGCAACGCCGGCGACGTGGCCTACACCGCCAGCAAGCACGGTGTCGTCGGCCTGACGCAGGTGACCGGACTGCGCTACGCGCGGAGAGGGATCCGGATCAACGTGATCGCGCCCGGCAACATCGAGACCGGGATCGTCGAGCGTGCCCGCCGGTACATGAGCCCGGAGCAGGTGCGGTACATGGAGACCGTCATGCCGATCGGCCGGCTGGGACGGCCGGAGGAGGTCGCCGAGCTCGTCGTCTGGCTCTGCTCGGACGCGGCGTCCCTGATCAACGCCACCAGGGTCGCCGTCGACAGCGGCTGGCACGTCTCGTAGCCGGCCCGGTCAGCCGACGGCCTCGGACGGGACCAGGTCCAGCTCGGGAAGCGGCCGGCCGGTGATGCCGCCGGGTGAGAGGTCGTCGGGCAGCGGAGGGAAGCGCGGCGGCCGGCGCTGCAGGAAGCTGTCCATGCCCTCGCGGAAGTCCGGACCCGCCGCCGCGGAATTCATGGCGCGATAGGCCGTTCGCAGTGCGCTGTCCAGGGTGCTCCCCGCGTCGGCGCGCAGCTGGTGCCGGATGAGGGCGAGGGAGGTGGGGGAGCAGTTCGCGGCGACGTCGGCGGCCCAGGCGCGTGCCGTCGGCAGCAGCTCGTCGCGCTCGACGACCCGGGAGATCAGGCCGAGTTCTGCCGCCTCGTCGGCGTCGAAGACCCGGCCGGACAGCAGCAGCTCGGAGGCCCGCTCCAGGCCCACCAGACGGGGCAGCAGCCAGGTGATGCCGTACTCGCCGGCGAGTCCCCGGCGGGCGAACGCCGTCGTGAACTTCGCTCCCCGGGCGGCGAAGCGGACGTCGCACAGCAGCGCCTGCACGAGGCCCATCCCGGCGCAGGCGCCGTTGATCGCGGCGACGATGGGTTTGCGGAACGCCCACGCCCGCACCGGTGACCGCCGGCCGGTGACGTCCATCCCGGTGCCGGCGAGCGCGTCCAGACGCGCGGAGTCCACCCCGGGACAGAAGGTCGTCCCCGCGCCGGTCAGGACCGCCACCCGGACCCGGGGGTCCCGGTCGAGCTCGTCGAGCAGGGCGAAGTACCGCCCCTCCATCTCCGGGTTCCAGCCGTTGCGCCGCCCGGGCCGGTTGAGGGTCAGCACGGCGACGCCGTCCTCGCCCACCTCGGCCAGCACGCTGTCCTCGCTCACCGGCGTCCTCCCGTCGTCGGTCACGACCATGTCCACCGGGGTGGCCGCTTCTCGCGGTAGGCGGCGCGCGCCTCGCGGGCGTCGGCGAGCCGGCTGACCCGCGCCGTGTAGTCCTGCTCGAGCCGGTAGCCCTCGTCCAGCGGCAGGTCCTCCACCCGGTTCATGGCCTCCTTCGCCATGCGCAGCGCGAGCGGGCTCTTCGCGGCGATCTCAGCGGCCAAGGCGCGGGCCGCGGCCGGCAGGTCGGCCGGATCGACGACCTCGACCGCCGCCCCTAGCCGGTGGAGTTCGTCGGCCGGGACGCGGCGGCCGGTGTAGGCCATCTCGCGGGCCTTGTGCGCCCCGAGCAGCCGCTGCACGTGCCGGGCGCCGCCCAGCACACCGACGTCGATCTCCGGCAGGGCCAGGAAAGCGGTGCGCGAGGCCACGACCAGGTCGGCGCAGGCGACCAGGGCGGCGCCGGCGCCCACCGCTGCGCCGTTGACCGCGGCGACCACCGGGAGACCGCCGTGCCGGATCCCGGCGAAGCACTCCCGGACGACGGCGCCGGGATCGGCGAGGTCGGCCACCGTCTCCTCGGCGAGCAGCTCACGGCGGACGTAGCGCCGCTCGGACTCGGCGAGGTCGGCGCCGGCACAGAACACGCGGTCGCCGTCAGCGGTGAGGACGGCCACGACCGCCTCGGTGCCCCTCCCGAGCTCGGTGAAGACCCGGCCGATCTCCCGCATCATCGGGGCCGAGAGCGCATTGACCGGCGGTCGGGCGAGGGTGACGGTGGCGATGCCGTCGTCGATCTCCACGCGCAGGTACTTCGCCTGGGCCACGGTCGGCGCTCGCTCTCCCGGGCTCGACGGTGTGGCCCGCGTAATGGTTGGATCATAGAACGGAAAGTCGTCCGCGCGAGAGGCGGTCCATGAGCTCGACACCGAGGGGACCAGCGGCGCCGAACGCCGTCACGGCGGCGGAGGAGGAGCTCCGGGGGCTGCGCTTCCCGTTGCCGACCGAGCCGGTCCGCTTCTTCCGGCCCGAGAGCGGCATCGGTACGGCTCCCTTCTGGCAGGGCGCCAGCGCGGGCGAGCTCCGGTTGGCCCGCTGCTCCGCCTGTGGGTACTTCGTCCACCCCGCCGGGCCGCGCTGCCCGCACTGCGGCAGCGCCGATCTCACGTGGGAGCCGGTGTCGGGGCGCGGGACGCTGTTCGCCTGGACGGTCAGTCTGCAGGCGTTCCTGCCCGGCCTGCAGCCCTACTGCGTCGCCCTGGTGCAGCTGGACGAGCAGGAGGACCTCCGGCTCACCTCCCAGCTGGTCGACGGGTCGGTGGCGGACCTGCGGGTCGGCCTGCCCGTGGAAGTGGTCTTCGTCGATGCCGCCGACGACCTGCGGCTGCCGTTCTTCCGGCCGGTCCGGCCATGAGCGGCCTGCGCTCGGCGGCGATCCGCGGGATCGGCCAGTCCGCGGTCGGCCGACGGCTGGGCCGCAGCGGGCTGGATCTCACCGTCGAGGCCGCCGGCGAGGCCATCGCCGACGCCGGCCTGACGCCGTCCGACATCGACGGCATCGCCACCTATCCGGGCGGTGGTTTCGGCGCCCAGCGGGGATTCTCCGGCCCCGGCGCGGTGGAGGTCCAGGATGCGATGCGGCTGACTGTCGACTGGTACACCGGCAGCGGAGAAGGGCCGGGCCAGCTCAACTGCCTGGTCAACGCCTGCATGGCGGTCGTGACCGGGCTCGCGCGCAACGTCCTCGTCTACCGGACGGTCACCGAGGCCACCGAGCAGGTGGGCGGTCGCGGCGCCGCCGCCACCAACCCGGTGGTCGGCGGCCCGCTGGAGTGGCTCATGCCGTTCGGCTCGATCTCGGCCGTGCACTGGCTCGGCGTCGTCGCCAACCGTTACGTGACGCAGTACGGACTGACCCGCGAGCAGCTGGCGCAGGTGGCGCTCACCGCCCGCCGCAACGCGGGGCTCAACCCGAAGGCGGTCTACCGGGACCCGCTGACGCTGGAGGACTACCTGGCGGCGCGGATGATCTCGACGCCGCTGTGCCTGTACGACTGCGACGTCCCGGCGGACGGGTCCACGGCCTTCGTGGTCTCGCACGCCGACGCCGCGGCCGACAGTCCGAACCTGCCGGTGCGCGTCGAGGCGGCCGGGACGGCGCTGCGCGGCCGCCCGTCCTGGGACCAGTGGGCGTCCCCGACCAGGACGGCGATGCACGACGCGGGCGCGAGCCTGTGGGAGCGCACCGACCTCACGCCGGCCGACGTCGACCTCGCGCAGCTCTACGACGGCTTCAGCATCCTCACGGTGCTCTGGCTGGAGGCGATGGGCTTCTGCGGCGAGGGGGAGGCCGGGGAGTTCCTGGCCGGCGGGCGGCGGATCGCCCTGGACGGCGAGCTGCCGCTGAACACGGCCGGCGGGCAGCTGTCCGCCGGCCGGCTGCACGGGCTCGGACTGGTGCACGAGGCATGCCTGCAGCTGCGCGGGCAGGCGGGGGAGCGACAGGTCCGGAAACGGCACGAGGTGGCCGCCGTGGGCAACGGCGGCGGGCCGATCGGCGGGGCGCTGCTGCTGACCACGGGGCTGGGCTGAAGCGTCGAACCGGCCGGCCGGAATCAGCTAACCATGTTGTAGATTCACGGCCACGCAGCGGGGGCGACGAGCGCCCCGGCCGGCGTGAAGTGGAGCTCCGTGCATGAGTATCGCGATGCTGCTGGACATGGCGCAGGGCATGTACGGCGACCGGGTCGCCGTCGGCTCCCGCGCTGGCGGCGGGCTGTCCTACGACGAGCTGACCCGCACCGCCGCGGGCGGCGCCTCACTGATCCGTGCGTCGGGGGCCGACCGCGTCGCCTTCGTCGGACTGAACGGCCCCACGTTCCCCGTGCTGCTGTTCGCCTCGGCGATGGCCGGCAGGCCGATCGCGCCGCTGAACTACCGGCTCTCGACCGAGCAGCTCGCTGAGCTGATCGCCGAGCTCGGCACGCCGTACGTGGTCGCCGACCCGGCCTTCCGCGACGCCGTCGCCGCGACCGGCTGCACCGTGGTCAGCAGTGAGGAGTGGCTGGCTGCGGCGGCCGCCGCCGACCCGGCCGAGCCGGCGGAGGTCGACGACGAGGCGACCGCCGTGCTGCTGTTCACCAGCGGCACGACGTCGAAGCCGAAGAAGGTCATCCTCCGGCACTCCAACCTGGTGTCCTACGTCCTGCAGACGGTCGACTTCGCCTCGGCCGAGGAGGATGACGCGATCCTGGTCAGCGTCCCGCCGTACCACGTCGCGGGCGTGGGCACGGTGCTCACCAACCTGTACGCCGGCCGCCGGATGACCTACCTGCCCAACTTCGCCGCGGCGGAGTGGCTCGACACCGTCCGCTCGGAGCGGATCACGAACGCGATGCTCGTGCCCACCATGCTCGTGCGGATCGTCGAGGAGCTCGAGGGCAAGCCGTCGGGCATCACCCACCTGCGCTCGCTCGCCTACGGCGGGGCGCGGATGCCCGGACACGTGCTCGAGGCCGCGCTCATCGCCTTCCCCGACACCGGGTTCGTCAACGCCTACGGGCTCACCGAGACCAGCTCGACGATCGCCGTGCTCGGCCCCGACGACCACCGCGAGGCCATGGCGTCCTCCGATCCGCACCTGCGCGTGCGGCTGCAGTCCGCCGGCCGGCCGGTGCCGGGCATCGAGGTTCAGGTCCGCGACGAGATCGGCCAGGTGCTCCAGCCGGGGCAGCACGGCGAGCTGTGGGTGCGCGGCCCGCAGGTCTCGGGTGAGTACGAGGGCATCGGGTCGGTGCTCGACGAGGACGGCTGGTTCCCCACCCGTGACGGCGGCTACGTCGACGCCGACGGCTACCTGTTCGTCATCGGGCGCTCCGACGACACGATCATCCGCGGCGGGGAGAACATCGCTCCGGCGGAGATCGAGGAGGTCCTCGGGCGCCACCCGCAGCTGCGCGACTGCGCCGTCTTCGGTGCCCCCGACGACGAGTGGGGGGAGCGGATCGTCGCCGTCGTCGTCCCCAAGGAGGGCGAGTCGCCGGTGGCGGAGGAGGTGCGGTCCTACGTGCGCACCCTACTGCGCGGGTCACGGACGCCCGACGACGTCGTCTTCGCCGAGGAACTGCCCTACACCGCGACCGGGAAGCTGCTGCGCGCCCAGCTGGCCAGGCAGGTCGCGCTGGGCGGTGGGCTGCCCACCGTCGGCGCCGCCCGGTAGCGCCCTTCTCCGTACCCGGCCGCCGCCGCGGTGGGGAGAGATCCGTTCGCGGCCGTCCGGTCGCTCGTCCAGGAGAGAGCTGTCGCATGGTCTACGAGGGTCTTCCTGACATTCTCCGTGTCGACGCCGACGGGCCGGTCCGCATCGTGACGCTCAACGACCCGGACAAGCTGAACGCGATGACCGATCCGCTGCACGAGGCGCTGACCGACGTCTGGGTCCCGTTCATGCGCGACCCCGACGTGCGCGCGGTCGTGCTGACCGGTGCGGGGCGGGCGTTCTCGGCCGGCGGGGACGTTCCCGGCTTCCTGCGCAACGTGGAGGACGTCGAGTACCGGCGGGCCAGCATGCGGACCGCGCGCCTGCTGGTCGACCACGTGCTCGGCTGCCACGTGCCGGTCATCGCCGCGGTGAACGGCCCCGCGGTCGGCCTGGGCTGCAGCCTCGCCGTCGCCTGCGACCTGGTGCTGATGTCGGAGACCGCCTACCTGGCCGACACGCACGTGTCCGTCGGCCTGGTCGCCGGCGACGGGGGAGTGGTCACCTGGCCGTTCATGATGAGCATCCTCAAGGCCAAGGAGTACCTGTTCACCGGCGAGCGGATCCCGGCGGCGACCGCGGTCGAACTGGGGCTGGCCAACCGGGTGGTGGCTCCCGAGGCGCTGCTCGGGGAGGCCGTGTCGCTGGCGAAGAAGCTGGCCGGGCAGCCGGCACAGGCGCTGCAGGAGACCAAGCGCGCCCTCAATCTGCACCTGCAGGCCGCAGCCCTCCGGGTGCTGCCCTTCCGCTCTCGGCGGAGACGGAGTCCTTCTCCTCGCCCGAGGTCGCCGAGCGGGCCCGATCCTTCGCGGAACGGGCCGCCGCCCCGCAGGGCTCCGGCCCGAAGGGCAGCTAGGCGTACATCAGGCCGCCGTCGACCAGGAGGTTCTCGCCGGTGATGTACCCGGCGTGGTCCGACAGCAGGAACGCGGTCGTCCGGGCCACCTCCTCGGCCGAGCCGAAGCGCTTCATCGGGACCGGTGCCGCCCACTCGGTCCGCTGCTCCTCCGAATAGGCGAGCAGGCCCTCGGTCAGGATCGGGCCGGGGCAGACGGAGTTCACCCGGATGCCCCGGGCGGCGTAGGTGATCGCGGCGTTCTTGGTCAGTCCGACCACACCGTGCTTGGCCGCCGTGTAGGCCGCCATGTCGGGCGCGTTCTGCACCCCGCAGTTGGACGCGATGTTCACGATGCTGCCGTGCCCGGCCGCGACCATGGTGCGCAGCTCGGCCCGCATGCACAGGAACGTGCCGCGCAGGTCGACGGCGACCACGGTGTCGAAGGTGGCCGGGTCGATCTCGTGCAGGTCCATCGGCGGGTGCGCGATGCCGGCGTTGTTGACCGCGAGGTCCAGGCCGCCGAGGAACTCGACCGAGCGGTCGATCAGGCGGTCCACGTCCTCCGCCACGGTGATGTCGCAGGGGACGAACTCCGCCTTGCCGCCGGAGGCCGTGATCCGGTCGACGGTCGCCTCGCCCTCGTCCTCGGTCACGTCGGAGACCACCACCCGGGCGCCCTCGGCGGCCAGCAGCACGGCGATCGCGCGCCCCAGCCCGGACGCGGCGCCGGTCACGACCACCCCACGGTTCTCCAGCAGCATGCTCATCCTTCCTGGTGCTCGGACAGGCGGTTCCCGGGCGGACGCCCGATGGCGGCGGCGAGTTCTCCCAACGACTGCTCGAGGCAGGCGGCGGAGCGGCCCGGGTCGGGTATCAGCACGCGGTCCGCGGTGAACGACAGGGGCGCTCCGAGGACGTAGAGCGGGGCCGTGGGCCGGGCACCGACAGGCCGGCGATCTCGTTGCCCAGCCTGTCGCGACTGCGCTCGTCCCGGACCGACGTCGGAACGAGCACGACCAGCGGGCAGGGGAAGGAAGCTCAGTGGCCCACCGGGAACGGTGCTCCGGTCGTGGATGTCCACGGACGTGACCACGTTCGGCGTGCGGGGCGAGTCCACGTAGTACGTGGACGCGTCCATGGGGATCATCCGGGGCACGGCTGCGGCCAGCCCGCTACGCGATGACCGTGGCGGCGCGCAGGGCAGCGATGCGGTCCGCGTCGATGCCGAACTCGGCCAGCACCTCGTCGGTGTGCTGCCACTGATCGGGCGCCCGCACCAGGTCCGGCGGGGTCTCGTCGAACTGCACCGGGTTGGCGACCAGTGCGTAGGTGTGGGCGCCGTCCTCGGTCGTGACCGGACGGAGGTAGCCGTTGGCCACGACCTGGGGGTCGGCGAGCACCTCCGTCGGCGTCTGCACCGTGGCCCAGACGCCTGAGATGCCGGCGAGTCGTTCCTGCCACTCCGCGAGCGGGCGGCTCTCGAAGACGGCGCGCAACTCGGCGACGCAGGCCGCGGTGTTCTGGGTCCGGACGGCCGGCGTCGCGAAGCGCGGGTCCGCGGCCAGGTCGGGACGTTCGAGCGCCGCGCACAGGTCCGGCCACACGGCGTTGCCCTGCAGCATCATGAGCAGCAGGAACCGGTCGTCGCCGGTCCGGTAGTAGGTGGTGAGCGGCCCGGAGGGGTTGTCCGGGCCGAAGCGGACGAGGCTGTCCTCGCCGAGCAGGCCGGTGGCCACGAGGTCGGGCGCCATCTGCCAGGTGGCCGCACCCAGCAGCGACACGTCGACGACCGAGGGCTCGCCGGTCGTGGCGCGCCGGAAGAGCGCTGCCGCGATGCCCCCCGCGATGGCAAACCCGCCGACGATGTCGCCGAACGCGGGCCGCTGGTTGAGCGGCCACTCCGCGGAGGGGGCGCTCAGCATGTGCGCCATGCCGCTGCGGGAGAAGTAGGCCGTCGAGTCGAAGCCGCCCCTCCCGGCGTCGGGGCCGCGGACTCCCTGGCCGGTGCCCCGCGCGTAGATGATCCCGGGGTTGACCTTGCGAACGTCGTCCACGGTCAGCCGGGCCCGTTCGAGGCTGTCGGGCAGCAGGTTGGTGAGGAACACGTCGCACCGCGCTGCCAGTTCCAGCAGCAGGGCGTGCCCCTCGTCGGCGGTGATGTCGAGGCCGATGCTCCGCTTGCCGCGGTTGGGCTGCTCGAACACGTAGCTCACGCCGCCCGGGCCGCGCGCGCCGACCGTGCCCAGCGAGATGGTGCGCTGGGGGTCGCCCGCGGTGGCGTGCTCGACCTTGATGACGTCGGCGCCCCAGTCGGCAAGGACGGCCCCCGCGGCCGGGACGAACGTCCAGGACGCGACCTCGAGGACCTTCACGCCGCTCATCACCCCACCGCGGGGCGCTGCCGCGCCGGTCGGCGCGCTCACGCGGCCACCTCCGCCGTCGCTGCCGTCGACCCGGCGAGGTAGCCCGAGACCAGTGCAGGCCCGAGCGTCCCGCCGGCGCCCCCGTAGGTCATCCCCATGGCCGCGACCCCCATCACGTTGCCGGCCGCGTACAACCCCGGGATGGGGCGGTGGTCGACGTCGAGGACGCGGCCGTCGAGGTCGGTCCGGGCGCCGCCCTTGGTGCCCAGCGCGCCGCTGTGCACCGCGACGGCGTAGTAGGGCGGGGTGTCCAGCGGTCCGATGGTCGCGGCAGGCCCGTTCCCGAACCGTGGATCGCCCCACCACTTGTCGACGGCGCTGGTGCCGCGGCCGAAGTCGGGGTCGTGTTCCTCCGCCGCGTGCTTGTTCCAGCGCCCGATCGTCCCGGTGAGCTCCTCGGCGGGGACGCCGATCGCCTCGGCCAGCTCGGGCACCGAGTCGGCCCGGATGATCCAGTCCGGCGCCGGCTCGCTGCCGGGGGAACCCGCGAGCCCGTAGCTGGTCCAGTAGCCGTGGTCGAAGAGCATCCACGCCGGGTGGTTGGCGTACTCGAACGTCGTGACGTCGATGACGTGGAACGCCGCGCCGAAGGCGTTGTAGTTGACCGACTCGTTGGCGAACCGCCGCCCGCGGCCGTTGACCATGATGGAGCGCGGGCGGGTGCGCTCGCCGTTGATCAGCCAGGTCGCGGTCCCCGAGCCCCAGCCCGGCTTCGGGACGTCGATCGTCGGCGCCCACCAGGCCTCGCGCATGTTCGCCAGGCCCGCGCCCAGACGCATCGCCATCCGGAGCCCGTCGCCGGTGTTGGTCGGCACGGACGCCGGCCGGGTGAGCGGCCCGCGCAGGAACGTGCCGACCAGCTCGGCGTCCCACTCGAACCCGCCGGTGGCCAGGACGACGCCCCGCCTGGCGCTGACCTCGACGTCGCCGTCCGCCGTCTCGAAGCGCACCCCGGTGACCCGGCCCGAGTCCGTCCGCAGCTCCATGGCGCGCATGCCGGTCCGGGGGACGACGCCCCGGTCGAGGCAGCCCTTGAGCAGCCGCCCCACCAGGGCCTGCCCCGTGCCGCGCTCGTCGCGCTGCCTCCGCCGCGCCATCTCGTCGGCCGGGATGCCGTTCGGCGCGCCGCGCCCGAGCGGCGTCTCCGCGATGGTGAGGGCACCGGAGAGCTGTGGGCCCATCGTGACCCGCCGGCCCCACCCGCCGAGGTCGGCGAAGGGGAACAGCGGGCACTCCATGGAGCGCCCGCCGTTCGGCTTCGCCCCGGGGTGCTCGGGGTGGTAGTCGGGGAAGCCCCGCAGGACGTCGAACCGGACCGGGGTGTTCGCCTCCAGCCAGCGCACCGCCTCGGGGCCGGTGTCGACGAACCGCTCCGCGGCCTGCTCGTCGATCGAGCCCAGGGACAGAGACCTCAGGTAGGTCAGCGCCTCCTCGCGGCTGTCCGTGATGCCGAGCTCGGTCATGTGCGGGTTGTTCGGGATCCACACCATGCCGCCCGACCACGCGGCGGTTCCGCCCACCGTGTCGGCCTTCTCGAACAGACCGACCGTCGCCCCCGCGGCGTGCGCCCGGATCGCGGCGGTGAGGCCTGCGGCACCCGATCCGAGGACGACGACATCGAACTGTTCCGTGCTGCTCACCGCGGGTCCTCTCGCCGTCCGGTGCGGGCGCCTCATGCTGTGCCGCCCCCGGAGGGCGGTCAAGGGCTAGTTCATCTATCTCTTTCGCGGGCTACGGTACGTGCCGCTACCGGCGGGGTCAGAACGGACGGTTGACGTTGCCCTGATCGACCGGCAGCACCACGCCGGTGATCCAGCGCGCGTCGTCGCTGGCCAGGAAGACCACCGCCCGGGAGACGTCCTCGGGGTCGAGCCACGGCCGACCCATCGGCATCATCCGGGTGAAGGCGTCGCGGCAGTCCTCCAGCGTCGGCTCCGGCAGGTCGGGCCGGAAGAGCCGGAACTGTGCGACGTTCTGGGTGACCATCGGGGTGTCGACCGTTCCCGGCGCGATGACGTTGACCCGGATCTGCCGATGGGCGACCTCGTTGGCCAGCGAGCCGGCCAGCCCGATGACGCCCTGCTTGGTCGTCACGTAGTCGCCGAGGTTGGGCACCTTGTTCAGCGCCGCGCCGGAGCTGATGACGACGATCGAGCCGCCCTGCCGGCCGGCCAGGACGTGCGGCACGGCGGCGGCGAGGGTGTGGAAGACGCCGGTGAGGTTGATGCCGATGACGTCGTCCCACTGCTCGGGCGGGATCTCCCAGATCCGGTGCGCCGGCGGGGAGACCGCGGCGTTGGCCACGACGACGTCGAGCCGGCCCAAGGTCTCGACGCCGTCGGCGAGCAGCGCCTCGATGCCGGCCCGGTCGCGGACGTCGATCTCGCGGACGAGTGCGCGGCGGCCGGCGGCCTCGACCAGGCGAACGGTTTCGGCGAGCTCCTCCCGGCTGCCCATGGGGTAGCTCATCGTGTCCACCGGGGCGGCGCGGTCGAGGCCGATGATGTCGGCCCCCTCACGCGCGAGCGCGACCGCGTGCGCCCGGCCCTGCCCGCGGGCCAGCCCGGTGACGAAGGCGACCTTGCCCTCGAGCTTTCCCGTCATGCCCGCTCCTGCTCGCGCAGACCGATGTGCCCGGCCAGGCGCTCCAGGTGGGCCTGCGGGTCGCCGAACAGCTGCCGGCTCACCGTGGCCCGTCGCAGGTAGAGGTGGGCGGGGTGTTCCCACGTGGCACCCATCCCGCCGTGCACCTGGATGTTCTCGCCGGCGGCCAGCAACGCCGCCTCCCCGCAGGTCGACCCCGCGATGCACGCCACCTCGGCGAGTTCGGCCGGCCGCCGGTCAGCCACCCAGAGGCCGTACATCATCGCCGACGTCGCCGCCTCCACCTCCAGCAGGACGGCGGCCAGCTTGTGCTTCACCGCCTGGAAGGACCCGATCGGCCGGCCGAACTGCACCCGCGTCTTCGCATATCCGGTGGCCGACTCCAGGCACCACTCGGCCACACCGACCTGCTCGGAGGCCAGCAGCACGACCGTCGCGTCCAGCGCCCGCCCCAGGACGGCGAGCGCGTCGCCCTCCTCGCCGAGCAGCGCCGCTGGTGCCCCGGACAGCTCCAGGTGTGCGACCCGGCGGGTCGGGTCGACGGTCTCCACCGCCCCGACGCGGACTCCGGGTGCGCCGGCGTCGACGCAGAAGAGGGACGGGCCGGCGGGGGTGCGTGCGCTCACGACGAACAGCCCGGCGGTGGACCCGTCCAGCACCCAGGTCGTGCGGCCGGACAGCGTCCAGCCGTCGCCGTCGCGTGCGGCGGACGGCGCGGGCGGGGTACGCCGGTCGCCGTCCGCGCGGGCGGCCAGGGTGGCGGTCGTCGCGCCGGACGCGATGCCCGGCAGGTGGGCGGCGGCCGCCGCCGTGTCGCCGGACTCGAGGAGGACCAACGTGGCCAGCGTCGTCGACAGCAGGGGAGCGCACAGCAGGCTGCGCCCGGCCTCCCGGAACAGGACGCCCAGTTCGACGAGCCCGAACCCGCCGCCCCCGTACTCCTCCGGAACGATCAGCGCCGCCGCGTCGAGCTCCGCGCACAGCCGCCGCCAGGTCGCGGGCTCCCAGCCTCCCTCCGAGGCCATGTCGTGCCGGACCGCCTCCTCGGAGGCCACGTCCCCGAGCAGCCCGCGCACGGACCGCCGGAGTTGCTCGTGCTCGGGATCGAACCGGAACTGCACGCCGCCTCCCGGGCTCGGGCCGTGTGGTGTGGTGTGGGCGGGTGCCCGGACAGTGCATCGTATGGCTAGGTCAACCAGGTCATCAGACGGTCAGGAGGACGCGTGGACATCTCCTACCCCCCGGAGATCGAGGGCTTCCGCGCCGAGGTGCGCGCCGTCCTCGCCGAGGAGCTGCCGGCGGACTGGCGGGGGATGGGCGCCATTCCCGACGCGGAGAGCACCCGCGAGTTCGTCCGCAGCTGGCGGTCCACGCTGCACCGGCGGGGGCTGCTCGCCGTCGCCTGGCCGGTGGAGTACGGCGGCCGCGGGCTCACCAAGCTGCACCAGGTGGTCCTCGTCGAGGAGCTCACCCGCGCGGGGCTCCCGTTCGGCGACGTCCCCCGGGACTCGACCGGCCTGAAGATGCTCGGCAACACCCTGCTGCGGTGGGGCACCGAGCAGCAGAAGGCCGAGCTCCTCCCCGGCCTGTTGTCCGGCGGGCAGCGGTGGTGCCAGGGCTTCTCGGAGCCGGGCGCCGGGTCCGACCTCGCCTCGGTGAGCACCCGCGCGCGCCTGGACGGCGACGAGTGGGTCGTCGACGGCCAGAAGATCTGGACGTCGGCCGCCGACCGGAGCACCGGAATCTTCGTCCTGGCCCGGACCGACCCGGCAGCGCCCAAGCACAAGGGGCTGTCGTTCCTGCTGGTCCCGCTGGACCAGCCCGGCGTCGACGTGCGCCCCATCCGGCACATGTCCGGGGGAGCGGAGTTCTGCGAGGTCTTCTTCACCGGCGCGCGCACCCGCGGCGACATGGTCGTCGGCGCCGTCGGCGGAGGCTGGGCCGTCGCGCAGACGCTGCTCACGTTCGAACGTGGTGAGGAGGCGGCGACCAATCCGCTGCTCTTCCGGGCCGAGCTCGACCGGCTGATGGAGCTGGCCCGCCGCACCGGGCGCGCGAACGATCCCGTGCTCCGCCAGCGCTTGGCCCGGTGCTACGCCCGGGTCGAGGTCATGCGCTACCTGGGGTACCGCATCCTGTCCGACGTGCTCGCCGGGGACGAGATCGGCCACGCGGCGTCGGTGTCGAAGCTGTACTGGAGCGAGTACCACCGCGAGGTCACCCAGTTGGCGCTCGACGTGGAGGGACTGGACGGGCTGATCCCGGTGGGGAAGGGCCCGTCCCGCCCCATGCGGGCCGACGATCCCGGTGCCGACCCCCTGTCGACGAACAGCTGGTGGCAGGTGTCGCTCAACGCGCGGGCCGGAACCATCTACGCCGGGACGTCGGAGGTCCAGCGCACGATCCTGGCCGAGCGGGCGCTCGGCCTGCCACGCGAGCCCGCGGGTACCCGCTGAGGTGGGGGCCGGTGAGCTCCCGGCCGTTCGCCCGGCGGACCTGGCCAACCCCCGCGCCGAGCCGGTGCTGGATCTCGCGGGCCGGCTGACGACGCCCGTCCGGGTGGTGGTCCTGGACGCTCCCGTGCCGCGGGACGTCGTGGCGGCCGCGGCGGTCGCGGCCGGGGCGGCCGACGGGGTGCTGGTCGGCATCTGCACCCGGCAGCCCGACGCGGCACTGGATCCGCTGGTCGCCGCGCTGGACCTCACGCTGGTGCCACGATCGGAGGGACCGCCCGCGCGGGAGCTGGTGCCCGTGGCCGATCCGGCGGCCGCGGCCGCCGAGCTCGTCGGCACGGTGCGCGCGTTCCCGCATGCGTCCACGATGCTGGCCGGCCTGCTGCGGTGGTCCGGGCGGCTGCCCACGCACGCCGCGCTGGACGCCGAGTCGGCTGCCTACTCGACCCTGCTCGGCGGCCCGGAGTTCGCCGGCTGGCTGGCCCGCCGGGGGCCGCGGCCGCTGCCGTCGCCGGCAGCGGATCCGGTGCGGATGGAGCGGAGCGGGGACGGCCTGCGGATCACCCTCGACCGGCCCGAGCGCCGCAACGCCTACGGCCGGGAGCTGCGCGACGCGCTGGTCGCCGCGCTCCAGCTGGCCGAGCTCGACCCGGGGATCAGCCGGGTGCTCCTGGACGGGGTCGGGCCGTCCTTCTGCTCGGGCGGCGACCTGGACGAGTTCGGGACGACGCCCGACCTCGTCACCGGGCACCTCGTCCGGACCCGGGCGGGTGCAGCTCGTCCGCTGTCGCGCCTGGCCGACCGGGTGGAGGCGCACCTGCACGGCGCCTGCATCGGCGCCGGCATCGAGCTGCCGGCCTTCGCCGGGCGGATCGTGGCCGCGCCGGGGACGCAGATGCGGCTGCCGGAGATCCCGATGGGGCTGATTCCCGGCGCGGGGGGGACGGTGAGCATCCCCCGCCGGATCGGCAGGTGGCGGACCCTCTGGCTGGCCCTCAGCGGCGCTGCGATCGACGCGTCGACCGCACTCGACTGGGGCCTCGTCGACGCCGTCGGGTAGAGAGCCGGGAGCGGCCGGGTGGCCTGGGGCGCTCAGTGCCACCACTCGGTGAGGGCCGCGAGGTGGCGGCGCATGCGGTGGCGGGCCAGCCCCTCGTCCCCGGTCGTCACCGCCTCGAGGATCCGGTGGTGGACGGAGGCCGCCTGCGCCTGCACGTCGGGGCCGATCTCCGTCTGCTCCCTCGCATAGTGGCGGTGCCACAGCTCGGTGAGGATCCGCAGGAAGAGGACCAGGACGGGATTGCCGGAGAGGTCCGCCAGCTCCGTGTGGAAGTGATCGGCCCGGATCTGGTCCTCGCCCGAGCCCTCACCGACCCTGCGGATCGACCGCTCCAGCCGGTCGCGGACCGCGGGGTCGCGGTAGTGGGCCGTCACCCGGCTGACGACGCCGATCTCGATGGCCTCCCGGACGGCCAGCAGGTCGCCGCCGGTGACCCCCTGGTACTCCAGACGCAGTGCCATCGTGTCGATGCTCGCCCGGGGATCCGGGGTGGCGACCACAAGGCCGCCCCCGGGACCGCGGCGCATGCGTGCGACCGAGTGCTCCTCGAGCAGGCGCACCGCCTCCCGGAGGGCAGCTCGGCTGATGCCGTAGCGCGCTAGGAGCTCCGACTCCGATCCGACGACGGAGCCGACCGGCCAGTCGGCGGCGGCGATGTCGCGACGAAGCCGAGCGGCCACCACCTCGGCCAGCTTGGCCTGCGGTTCCGGACGTGCCGTCGTCGTCCCGGCGGGAACCGAGGTGAACCGCCGAGCCCGGGGATGGTTGCGCATCCAGTCCGCGACCTCGTCGAGGTAGGCCAGCAGCAGCGACTCCGCGCGGCCGACGTCGCCGGCGGTCACCGCGTCGGCGATCTCGGCATGGCGGGTCTGCGCGTCCGCCCGGGCCTGGCGGTAGACCGCCCTCGGAGCGCCCGAGGCCTGGGTCCCGTACAGGTTGGTGAGCCGGGTGAGGACGTCGATGAACAGCCGGAGCACCGGGTTGGCGGAGAGTTCGCCGAGCAGGACGTGCAGCGACTCCAGGGAGTCGGGGCGAGGGCCGCCGGCTTGCTGGACCGCGTCGTCGACGGCACGGCGCAGCCGGTGGATGCCGTCCTCGGTCACCCGCTGAGCGGCCAGGCCGGCGGCCAGCGGCTCGAGCAGGCGCCGTGCGTCCAGGAGGTGCTCGACGCTCGTCCCGAGGAACTCCAGATAGATCACCATGGCGCGGGCGGCCGGGCCCGCGTCAGGCTCGACGACGAACAGTCCGCCGTTCGGCCCGCGGCGCATGCGGGCGACCTGGTGGTGCTCGACGAGCCGCACCGCCTCGCGCAGCACCGAGCGGCTCACGCCGTACCGCTCCCGTAGCTCGGGCTCCGACCCCAGCGACGCACCGACGGGCCAGCCCCGCCGGATCACCTCGGCCTCGATCCGCCGGGCGACCTGTGCGGCGAGCTTGCCGGAACCGGCCTCACCAGCACCGTCGTCCGCTGGCACGACGGCGCCGTCCGGGCCGACTGCCCCGTCCACGTCGGTGACGGGCATCGTGTGGCTCCTCGGCTGATCGGTGACCCGCGGGATGGTGTCGAGCTTCCGGTCGGCCCGGACCGGTGGCCGAGGTCCGACGGGTGGCCGAACCGTGGGGTCAGGCCCTATTGAGGGTACGCAATTGAGTAGGGTGGACAGACCACACCACTCCGGACGAGGGACGCACAGATGCGGGATGCAGTGATCGTGGAGGCCGTTCGGACGCCGGTCGGCAAGCGCAACGGGGGGCTGTCGGGCGTGCACCCGGCCTCGTTGTCGGCGCACGTGCTGAACGCCCTGGTGCAGCGGGCCGGCGTGGAGCCGGCGCTGGTCGATGACGTGATCTGGGGATGCGTGGGCCAGGTGGGCGAGCAGACCTTCGACATCGCCCGCACCGCGGTGCTCTCGGCCGGCTGGCCGGAGTCGGTGACCGGCGTGACCGTCGACCGGCAGTGCGGCTCCTCCCAGCAGTCGGTGCACTTCGCCGCGGCCGGGCTGATCGCCGGTCAGTACGACGTCGTGGTGGCCGGCGGGGTGGAGTCGATGAGCCGGGTGCCGATGGCCGCGGCGATCGGCGACGCCAATCCGTTCCCGGAGGCCTTCGCCGAGCGGTACGGCCCGGGTGCGCCGAACCAGGGGATCGGCGCGGAGATGATCGCCGAGCGGTGGGGCTTCACCCGCGGGCAGGTCGACGAGTTCTCCGTCGCCTCGCACGAGAAGGCCGCCGCGGCCCGCGACG
>JAODNJ010000118.1 GCA_025465155.1 Frankiales bacterium
TCAGACTGGGTGCATGACGAGCACGGACGACGTCGCAGGGGACCTCGCGGTCGTCGGCGACCTGGTCGTGCCCTCGGGCGCCCTCTCCTGGCGGTTCTCCCGGTCCTCCGGTCCCGGTGGCCAGGGCGTGAACACCGCGGATTCGCGGGTGGAGTTGTCCGTCGTACCGCTCGACCTGCCCGGGCTGACCGAGGCGCAGCGGGCCCGCCTGGCCGACCGGCTCGGCGAGCGACTCGTCGACGGCGTCCTGACCATCGCGGCCAGCGAGTACCGCCAGCAACTGCGCAACCGGCAGGCGGCGCGGGACCGGCTGGCCGCGGTGCTCCGCGCGGCGCTGGCACCTCCCCCGGCCGCGCGGCGGCGGACGAAGCCCACCCGGGGGTCGCAGGAGCGGCGGATCGAGCAGAAGAAGCGCCGCGGTCAGCTCAAGCGTTCGCGCCGTTCATGGGACTGAGCTCGTCCCGGCGACGCCGCAGGAAGGCAACCTCGGCCTCGTTGCCCGCGAGGGCCAGCGCCTGGTCGTAAGCGGCGACGGCTTCGGCCGATCGTCCGAGCCGCCGGAGCAGGTCGGCCCGGACGGCTGGCAGCAGGTGGTGCCGGGGGAGGTCCAGCGCGTCGACCAGCGTCAGCGCGGCCTCGGGACCCCCCACCTCGGCCACCGCAACGGCCCGGTTGAGCGCCACGACCGGGGTCGGCGTGACGGCGAGCAGCTGGTCGTAGAGCGCCACGATCTGCCGCCAGTCGGTGTCCGGGGCCGTGGCGGAGTCGCTGTGCACCGCCTGGATGGCGGCCTGCAGCTGGTAAGGCCCCGGCTGGTTGCGCCGCAGGCAGCGGCGGACCAGGTCCTGGCCCTCGGCGATGAGGGCGGTGTCCCAGCGGCTGCGGTCCTGTTCGGCGAGGACGACGAGCTGGCCGTCCGGCCCGACCCGCGCCGGCCGTCGCGACTCGGCGAGGAGCATCAGCGCCAGCAGGCCCGTGACCTCGGGCTCGTCGGGCATCAGGGCCGCGAGCAGCCGGCCCAGTCGGATGGCCTCGGCGGAGAGCTCCTCGCGTACGAGGCGATCGCCGGTCATGGCGCTGTGCCCCTCGGCGAAGACCAGGTAGACGACGGCGAGGACCGCCCGGAGCCGCTCGGGCAGATCGGCGTCGCGCGGCACGCGGTAGGGGATGCGGGCCTCGCGGATCTTCGCCTTGGCCCGCACCAGTCGCTGCGCCATCGTCGCCTCCGGCACGAGGAAGGCGTGCGCGATCTCGGCGGTGGTCAGCCCGCCCAGCAGTCGCAGCGTCAGCGCGACCTGGGCCGGCGTCGCCAGCGCGGTGTGGCAGCAGGTGAAGATGAGCCGCAGCCGGTCGTCGGGCACGGCGCCCTCCTCGGCCGGGAGTTCCGGTACGGACAGCAGGGCGGCCTCGGCCTGCCGGTGGGCGCGGGTCGCCTCACGCCGCCAGCGGTCGATGGCCCGGTTGCGGGCGGTGGTGACGATCCAGCCGGCCGGGCTCGGCGGCACGCCCTCGGCCGGCCACCGCCGCACCGCCGTCGTGAAGGCGTCCTGCACCGCCTCCTCGGCGGCGTCGATGTCGCCGAGGAGGCGGACGAGGACGGCGACCGCGCGCCCGTAGTGCTCGCGGAACGTCCGCTCCACGGTCGCCGTCGCATCCATCGGCGGTTCAGCCCTCCCGGAAGGGCCGCACCTCGATGGGCAGCGTGGTCGCACGGGCCAGCTTGCGGCCCCAGTCCAGGGCGGCGTCGAGGTCCGGAGCGGTGATGATCGAGAAGCCCCCGACGTGCTCGCGGCCCTCTACGAACGGCCCGTCGGTGAGCAGGACCTCGCCGTCCTTGGGCCGTAGCACGGTGGCGCTGCTCGGGGGGTACAGGCCACCGGCGAAGACCCAGATTCCGGCCTCGCGCATCTCCTGATCCACGGCGCCGACGTCGTGCATGATCGTTTCCATCACCTCGGGCGGCGGCATTTCCCCGGACGGCTCGATCACGGTGAGCAGGTACTGCGGCATGGCGGGTTCCTCTCCGACGGCGGCCGGCACGGCGCCGTCCGCTCATCCTCTGTACGAATCGCCCTTCCCGGAATCGACATCCGCGCCGCCGGGATTTCTGACCAGCACGTACAGCGGCAGTTCGTCGTCGGCGCTGTCGATGGTCCCGGTGACGACGAAGCCGACGCGGCGCAGCCACCGGACGTTCGCCCAGGTGGGGACGGCGGCCGCGGCAGCCAGCCCCTCGGTGTCGCAGCGCCGCAGTACCGGCGCGAGCACGGCGGCGCCCAGCCCCTGCCGGCGCGCGCTGGGACGGGTGCCGACCGCGGCGAGCCACCAGTGCGGCGCCGCCGGACGGGCGGCGGAGACGATCGCGTCCGTCGCGGAGACGACCGGGTAGCGGTCGCCGTGCAGCCGCGGCACCTCGCGGGCCAGGGCCGCCTCGACGTCCGCCGGCACCGGCACGGCAGCCCCCTCGGGCGCCTCCCAGGCGGCGACGGCGGTGACCTCGTCGGTCACCCACGTGGTGCCCGTGGCCACCCCGCGGTGGCCGGCCACCAGCTCGTGCAGCCGGGTCAGGCGCTGCATCCGGCCGTCCGCAGGGAGCGCCCAGCGCGCCCAGCGCGACTCGGCCGTGGCGACGGTGAGGGTGGCCGCGATCCGCGGCACGTCGCCCGACTCGGCCACCCGGACATCGGGGCCGGTGGTGACGCGCGGAGGGGCGGGGCTCACCGCGGCATTCGAACACGGCCCGGTGCGGGCGCTTCGCGCCGGGCGCGGACGTGCATCCGCTCGCCCTGCGGGCCGAACAGCCCGAGCACCTCGGCAGTCCCGGGACCGGGGTTGCCCATCCAGTGAGGCGTCCGGGTGTCGCACTCCGCCACCTCACCGGGGCCCAGGAAGACGTCGTGCTCACCCAGCACCACCCGCAGCCGGCCCGAGAGCACGTAGACCCAG
>JAODNJ010000011.1 GCA_025465155.1 Frankiales bacterium
CGTGCGCTCCCCGCCGCCCGGGCCGGCCGCACGGGCAGCGGCGAGCCGGCGGAGGGCAACGCCGTCGAGGTGCGGCGCAGCACCCGCCGCCGGCGCACCGTGACCGCGTACCGCGAGATGGGCCGCACGGTGGTGCTCATCCCGGCCGCGTTCAGCCCCGCCGAGGAGCGCCGCTGGGTCGCGCAGATGGTCGCCAAGCTTCAGACCCGCGAGGAGCGGCGGCACCGGACACTCGGCGGGGACAGCGAGCTCATGGCGCGCGCCGCCGCGCTGTCGGAGGCACATCTCGACGGGCTCGCCGAGCCGGCCAGCGTCCGCTGGGTCGCCAACCAGCACCGGCGCTGGGGTTCGTGCACGCCCGCCGACCGCAGCATCCGGCTGTCGAGCCGACTCCGGACCATGCCGGAGTACGTCGTCGACTACGTCCTGGTGCACGAGCTCGTCCACCTGATCGAGCCGAGCCACGACGAACGGTTCTGGACCCTGGTGGCCCGCTACCCGAAGGCGGAGAGGGCGCGGGGTTTCCTCGAGGGCGTGGAGCTCGCGTCGGCGGCCGGCGATGCCGCCGCCGACGGCGACGTCGTCGACTGACCCGCGCAGGCTCAGCGGGCGGGCGTACCGCCCTCGCCGTCCTCGGGCGGATCGGTCTCGTGCGAGGTCGGGCCGGTGCCCTCCGACGGCCGGGCGGCGTCGTCGGCGGTGAGCTCGGTGAGCCCGTCGTCCAGCCCCTGGCGCGCCACGAAGTCCAGCGGCTCGTCGAGGTCGTCGGAGGTGGGCAGCAGGTCGGGGTGCGACCAGAGCCGGTCGCGCGCCGCGGTCCCGTGCTGCTGTGCCATGGCGCCCCACACGGTGGCCGCGTCCCGCAACCGGCGCGGCCGCAGCTGCAGACCGACCAGCGTGGCGAAGGTCTGCTCGGCCGGGCCGCCGGTGGCCCGCCGGCGGCGCATCGTCTCGGCGAGCGCCGCGTGCCCCGGGAGCCGGTCGGCCGCCGCCGTCGCGACGACGGCGTCGACCCATCCCTCGACGAGGGCCAGCAGCGTCTCCAGCCGGCGCAGCGCCATCTGCTGCTCGGGGGTCTCCTCGGGCTCCAGCACGCCGCTTCCGATGAGCCGCTGGATGCTCTCCGGGTCGCTCGGGTCGATGCCACCCTCCATGTCACCCATCGCCTCGGTGATCCCGCGCTCGATGGCCTCGCGGTCGATCGTGATGCCACGGGCGTAGGCGTGGACGGCGTCGTGCAGCTGCTGGCGCAGCCACGGCACGTGCGCGAACAACCGCTGCGACGCGGCCTCGCGCAGGGCCAGGAACAACCGGACCTCGTCGGCGGGACGGTCGAGCCCGGCGGCGAACTCGGCCACGTTCTGCGGCACCAGGACGCCCGCCCCCGCCGGGGCGAGGGGCAGGCCGACGTCCGTGCTGCTGAGCACCTCGCTGGAGAGACGACCGAGGGCCTGACCCACCTGGGCACCGAACATCAGGCCGCCCATCCGGCCCATCACCCCGGCCAGGGGACCGGCCAGGCCCGCCGCCTCCGGTGGGAGCGCGCTGGTCATGGCGCCGACGACGCGCTCGGCGAGCGGGTCGATCAGGGTGCTCCAGGCGGGCAGGGTCTGCTCCACCCATTCCACCCGCGACCAGGCCAGCGGCCGGTCGATACCCGAGGGCAGCTCCGTGGCCCCGTCCAGCCAGACGTCGGCCAGCCGGAGAGCCTCGGCGACGGCGGTCCGCTCGGCCTCCGACGTCGGCTGGCTGCCCGTGGCGAGCTGGCTGATCGCCCCCTGCCGGGCGAGGTCCCAGTTGACCGGCCCGCCCGACCAGGTCATCAGCTTCTGCAGCTCGGCGAACAGCGGCATCTTGCCCAGCAGCTCCTCGGGCGTGCCGGCGCCGGGGGCGCCGCCGCCGAGACCGGCGAACAGCGCGCCGAAGCCGAAGGGGTCGGCGTCCCCGGATCCCTGGCCGGATCCCTGGCCGCCCTCGCCCTCGTCACCCGGCTTGCGCTCAGGATCACGGTCGGGCATCCCGAAGCCGAACGGCAGCTCGCTCATGCCACCACGGTAGACGCGTGATCATGCCGGTGGAGGCCCGTACGGCCGTGGGACGTCCGCTGTGCGCGGACACCGACCGGTGCTCCGGCCGCCGCGTCCCAGCCGCGCAACCTAAGCTCGCCCGACGTGACCCGTCGGATCGCCGTCCTGGTGGTCGGCACCGCCCTGCTGCTGGTCTTCGGACTGGTCGGCGCCGCGGTGCCGGTGCCTTACGTGGCCCAGATGCCCGGACCCACCTACAACACCCTCGGTGACATCCGCGGGCAGCAGATCATCACGCTCCAGGGTCGCGCGCGCAATCACGCGGACGGCAATCTCAACCTGACCACCGTGGGGGTCAGCCGCGGTCGGCTCACGCTGGTCCAGGCCGTTCGCGGCTGGTTCGACAAGAACGTCGCGGTCGTCCCGGAGGAGGCGGTCTACCCGCCGGACCAGACCCCGGCGCAGACCCAGACGGCGAACCGCAACGCCTTTCTGACCTCCGAGCAGTCGGCCGAGTCCGCCGCGCTGGGTCATCTCGGCTACCCGAAGAAGGTCGTCGTCCAGGACTTCTCGGCGGGCTCTCCGTCGAAGAGCGCCCTGCAGAAGGGAGACGCGATCGACGCGGTGAACGGGCAGCCCACCCCGGACCCGGACACGCTGAACAAGGTGCTGACGGCGATCCCTGGCGGCTCGTCGGTGACCGTGTCCTACACGCGCCTGGGACAACCGGGCACGGCCACGGTGACGACGAACCCGGCGAAGGACCGCGCCGGCTCCCTGCTCGGCATCCTGGTCATCGAGCAGCCCTCGGCGCCGTTCAACGTGGACATCCAGGTGGCCGACGTCGGAGGCCCCTCGGCCGGGCTGATGCTGACCCTGGGCATCCTCGATCTCGTCGGCCCCCAGGACCTCACCGGCGGCAAGGTGGTGGCCGGGACGGGCACCATCGACGCCGACGGGAAGGTGGGCCCGATCGGCGGGATCCAGCTGAAGATGGTCGCCGCCCAGAACATCGGCGCCACGCTCTTCCTGGTCCCCGCGGACAACTGCAGCGAGGCCGCGGCCGCTCCCCAGCCGGGACTGCGGCTGGCGAAGGTGTCCGACCTCGACAGCGCCCTCACCGCTCTCACGGACTTCCGCTCCGGCCGGACCCCGCCGTCGTGCTGATCCGGGAACCCGGGGCGGCGGGCAGCGTTGTCCTGGGGGAACCGTGCAGGGATCAGCCATGCCCGGATCAGCAACGCCCCCGCCTGCTCACCCCGTGGCCCCGGCCACGACCGTGAACCGCACGACCTGAACCGAAGGAGTCCGCTCGTGGCCATGCGGCCCCCCGTGTCGGTGCCGACGCTCTCGCGGCGCGCGAAGCTCGTCATCGGGGCCATCGTCGTGCTGCTGGTCCTGTTCACCGCGATCGGGACCCTGACGAACGTCTACGTCGATTACCTGTGGTTCGCCGAGACGCATTACACCGAGGTGTTCTGGACGCAGGTCCAGACCCGGGCGCTGCTGTTCGCCGTCGCCGGCGTGGGCACGGGCGGCCTGGTCTCGCTCGCCGTCTACCTGGCCTACCGCTTCCGGCCGACGTTCCGTCCGATGTCGCTGGAGCAGCAGAACCTCGAGCGCTACCGCCAGTCGCTGGAGCCCCGCCGGACCCTGGTGCTCAGCGTCGTGGGCGTGCTGCTCGGCCTGTTCGCCGGCTTCACCGCGCAGAGCAGCTGGCAGACGTGGCTCACGTTCCGCAACGCGACGAGCTTCGGCACGAAGGACCCGCAGTTCGGCCTCGACCTGTCCTTCTTCGTGTTCGACTACCCGTTCCTGCGGCTGCTGCTCGGGTTCGCGTTCTGGACCGTGCTGCTGGCCCTGATCGGATCCCTGATCACCCATTACGTCTTCGGTGGGCTGCGGCTGCAGACCCCCGGCCAGAAGCTCACCGCGGCGGCCCGGGTCCAGATCTCGGTGCTGCTCGGCTTGTTCGTCGCCCTGAAGGCGGTGTCCTACTGGCTCGACCGCTACGGCCTCGTGTACTCCGACCGCGGGCAGCTGTTCACCGGGGCGAGCTACACCGACGTCAACGCGCTGCTGGTCCCGAAGACGATCCTCGTCATCGTCGCGGCGGTCTGCGCGGTGGCCTTCTTCGCCAACATCGCGTTCCGCAACTTCCTGCTCCCGGCCGCTGCCCTGGTGCTTCTGCTGATCTCGAGCCTGGTGATAGGGGTGGCCTACCCGGCGATCGTGCAGCAGTTCGTGGTCGGCCCCAGCGCCAACCAGAAGGAGGCCCCGTACATCAAGCGGGCCATCTCCTCGACGCTGGCCGCGTACAACCTGTCGAACCTGAAGTACGTCGACTACGCCCAGAACACGACGGGCAACTCGGTCGACACCGGGGCGGCGCTGTCCGCCCTGCGCAACGACAACCAGACGATCCCGAACGCGCGCCTGCTGGACCCGAACGTTCTGTCGGAGACGTTCAACGCCCGGCAGCAGATCCGCAACGTGTACGGCTTCCCGAAGAAGCTCGACATCGACAGGTACACGATCGGCGGGAAGACGCAGGACTACGTCGTCGCCGTCCGCGAGCTCGACAGCGCGGGGCTGTCCGGCAACCAGGACAGCTGGATCAACCGGCACACCGTGTACACCCACGGCAACGGCTTCGTCGCGGCGCCGGCCAACGAGGTGGTGGCCGGGCAGCAGGGCGGTGAACCCAACTTCACCACCGGGAATCTGCCGACCACCGGCAACATCCCCGTGAAGCAGGCCCGGATCTACTACGGCGAGCTGATCGGCGACTACTCGGTCGTCGGCGCCCCGAAGGGGGCGACGCCGCGGGAGTTCGACCAGCCGCAGGACAACTCCGGTCAGGGACAGATCAGCAACACCTACGACGGCAAGGGCGGCGTCTCGATCGGCAGCTTCTTCCGCCAGCTCACCTTCGCGATCTACTACCGGGAGCGGAACTTCCTGCTCTCCGGCGCCGTGAACGACAGCTCGAAGGTGCTCTACGTGCGCGACCCGCGACAGCGGGTCGAGAAGGCGGCGCCCTTCCTCACGGTGGACGGCGACCCGTACCCCGCGGTGGTCAACGGGCGGGTGACGTGGATCCTCGACGGCTACACGACCTCGAACTCCTACCCCTACGCCGAGCGGATGCAGCTCCAGCAGGCCGCGCAGGACTCGCTGACCGGGGCCGGCACGTCGGCGCTGCCCGACGAGCAGTTCAACTACGTGCGCAACTCGGTGAAGGCCACCGTCGACGCCTACGACGGCACCGTGACCCTGTACGCCTGGGACCAGCAGGACCCCGTCCTCAAGACGTACGAGAAGGCCTTCCCCGGGCTGGTCAAGCCGCGCAGCCAGATGAGTCCCGAGCTGGTCAGCCACGTCCGGTACCCGGAGGACCTGTTCAAGTTGCAGCGGGACATCCTGACCCGCTACCACGTGTCCGACCCCGGCGTCTTCTACGCGCAGAGCGACCGGTGGCAGGTGCCGACCGACCCGACGAGGGACACCACGGAGGCCCAGCCCCCGTACTACATCCTGGCCCAGCGCCAGGGCGACCCGGCGGCGAGCTTCCAGCTCACCAGCGCGTTGAACGCCTACAACCGCGACAACCTGTCGGCGTTCATCTCCGCCTCCAGCGATCCCCGGACGTACGGCCAGATCCAGGTGCTGCAACTACCAGGCAACACGCCGTTCCGCGGACCCAGACAGGTGCAGCAGTCGTTCATCACGAACAACCAGGTCAGACCCGACCTGACCCTGTTCAAGAGCGCGGAGTCCCAAGCCGTCTTCGGCAATCTGCTGACCCTGCCGATCGGCGGGAACGGGCTCTTGTACGTCGAGCCGCTGTACGTGCAGGGCACCGGGCAGAATTCCTTCCCGCTGCTGCAGAAGGTGCTGGTCAACTACGGCGACCGGGTGGGCTACGGCAACACTCTCGCCGAGGCCCTCGACCAGGTGTTCGGCGCGGGAGCGGGGCAGAGCGCCACCGGAAACGGGTCGTCCGGCACCCCGCCGCCGTCGTCCGCGGCGCCGAGCACGACGGCGCCGACGACCAGCCCACCGAGCGGCGGTAGCGGTCAGCCGAACCCGGCTCTGGACAAGGCGGTTTCGGACATCGACTCGGCGCTGAATGCGCTGGCGACGGCGCAGCGCAACGGTGACTTCGCGGCGATCGGCCAGGCGCAGTCGAACCTGCAGAAGGCGGTCGCGGAGTACGAGGCGGCCAAGTCCTCGTCGGGGTCGTCCCGCTCGTCGGCGTCCCCGTCGGGCTGATCGGCCAGGGGTGGGGGCCGGGGTACCGGTCCTCCACCCCTCCGCGACGGCTGGTAGGGTGGGTTCACCGACGCGGGGTGGAGCAGCTCGGTAGCTCGCTGGGCTCATAACCCAGAGGTCGCAGGTTCGAATCCTGCCCCCGCTACTCTGTGATGTCGCAAGACATCGGCATAGCCCGGACCCACGATTCGTGGGTCCGGGCTACTGCTTTTTCGGGGTGGGGCCGGGTGGTCGGCCGGTGCGCTGGTAGTCGCGGGTGGGGTCGAGGACGAGTTCGCGGAGCAGTTCGCCGGTGCGGCGTCGATGATGCGGACGTCGAGATCCTGGACCAGGAGCAGGACGTGGGTTCCGGTGTGGGTTCGCCCGACGCCGTGGTCTGGTGCCGGTGGGTCAGGTGCCAGCCGAGGGTGTCCGCGCCGGCGTCCAGCCCGGCCTCGCTCAGCTGCTTGCGCAGCCGCAGGACCAACTCGACGGTGTCCGGCGGGGTCGCCCGGAATGAGCTGTGTGGCCGCCGGCTGCGGGGCTCGAACGCGGCGTCGCCCTCGGCGCGGTAGGGCGCCAGCAGCTCATGGAGCCAGGAGCGGGAGACGCCGTAGGCGGCGACGACCTCAGCCGGCGTGCGGCCCTCGACCTCGATCGCGGTGATGACCAGCCGGGCTTTCGACATGGTCGAGCCTCGACCGGCCCAGCACCCTGCCCCCGCTACTCAACCGGACCCGGAACCGGGTCCGCTCCGAGGAAACCGGCGTAATCGCGCACGGGCGGGCGGAGATCCTCAAGGTCGGAGGGGGCGAGGTGGGCCGGCTGACCCTGCAGCCGGGCTGGCGCTGGTCGAGCGACGCAAAGCCGATCGCCGGCACCGAATGGTGCGAGGCCCCACGCATGCAGGTCCACCTGTCCGGCCGGGTGGCCATCCACATGGCCTACGGCAACGAGTTCGTCGCCGCGCCCAGCGACGTCACCTCGCTCGCCGGCGGCCATGACGCCTGGGTCGTGGGCGAGGAGGCTGTCGTCGCGTGATCCTGCGCGGCGCGCTGACCGACGCCGAGCCGGCGGTCGCCTGAGCCCAGGGAGCCTCGACCCGCTGCCCCGGCCGGAACCAGGCGGGACAGCGGGACATCCAGCCGGGCAGCTGCTCGCCCCGTCGCGGCTCAGCTGCCCGCGTTAGTGCGGGACGTGACGGTCGGCGGCCTTTCGTCGGCCGGTCGATTGGCATCGGCAGCTGACTGTTCTGTCGCCGGAGGCAGAGGGCGTCGGGGGGAGGGGCAGTCCCAGTGCAGAAGCCGTCCGGACCGCGCGCGCTGAGTCGGCCGGACCCCCCCGATACCACAATGAGATGGCCCTCACAGTCACTGTGAGGGCCATCTCGGTGTGTGCGACCATTCCAGTGCATACAGTCCGGGCCGCGGATCGCGCCACGCTCCCCCGCACGGGCCGACAGGCGCTAGCATTGATTCAGCACATACCCAGGAAAGCGCCGCTCGTCTCGCGACGACTTTCCTGTGCGGTTGGTGCCCCGGCCATCGACTGGTGGCTGCAGGTTCCCACCGTGGGCGGGCTGTCGGGCCCGGAGGCGTCGATCTCTCGGAGATCCGTGGGCCCGAGTCGCGTCTCGGAGCAGCCACCCAGGCACTCTCGCGGCATCCATCGCCCCGACCGCGGGACCGTGCGCCGGCATTCCGCCGCGGCACACCGTGCCGGGCATTCCAGAGGAGGAGTCTGTGGCTCGACGAGGCCAGCGCCAGGCGGGCACTCGCCG
>JAODNJ010000127.1 GCA_025465155.1 Frankiales bacterium
GCGGCCCGGCTGGTTCACCCGGTGCGTGGCGGGGGTGTCCTGCCCCATGCGCGCGCGGTGGGTCGGCTCGGTCACTGGGTCTCCTCGCTGGCGCTCGTCGCACGCGTTCGTGGCACTGCTGTGTTCCCGGGGCGAACTCGCACGTTCCTCCGCCCGGCCCAATCATGGCAGCACCCCGTCCCCGCCACAGCGGGAGGGAGGACGGCGCGGCGCGCTTCCCGCGTCAGGAAGGATGCCGGGCGTGAGCCGACAGGGAACGCGCCGCGGAAGGGAGCCGGTGTCGTCGTGACGGGCCCGCGCGAGATCACGGTCCTGGGCTCCACCGGCTCGATCGGCCGGCAGGCCCTCGCCGTGGCGAAGCAGAACCCGGACCGGTTGCGCATCACCGCGCTCGCCGCCGGGGGCGCCGACGTCGGCCTGCTGGCCGAACAGGCGCTCACGCTCGGTGTCCGCACGGTGGCCGTCGCCCGTGCCACCGCCGCCCAGGACCTCCAGCTCGCCTTCTACGCCGAGGCCTCGCGGCGCGGCTGGGCGCAGGGGCAGTTCGCGCTGCCGGAGATCCTCGCCGGACCGCGTGCCGCCGAGGAGCTCGCGGCGCGCCAGGCGGACGTCGTCCTCAACGGGATCACCGGTTCGATCGGGCTCGG
This sequence comes from Frankiales bacterium, assembly GCA_025465155.1. GTDB lineage: Bacteria > Actinomycetota > Actinomycetes > Mycobacteriales > Geodermatophilaceae > Geodermatophilus. Next base: position 648 of record JAODNJ010000127.1, read on the forward strand.
CCCCACCCTGGCCGCTCTGCACGCGGGGCGCACCGTCGCGTTGGCCAACAAGGAGTCCCTCGTCGCCGGCGGGGCGCTGGTGACGGCCGCGGCGGCTCCCGGGCAGCTGGTGCCGGTCGACTCGGAACACTCGGCGCTCGCGCAGTGCCTCCGGGGTGGTACCCGCGACGAGGTGGCGCGGCTGGTGCTCACCGCCAGCGGCGGGCCGTTCCGCGGCCGGTCGGCGGCCGACCTCGCCGATGTCACGGTGGAGCAGGCGCTGGCCCATCCCACCTGGCGGATGGGCCCCGTCGTGACGATCAACTCCGCGACGCTGGTCAACAAAGGGCTCGAGCTGATCGAGGCGCACCTGCTCTTCGGCGTCCCCTACGCCGACATCGACGTGGTCGTGCACCCGCAGTCCATCGTGCACTCGATGGTCACCTTCGCCGACGGCGCCACGATCGCCCAGGCCAGCCCGCCCGACATGCGCCTGCCCATCGCCCTGGCACTGGCGTGGCCCGACCGCCTCCCGGAGGTGCAGCCGGCTCTGGACTGGTCGACCGCGAGCACGTGGGAATTCGCGCCGCTGGACGACGCCGCCTTCCCCGCCGTCCGGCTCGCCCGCCAGGCCGGGGAGGCCGGCGGTGTCGTGCCGGCTCTCTACAACGCGGCGAACGAGGAGGCCGTGGCCGCCTTCCTGGCGGGTCGGCTGTCGTTCACAGCCATTCTCCAGGTGGTCGCGCGTACCCTCGACGAGGCGCCGGACCTCGGCGTCCCGACGAGCGTGGACGACGTCCTGGCCGCGGAGCGGTGGGCCCGAGAGCACGCCCGCGCCGCCATGACCGGAGCGGCTGCCGCGCCGCGGAGCCGCAGTTGACTGCCCGGAGGCCGAGCTGAGCACTGTCCTCACGGTCCTGGGGATCGTCGCCTTCGCCGTCGGGCTGCTGTTCTCGATCGCGTTCCACGAGGGCGGCCACTTCTTCTGGGCCCGCCGCTTCGGCATGCGGGTGCCGCAGTTCATGGTCGGGTTCGGCCCGACCATCTGGTCCCGGCGCCGCGGCGAGACCGAGTACGGCGTCAAGGCCGTCCCGCTGGGCGGCTACATCCGCATCGTGGGCATGATCCCGCCCGCGGAGCACGGCGAGAGCAAGCGGGCGACCCGCATGCGGACGTTCATCGCGGAGGTCCGGGGCGCCGCGCTCAACGACGTGCTGCCCACCGACGGCGACCGGGTGTTCTACGCCAAGCCGTGGTGGCAGCGGGTCATCGTCATGTTCGCCGGGCCGTTCCACAACCTGGTGCTCGCGGTTCTCTTCTTCGCCGTCACCCTCTCCGGCATCGGCACGGCGGTCATCAGCACGCGGCTCCAGGACGTGCCCGCCTGCGTGCTGCCCGCTGGGGCCGCGACGGCCCTCGACACGAACGCGTGCCAGGAGCCCATCGTCACCGCGGGGGCGAAGGTCGGCCAGAAGTGCACCCTCGGGACGGCGGACTGCGCGGTTCCGGCGGAGAGCCCGGCCGCCAAGGCCGGGCTGCGCCCCGGCGACTCCATCGTGGCGATCGGCGGGAAGCCGATCGACCCCACGCGGTACGACAGCTGGACCACCGTCACGAACGACATCCGCAGCAACCCCGGCCGCACCCTCGCCCTGACCATCGAGCGGAACGGTCAGCGCCGGGAGGTCTCGGTCACCCCGATCGCCAACACGGTGTACGCGCAGGCCGGCAGCACCCAGACCACCACCGCGGGCTACCTCGGGATCGGTCCCGACCTGCAGTTCGTCCGCCAGCCGGTCACTGCCCTCCCGGGGTACTTCGGCATGGTGGTGACGCAGTCGCTGGACAAGCTGGGCCAGATCCCCCAGCGGATCCCGCAGCTGTTCTCGGCCACCTTCCTCGGCGCCAAGCGCGACGCCAACGGGCCCGTCGGCGTGGTCGGTGTGGGACGCATCTCCGGCGAGGTGTTCGCGCAGCAGAACGTCCCGGCGCTGGAGAAGCTGAGCTTCTTCCTGAGCCTGCTGGCCAGCGTCAACCTGGTGCTGTTCCTGTTCAACCTGCTGCCGATCTACCCGCTGGACGGGGGGCACATCGCGGGGGCGCTCTACGAACGCGTGCGGGCCGCGGTGGCCAGCTGGCGCGGCCGGCCCGACCCGGGACCCTTCGACATCGCCCGGCTGATGCCCGTCGCGTACGTCATCGCCGGGCTCTTCCTGGTGATGTCCGGCCTGCTCGTCGTGGCGGACATCGTGAACCCGATCAAGCTGTAGGGGGAGAATGGCGACCGTGACTGTTTCTCTCGGCATGCCCGCGTCCCCGCCGCCGGTTCTCGCGCCCCGCCGGAAGACCCGGCAGCTCGACGTGGGCGGCGTCGGCGTCGGTAGCGACTTCCCGGTGAGCGTTCAGTCGATGTGCACGACCAAGACCGCGGACGTCAACGCGACCCTGCAGCAGATCGCCGAGCTGACCGCGACCGGGTGCCAGATCGTGCGCGTCGCCGTCCCGGACACCGACGACGCCGAGGCGCTCGCTGAGATCGTGCGCCATTCGCAGATCCCGGTCATCGCAGACATCCACTTCCAGCCCCGGTACGTCTTCGCGGCCATAGACGCCGGCTGCGCGGCCGTGCGGGTCAACCCCGGCAACATCAAGAAGTTCGACGACCGGGTGGGTGAGATCGCGAAGGCCGCGAAGGGTGCCGGCATCCCCATCCGCATCGGCGTCAACGCCGGCTCCCTGGACAAGCGGCTGCTGGCCAAGTACGGCAAGGCGACGCCGGAGGCGCTGGTCGAGTCCGCGCTCTGGGAGTGCTCGCTGTTCGAGGAGCACGACTTCCGCGACATCAAGATCTCGGTCAAGCACAACGACCCGGTGGTCATGGTCCGCGCCTACGAGCTGCTCGCCGAGCAGTGTGACTACCCGCTGCACCTCGGTGTGACCGAGGCCGGCCCGGCGTTCCAGGGCACCATCAAGTCCGCCGTCGCCTTCGGCGCGCTGCTGTCCCAGGGCATCGGCGACACGATCCGGGTCTCCCTCTCCGCCCCTCCGGGGGAGGAGGTCAAGGTCGGCACCCAGATCCTCGAGTCCCTCAACCTGCGCCAGCGCGGTCTGGAGATCGTCAGCTGTCCCTCGTGCGGGCGCGCGCAGGTCGACGTCTACACCCTCGCCAACGAGGTGACCGCCGGTCTGGAGGGCATGGAGGTGCCCCTGCGCGTGGCGGTCATGGGCTGCGTCGTCAACGGCCCGGGAGAGGCACGCGAGGCCGATCTCGGGGTCGCCTCCGGCAACGGCAAGGGGCAGATCTTCGTCAAGGGCGAGGTCATCAAGACCGTGCCGGAGTCGCACATCGTCGAGACGCTCATCGAGGAGGCCCTGCGGCTGGCCGGCGAGAAGACCGGTGACGACGCCGTCTCCGGTCCGCCCGTCGTCACCGTCGGCTGACGGTCGGTTCCCGAGCCGGCCGGCCATGCTGCGGACCCCCACGGCCCGGGTGCTGGACGAGGCCGACGAGCCGGCGGTCCTGCGGCTGCTGGCCGGCGATCCGGTCGGGGCCTGCGTCCTCGCGGGGCGGATCGAGAGCGCGGGGACCGCGCCGGCCTCGCTCGGTGCGCCGTTGTGGGGCATCGGCACCGGCAGGGGGCTCGACGCCGTCTGCCTGGCGGGGGCCAACCTGATCCCGTTCGCCGCGCCGGGCGCCGAGCGGCCCGCGGCGATCGCCTTCGCCGAGCGCGCGCGGCGCGCCGGCCGCCGGTGCTCGACCATCGTCGGCCCGGCGGCTTCGGTGCAGCCACTGTGGGAGCTCCTGGCGCCGCACTGGGGGCCGCCGCGGGACCACCGCCCACGGCAGCCGCTGATGGCGATCGACGGGCCACCTGCCGTCCCGCCGGAGCCCCGGGTACGTCCGGTCCGCACGTCCGAGGTGGAAACCCTGCTGCCCGCCGCGGTCGCCATGTTCACCGAGGAGGTGGGCGTCAGCCCGCTGCGGGCCGACGGCGGCGCGGGGTACCGCGCGCGCGTCGCGGAGCTCGTCCGGGCAGGTCAGTCCCTCGCCTGGATAGAGAACGGGCAGGTCCTCTTCAAGGCCGAGATCGGCGCGGTTTCACGGGCGGTCTGTCAGGTCCAGGGGGTCTGGGTGGCGCCCGCGCAGCGGGGGCGCGGCATCGGCACGGCCGGCACCGCCGCCGTGGTCGAGTACGCCAGGTCGGCCATCGCTCCGGTCGTGAGCCTCTACGTGAACGACTTCAACGCCCCGGCGCGGGCCGCCTACGCGCGCGTCGGCTTCCGCGAGGTCGGTCGGTACGCCAGCGTCCTGTTCTGACCGGCGCACCGGCCCGACCTGCACGATCCCGCCGGGATGATCTGGAACGCTCGGGTTCGTGCGCATGCGTCGAGGAGTCGTGTCGGCCGTCGTGGCGGTCCTGGTGGCCGCGCCGGTCCTGACCGCGTGTTCGGGCGGGTCGGAGAGCGACGTGCAGGCGGCCGCCGCCAGCTTCCTCACCGACTGGGCGAAGGGTCGGCTGACCACCGCGGCGGGTGCCACGACCGACCGCGCCGCCGCCGAGGCCCTCCTCAAGCAGACCGCGGCCGACCTGCCGGGGGCGTCGCTCACGCCGAAGGTCGGAAAGGTGAGTGTCGACGGCAGCTCCGCCACGGTCGGCTGGACGGCGGCCTGGGCCCTCGACGCCGCGCCCGACTGGACCTACCAGGCCACCCTGCGGCTGCGCGACAGCGGGGGTCACTGGCGGGTCGTCGCCGAGCCGACGGTCGTGAATCCCCGGCTGGGCAAGGGCCAGCACCTGAAGCTCGTACGCAGCATGCCGGACCGCGCCGCCGTCACCGATGCCTCCGGAGCGCCGATCTTCACACCCACCGAGGTGGTGAACGTCGGCGTCGACCCGGGGAAGGTCACCGACCTGCCGGCTCTCGCGGCCGCGCTCGCTGCCGCGACGGGCATCGCCGCCGACCAGATCACCTCCGACGTCCAGAAGGGCAAGCCCGGCCAGTTCGTCCCGGTCATCACCCTGCGCCGGCCCGACTTCGAGGCCATCCGGTCGAAGGTGTTCGACCTGCCCGGCGCGGTCTTCCCCACCTCGACCCGGCTGCTGGCGCCGAGTTCGCGCTTCGCCGTCGGCCTCCTGGGGCGGGTGGGGGACGCCACCGCGGAGATCATCGACCAGTCGAAGGACTCCTCGGGAAGGCCGCGGTACGCGGCCACCGACCAGGTCGGCCTGTCGGGGCTGCAGAAGGCGTTCCAGGCACAGCTCTCCGGCACCGCCGGCTACACCGTCACGGTGGTGAGCACCGACGGCGCGACCGGCGACACCGGCGAGCAGATCGCCTCGCTGGCCGCGAAGCCGGGCACGCCCCTCGGGACCCCGCTCGTTCCCACGCTGCAGAACGCGGCCGACGCCGCTGTCGCGACCCAGCCCCTGCCGACCGACATGGTGATCGTGCGACCGTCCACCGGGGAGATCCTCGCCGTCTCCTCCAACGCCGCGGCGGACCCGTCGCACGCGCTGGCCGGCCAGTTCCCGCCGGGCTCCAGCATGAAGACGATGACCGCGACGGCGTTGCTCTCGGCCGGCAAGGTCACCCCGCAGACGCAGGTCGCCTGCCCCGGGACGACGACCGTCCAGGGCCGGGAGTTCGAGAACGAGAACAAGTTCGACCTGGGCACCGTGTCCCTGACGCAGGCGTTCGCGCAGTCGTGCAACACCACGTTCATCCAGCAGGCGCTCGGCCTGCCCGACCCCGCGCTCGCCCAGGCCGCTGCCTCGTACGGCGTGGGCCAGGACTGGAACCTCCCCATCACCGTCTACAGCGGCAGCGTCCCGTCCGATGCGACGGGCACGACCAAGGCCGCCGATGCGATCGGTCAGGGCAAGGTGCTGATCAGCCCGGCGCAGATGGCGTTGGTCGCGGCCGGCGTCGCGAGTGGCAAGCCGGCCGTGCCCGTCGAGGTGGTCGGCGCGAAGGTGGCCGGTACGGCGCCGTCCGGCCCGTCCTCGTCCGTGCTGGACGCGCTGCGGCCGATGATGCGCCAGGTCGTGCTGGCCGGAACCGCCAAGGCTCTCGCCGGGGTGCCGAACCTCTACGGAAAGACGGGGACGGCGGAGTTCGGCAGCAACACCCCCCCGGATGCCCACGGCTGGTTCATGGGCTACCAGACGGGCGGCACGCAGGGCGACATCGCGTTCGCGGTGCTCGTCGAGGGCGGCCACTCGAGCAGCGCGGCGGTCGCGGTCGCGGGGAGCTTCTTCCGCAACCTCGGCTGACGGCTCAGGGCTCCGCGGGGGCGGCAGGTATGTCCGACTACGCCTTCGGCAGGCCCGGGAAGGCGCTCGTCACCGGCGTCTGGCCGGCGGCGGCGCGCCAGGCGACCGCCCTGCTCTCCCCGGCGCCCAGGGCGCCCACGGCCAGCGTGCGGGTGGTCTTCCCGGCCGCCTGGTCGAGCAGGCGCACCCAGGCCTCGGCGACGCCGTCCTCCAGGCGGACCGCGAGCGCGGCGGCGTCGCGTGCGGAGAGGACCGGGAACGGTAGCGCGTAGCCCGCCTTGGCCGGGACCGGGTCGAGCGTCCGGGAGTCGAGCAGCTCGGCGAGTCGGTCGCGCAGGTCGCGGTGGGCGGCCTCGGCCGCCACCGCCGCCCGGTCGCCTGCGGCCGAGAGGGCCGCGCCCACGACGCCGTAGCCCCACACCGCGACGTGCTCCGCCGCGAGGACCTGCTGGAGGGCCGCGTTCTCGGCCGCGAGGCCCGCCTGCCCGCTGGTCGCGCCGGCGCTGTCGTCAGCCATCCGCCCGTCCCGTCACGAGAGTTCCCCGTCCTGACCGCGCAGCCCGGCGGCGATCGAGCCGAGCAGAGCGGCCCGGGCACCGCTCTGCTCGAGGCAGGCCGCGGCGTGCGAATCGGCCGCGGCGGCGACCTGAGCCCGCAGCCATGCGCGGGGGTCCGGGCCCGTGGCGACCACGGGGGCGGCGGACGACCGCGACGACGGAGCGCCGGGCGCCGCCCCCTTCAGGCGGTCCAGTTGCTGCTGCGCCTGCGATGCCAGTCCGGTGATCTCCGTGCCCAGAGCCGGAGAGGCGGCGCCGGCGGCCGCGTAGGCCGAGACCAGGGCCTCCTGCACCGTCACCTGGCCGGCCAGCGCGTCGGCCTGCCGGCCGGTGACGACGGCGTCCCTCCGCCCACCGGAGGACGACGTGCACCCGGCCGCCAGCAGCGCCAGGCCGGCGGCGGAGGACGCGAGGAGGCTGCGCCGGCTGAGGCTCGGGCCGGATGTGGAGGAGGGAGACATCGCGGTCATCCTCCCAGGCGGGACCGTTGCGGGCCGGAACTGGCGCCCGGGGCGCGTCACGGTGGTGGCCGGCGGGCAGCTGCGGGCCTGGTGAGGTGGGGGAGGGGCCCCCTCGCCCGTCTTGGGACGCCGGGCAGGGCGGTAGCCTGACGACTTCGTCGGTTCCCGGCCGGCCGGGAACCGAGGGCGCAGTGCCGGGCCGGACGGCCGCCGGCGCACCGTGCCCGGCCGAGCAGAGGAGGAGCCCGTGTCCGCCTCTCGCGGCGCATCCAGGCCGGACCCCGCCGTCGCCAGGCTGGCCGGATGGATCGAGCCGGTGGTGGGCGCGGCCGGGTACGACCTCGAGGAGCTCGTGGTCACCCCGGCCGGCCGGCGCAGCGTCGTCCGCCTGGTCGTGGACCGGGACACCGGGGTGACCCTGGACGACATCGCCGAGGTCAGCCGGGCGGTCTCGGCCGTCCTCGACGACAACGACGGCGACCTCGGCCGCGCGCCCTACGTCCTCGAGGTGACCAGCCCGGGGGTCGACCGGCCGCTCACCGAGCCCCGGCACTGGCGGCGCAACACCGGCCGACTGGTCAGCGTCGCGGTCGGCAACGGCACGACCGGTGAGCAGGTGACCGGCCGGGTCACCGCAGTGGACGACGAGGGGGTGACCCTGGCCGTCGAGGGGGCGGGCAGGCCGGGAGCGAAGAAGCGGCCCGCCACGCCACGCCTGATCCCCTGGGGAGCGCTGGGCGCGGGGCGGGTACAGATCGAGTTCGGCCGGCACGAGGCAGCCACGGCCGATCCCACGACGGACGATCATGGCCACCACGACGGGGCCGACGACGGGGCCGACGACGACGGAGGAGGACAGTGAACATCGACGTGACCGCCCTCAAGGCGGTCGAGCGCGAGAAGGGGATCGCCGCCGACACGGTGATCGAGGCGATCGAGTCGGCGCTGGTCACCGCCTACCGGCACGCCGACGGCGCGGCCAAGCACGTGCGGGTGCACGTCGACCGCAGGACCGGCGAGGTCGCGGTCCTCGCCCAGGAGCTCGGGCCCGAAGGCGAGGTCGTCCGGGAGTGGGACGACACGCCCTCCGACTTCGGCCGCATCGCGGCCAGCACCGCCAAGCAGGTCATCGTCCAGCGGCTGCGCGACGCCGAGCACGAGCAGACCTTCGGTGAGTACGCGGGCAAGGAGGGCGACATCGTCAGCGGCATCGTGCAGGCGCACGACCGCCGCAACCTCCAGGGCACGGTGCTCGTCGACATCGGCAAGGTGGAGGCGGTGCTGCCGCCGTCCGAGCAGGTGCCGCACGAGGTCTACGCGCACGGCACCCGGCTGCGGGCCTACGTCGTCTCGGTCTCGCGGACCTTCCGCGGCCCCCAGGTGACCATCTCCCGCACCCACCCGAATCTGGTCCGCAAGCTCTTCGCGCTCGAGGTGCCGGAGATCGCCGACGGCAGCGTCGAGATCGTCGCCGTGGCCCGCGAGGCGGGGCACCGCTCGAAGATCGCCGTCCGCAGCAAGGTGGCCGGCCTCAACGCCAAGGGCGCCTGCATCGGCCCGATGGGCCAGCGGGTGCGCAACGTCATGAGCGAGTTGCACGGCGAGAAGATCGACATCGTCGACTACTCCGACGACCCCGCGACGTTCGTGGCCTCCGCGCTCAGCCCTGCCCGGGTGACCAGTGCCCGTGTCGTGGACCCCCAGGCCCGCGCGGTCCGGGTCATCGTGCCGGACTACCAGCTCTCGCTGGCCATCGGGAAGGAAGGGCAGAACGCCCGGCTGGCGGCCCGGCTGACCGGTTGCCGGATCGACATCCGCAGCGACGCCCAGCCCGACGACCCCGACGCCGCGCCGTCGCCCGGCGTCGGCCGGCCGCCGCTGCGCTCGGCGGCAGCCGCGACCGGACACGGTGCCGGTGGACACGGTGCAGGTGGGCGGGACATGCCCCGTACGGGGGTGCCCGGCGGGGGACATCGGTCTCCTTCGCGGCGTGCGGAACACCCGGGACCCGCCGCGCGCTAGAGTCAGGGGTGACCGAAACGTCGATCCCGGTGCGCACCTGTGTGGGTTGCCGGGAACGGGTGCCGGTCACCGAGCTGCTGCGTGTCGTCGCCCGGGACGGAATTCTCGTTCCGGATCCGCGGCGGAGGCTCCCCGGCAGGGGGGCGTCCCTGCACCCCACACCGGAGTGCCTGCACGCCGCGGTTCGACGCCGGGCCTTCCCCCGGGCGCTGCGCTGCAGCGCCCCCGTGGAGGCCGGTCCGCTCCGGGCCCACGTCCTGGGCACGCCGTCCGCGGCGGCCCCTGGATCGGTGCCGGACGGGCAGCGCCCCTGAACCAGGGGTGCACACGAACGAAGACGCGCAGTTCCACAGTCGGACCGGCACCGGGCCGGGCCGCACGTCGAGAGCAGGACGTCGTCGGATGAGCCAGCCGTGAAGTCCCAGCGATGACCATGTACCACTGACCTAGGGGTCGAGCGGGCAAGCCGCCGGCCCTCACTCACGAGGAGACCCGTGCCAGGCAAAGCCCGCGTACACGAACTCGCCAAGGAGTTCGGTGTCGACAGCAAGACCGTGCTCGCCAAACTGAAGGACCAGGGCGAGTTCGTGAAGTCCGCGTCCTCCACCGTCGAGGCCCCTGTGGCCCGGCGGCTCCGTGAGGCATTCGGCGCCGGGGCCAACGGCTCCGCTAGTGCCTCCCCGGCGTCCGCGCCGCGCCCGGCCCCCCGTGCCGCCGCTGCGGCCCCGGCCGCGGCCCC
>JAODNJ010000207.1 GCA_025465155.1 Frankiales bacterium
CGATGAGGCAGTACAGCGCGGCGTGGCCTTCCGGTGAGGCGTAGCCCTGCTCGGTCCGCGCCGCCTCGATCAGCGCGGCGCTGTCCATCTCGCCGGTCCGGTAGAAGCGGCCGAGCACCTGCCCGGACTCCGTGGGGCTGCGCAGGATGCCCGCGATCCCCAGGGCGACCGCGTCGGAGATGGTCAGGGTCACCGGCGGGTGCTTCATCGCGCCGCGGCGCTCGAGCACCTCGGCCACCTCGGCGGCGACCACGAGATCCGCGGCCGGCGTCGTCGCCCGGCACCTGACGATCACAGGGCTCCCCCCTCATGTCGGCGGCTCACTCGTCCTTGCCGGTATCGACGGGGAGCGGCCGGCGCTGAACCCCTCGGGGAAGGATCTCCCCCGTCCGGGCGATCCCGACGGGTCAGCCGCGGTTGCGCCACAGCGACACGCGCACCGGGCCCAGGCTCACCGCCACACCCCCACCGTCAGGGAGCGGCGCGACGCCGGCCGGGGACCACGAGCGCGGTGTGATCCGCAGTTCCACGGTGGGGGTCGCCGGCGCGGAGAGGGCGGCCGCACCGTCCGCCGGTGGCCCAGCCTGCGGTCTCGGGCTCGCGGTCGGCGCCGGCACCCGTGACGGCCCCTGCCGGAGGTCGTCGAGAAGATCGTCGCTGAGGCTTCGACGGCGGTCGCCAGGGTCAGAGGCGGTGGTCATGTCAGCATCCTTTCGGCGGTCGTGCAGACTTCATCGGCGAGCGCGCGGTAGGCCGACGCGACGGGGCTGGTGGGCGCGGCGAGGACGACGGGAAGCTTGTCCAGCGTGCTGCTGGGCACCCGGCGCGAGAGCGGAACCATCGTGCGCATCAGCGGCACGTGCGTCGCCTGCAGCGCCTCGAGCACCTGCCGGGCGGCGCGGCCGCCCTTGTCCCAGGCGGAGCACGCGGCACCGAGCAGGACGGCGGAGGTGTTCTCGAAGGCCCGCTGCTGCTCGACGAAACTCGCCACCCGCACCACGCCGAGAGCCGAGCCGGGGTCGCTGGTGAAGACGGTGAGAACGGCGTCCGCGGCACACAGGGCGGCCAGCGTGAGGCCCCCGAGATCGCCGCGGGTGTCCAGGACGACGTGGTCGTACTCGGCGATCAAGGGACGCAGCGTGCGCCGGACGCTCGTGACCAGCCCCCCGGAGTTGGAGAGCTGGGTGGCCACGCCCTCCAGCGACGGATGCGACGGCAGCACGTCCAGACCGGGTGCGACGTCGCGGCGGAGGACGGCACGCGGATCGATGCCAGGGTCCTCCAGGCAGGACGCCAGGCTGTCGTCGTAGCCCTTCGCGACGACCCCGAAGGCCCGGCCCAGGCTGTCCTGGGGGTCGGTGTCGACGGCGAGCACCCGGCCACGGCCGGCCAGTGCCGCGGCGAGGTTGGCCGCCGTCGTCGACTTGCCGACACCGCCCTTGGACGAGCAGACCGCGAGGCGCATGGGCGGGAGTGTGAGCGCAACGACAGCTCGACCGGGCGGGGCAATGCCGCCCGGAACGCAACCGTCCGCCACATCCGACGCAGGCTGCCCGGCACCCCCAGAGGTCGCAGCCGGCCCGGCATCCGACCCGTGCGGCCGCGGACAGTCACCCGCGATGACCTCGTCGCCGGCGGCGAGGCGATCGAGCTCACCGTCGAAGCCTGATCTGTCACGGCCGACAGGGACCTAGGGCGGTGTCCGGGCGAATGCTCCCCGCCCTAGGTTGAGCGCCACGCGTGCTCCCAGACCGGGGGTGCGGGCGTCCTGAACCCAGTGGGGGGACAGCCATGACGCAGGCACTGAGCACGCTGGCCGACCGGGTCGCCGGCCAGGTGATCCGACCCGAGGACGACGGCTACGAGGAGGCGCGGCGGGTCTACAACGCGATGATCGATGCGCGGCCGGCCGCGGTGGTCCGCTGCACGACGGACGACGACGTCGTCGCGGTCGTCCGCCACGCGCGGGACAAGGGCCTGAGCCTGGCGATCCGCGGCGGGGCGCACAGCGTGCCCGGCTTCGGGACCGCCGACGGCGCCCTCGTGGCCGACCTCTCCCCGATGCAGACCGTCGACATCGATGACGCGGCGCGGACCGCGACGGCCGGCGGGGGGACCACCTGGGGCCGCTTCAACGACGTCACAGCGGCGCACGCGCTTGCCACGACCGGCGGGATCATCTCCACGACGGGTATCGGCGGCCTGACCCTGGGCGGCGGGATCGGGTACCTGTGCCGCGCCTTCGGCCTCTCCTGCGACAACGTGCTGTCCGCGCGGGTGGTCACCGCGGACGGCTCACTCGTCACGGCGAGCGCCGACGAGAACCCCGACCTGTTGTGGGCGTTGCGCGGCGGCGGCGGCAACTTCGGCGCCGTCACCCGGTTCACCTACCAGCTGCATCCGATGGGCGAGATCCTCGGCGGCGTGATGTTCTTCGAGCTGGCGGACGGTCCCGCCGTCTTCGCCCACTTCCGGGAGTTCATCAGGGATGCGCCGCGGCAGTACGGCGGCTTCCCTGCGTTCCAGATCGCGCCGCCGCTGCCGTTCGTCCCGGAGGACCGCGCGGGCGAGCCGTTCGTCGCCGTCGTCTCCTGCTGGACCGGTGATCCCGAGGAGGGCGCGCGGGTGCTCGACCGGTTCCGCCAGGTGGCGCGGCCGGTCGCGGAGATGATCGGGGCGATGCCCTATCCGGCCCTCAACAGCGCCTTCGACGGGCTGGTGCCTGCGGGGCTGCAGCACTACTGGAAGGCCGCCTACCTGGACGACCTCTCGGACGAGGCGATCGCCGTCAACATGCAGCACGGCCCGAAGGTGCCGACCGTCAACGCGACGGTGCACTTCTACCCGATCAACGGTGCGGTGCACGACGTGCCCGGCAACGCCACCGCGTTCGGTCACCGGGACGCGAACTACGCCATGGTCATCGCCGGCATGTGGCCCGATCCCTCGGACAACGAGGCGAACACCCGGTGGGTGCGGGACTACCACTCGGCGATCGCACCGCACTCGGCGACCGGCGGCTACACGAACTTCGCCTCCGCCGACGACCAGGACAAGGTCGCGGACAACTACGGCGTCAACTACTCGCGGCTGACGGAGGTCAAGCGCCGCTACGACCCCGACAACCTCTTCCACCTGAACCAGAACATTCAGCCCAGCCCGGTACCGCTGCCCCGGGAGGACCCCGCCTGACGGCCCGCCGTGGCAGCCACCAGGCCCTCGAACATCCGGCGGTCCTCACCCACCTCCGGATGGCCCTGGACGCCGACGACGAAGCGCGCGCCGTCGAGTTCGGCGGCCTCCACCGTGCCGTCACCGGCCCAGGCGACGGCGGTCAGCCCGTCGCCCAGTGCGTCGATCGCCTGGTGGTGGTGGCAGGCCCAGGTGGCGGTGCTCCCGAGGAGGCCGGCGAGCCGGCTGCCCGGTGCGATCCGGACGGAGTTGTCGCCGTAGACGCCGGGCGCCGGCACGTGCGCGTCGGAACCGACGACCTCGGGCAGGTGCTGGTGCAGCGTACCGCCACGCAGCACGTCGAGCGCCTGCAGGCCGCGGCAGACGGCGAGCACGGGCAGATCGAGGTCGATGGCCCGCTCGAGCAACGCGAACTCGGCGGCGTCCCGGTCCGGCTGCGGCGCACCGGTGCGCGCATGCCGGGCCGCGCCGTACCGGCCGGGATCGAGGTCGGCGCCGCCGGCCAGCACGAGCCCGTCCAGCCGGTCGAGCACGTCGGCGTCCTCGGGCCGCGGCGGCAGGAGCACCGGAATCCCGCCTGCCGCGGCCACCTGCCGGACGTAGTCGGCCGGGACCAGCACGGCCGGGCAGCTCCAGACGCCCCAGCGCGCGGTCTCGGCGTAGCAGGTGATCCCGATGACCGGCCGATCCGCTGGAGGCGCCATCAGGGTCGCGCCGTCACAGCGGCGTCACATAGGCCCCGGAGATCCCACCGTCCACCAGGAACGTCGACGCGGTGATGAACGAGGCGTCGTCGGAGGCGAGGAACGCCGCCGCGGAGGCGATCTCCTCGGGCTCGGCGAAGCGCCCCATCGGCACGTGCACCAGCCGCCGGGCGGCCCGCTCGGGGTCGCTGGCGAACAGCTCGCGCAGCAGCGGGGTGTTCACCGGGCCGGGGCACAGCGCGTTGACCCGCACCCGCTGGCGGGCGAACTGAACGCCGAGCTCCCGGCTCATGGCCAGCACGCCACCCTTCGATGCGGTGTAGGAGATCTGACTGGTCGCCGCCCCCATGACGGCGACGAAGGAGGCGGTGTTCACCACCGCTCCCCCGCCGCGCTCGAGCAGGTGCGGGATCCCGTACTTGCAGCACAGGTACACCGAGGTCAGGTTGACCTCCTGCACCCGGCGCCAGGCGTCCAGCTCGGTCTCCAGGATCGAATCGTCGTCCGGGGGCGAGATTCCGGCGTTGTTGAAGCAGACATCGAGACCGCCGAACCGCTCCACGGCCGTCGCGTACATCTCCTGGACGTCGTCGGGGTCCGTGACGTCGGCGTGGACGTAGCAGCCGCCGATCTCCTCGGCGAGCGCCGTCCCCTCGTCGTCGGCCAGGTCGGCGACGACGACGTGCGCCCCCTCCGCGGCGAACTTCCTGGCGCTCGCGCGGCCGATGCCGCTCGCCGCACCGGTGATGACCGCGACCTTGCCGTCCAGCCTGCCCGCCACGTGCCCTGCCTCTCA
>JAODNJ010000209.1 GCA_025465155.1 Frankiales bacterium
CCGTGGCGGATGTGGAACAGGTCGCCGGCGATCGGGCGGGCCTCCCAGTGCCCGGTCCAGATCGCGGTCGTGTCGTCGTCGGTCGGGTCGAGCAGGACGTCGATCTGAACGTGGATCATCACTGGCCTTCCTCGGGCTCGCCGGCCCGGTAGTAGTCGTGGCACGCCGGCCACCAGGCGGCGACGTCCGTGCCGGCGCCGTGGGTGGCGCGCGGGTACTCGGTCCAGACGATCAGCCCGTCAGCGTCGACCCGGCGCGACGCAGGGTCTGACGGCTGCGGCCGGCGCCGGCGCACCGTCGCCCCCGCGAGGCACTTCGGGTAGCTCTTGACCCCGCCCCCCCGGCGCTCGCGGAGATCGCACGTGCCGCATGTCGGGCCGCCCTCGGCGCCGTCACTGGCCGCCGGGTGCAACGGCAACGGCGTGCCCAGCGCGACGCTGAGCGGGTGCTGGCCGAGGGCGATCGCGGCGGCCTGCCGAGCCCGCCGGCGCTCCCCCGTGGTGCCCTCGGTCGGGTCAGGCGCGGTGCGGGTCGGCTCGGGGAACAGCCCTGGCTCGGCCATCACCAGCCCGCCTCGGTGAGCGCGGGCCCGGCCAGCCGGTCAGGCACCGGCATCCGGGACTGGAGGCACACCGCCGAGGGGTGGCTGCCCTTCGGGAGCTGGTGCCGGTAGAACACGAACGCCGACCCGTCACCGCCGGCGGGCTGCACGATCCGGATGCGGCGCTTGCACCTCGGGTTCGGGCACTCGACCATCGGCGCGGTCACGACCGGGCTGCTCTCGTGTGCGCCAGCACGGTCAGGCACCGCCGGACCGACCCCACCCGGTAGTTCCACCCGTGTGGGCCGCCGGGCCCGGTACTGGTGCGCCAGAGCCCGGTGTGGGAGCCCGCGGCCTCGCCGAGGTAGGCGGCGAGCCGGTACCAGCGGCGCCGGGTCTGCACCTTGACGTCGCCGCCGAGCTGGCCAGGGCCGCCGCCGTCGATCTCGATCCGGATCACAGGTAGCTCCCTTCGGGGTCGTCGCCGGGCCAGCCGCCCGGGCGGTCGGGGTGGTTGGCCTCGGCGTGGTGCACCAGCCAGGCCGGCCAGTGCTCCACGTTGTGGTCGTCGCCGTCGACGACCAGCTGCCGGTACCCGCCTGGGCACCAGACGTCGGCGGTGGTCTCCCAGCGGTCGGGCTCGCCGCCGTAGCCCTGGACGAACCGGTAGTTGACGCGCGCTGACGTCGGTACGGCGCTCAGCCGCGCGCCGCCCCCCGGCGGCCGGAACTGCATCTCGGGCGCGCCGGTCACGACCAGATCGACGCGCTCTTCGCGGTGCACTCGGCGCCCGGTCACGGTGACCCGTTCGCCGGCCGGCCGCGGGTAGTGCCAGGGGTCGTGGCACGGGAGGCCCTCGGCGGTGACGCCGTGCCGGATCGGCGGCCACATCTCCGAGCCGCACCCCGGGCAGTGCGAGCCCGGTCGGGGCGGGCCGTGCCACGGGTCCGGGCAGATGGTCACCTCCCCTTCGTGCTGCACGGCGGGGTGCAGATTCGGGGCGGGCGAGTCGCACCGCGGGCAACGCTCGCCGACCGTCGAGCGCGGGAACGGGTCGGCGACATCGCGCCGCGTCATGACGCCCGCCGGTGCTCGTAGTCGGCCTGCCTCCGCAGCTGGGCTGCAGTGCGCTCGTCGCCCGCGGCCTCGGCGATCGCGAGCAGCTTCCGGGTGTTGCGCTCCCGGCGCCGCCACACGGCCCGCTCGATCGGCTCGATCAGCGGGCGAGTGGTGTGGTCGACGATCCATGCCCACACGACGTCGAGGAGCGTCATGACGCGCGCCGCGCGCCGGCCAGGACGCCCTCGGCCTGGGCGTAGATCTCCCGGGCGGCGGTGATCGCGGCCTGCAACACGACGTCGCTGACGCCGGCCCCGTGCACAGTCGCGAGCGTGTACAGGTAGCCGCCGTCGTTGTCGTAGGCCACCACCAGCCAGCGGTCGAGGGCCTCGCGGCGGCCGTTGCTGGCGGCGGCCTGGTGGACGGCCACGATCAGGTCCTGGGCGACCCGGACCTCCACCGCGGGGTCGTGCTCTCGGTAGATCCGCGGCAGCGCGGTGTCGGCCCCCGTGCTGACCCGGTCGGGGTAGGTCGGGGCGGTCACCGCTGGCCGCCCTGGGCGATCTCGCGGGCCTGGACGGTGTCCCCCGGCGCGAGAGCAGCCGTCAGGGCGGCGCGCAGGCGGCGGACCCGGTCCTCATCCATTCGGTCATCGCCGATGCGGAACGTCGGCGCACCCGCCCCCGTGCCGTCCCGCTCGACGTCGTAACCCCCGCCGACCAGCCAGCCGAGCACGCCATCTTCCTGCCAGTCCGGCTCCTGGACGGTGACGAGGGCGGGATCGTCGCGGTTGTGCGCGGGCAGCTTCGGGTTGCTCACTGGCCAGGCCTCCGGGGTGTCGGTACCCAGCAGTCGCGACCTGCGGCTCAGCCAGGCCGGCCACAGAGCCCGTCGCCAGTGCTCGCCGCTCCACGCCTCTCGGTAGTTCACGACGCAGACCCAGCGCCGGCCACACGAGCAGCGCCAGACAGCACCCCAACCGGCATCCGGCGGGTCGCAGAGATGGCGGGGAGCACGCAGCAACTCGCCCATCGCTGTCTCCTTGATCTGCTCCGGGGCGGTCGTCGCTCCCCCTCGGGGGCGGTGAAGATCTCGCTCGTCGCTCATCTATCGAACTCCTTACGTAGTCGTCAACGTCCCACCATCATATCGCATCACACGTGATGGTCAATAGAGAACGATGACAACGTTCAGGGGGTGATCTGGCGAGGCGCCGGGCCGGCCGGCGGCAGCGCCGGCCAGCCGCCGGTGATCTGCGGCTGATCGCGCCAGGCCGCCCCCCACGACGACCGCGAGCCACCCGGGGCCGCTCCCCCGCCGTACACCGGCGAGTTCGACGGCAACGGGGCCCACCTGGGCGCGTCATCGGCCGGCTCGGGCCGCTCATACGGCGGCGGCTCGTAGCTCACCACCATCCACATCGCCCCGCCCGCCGCCGGCAACGCCACGGCCAGGCCGACGATCAGCGATGCCGTCGCCGCGCCGGCCAGAGACAGCCCGCACGACACTGCGATCAGCACCCCACCCGCCACCGTCGCCACGACCATCCGCCGGCGCTCCCGGCGGTCACGCCGCGCCTGACCCTCGGCCAGCCGCGAGCGCCGCCACTCCAGTTCGGCGTCGGTACGCCGCTGCAGCTCAGACATCGCCGCCACCCGCCTCGGCGTTCTGCTCGGCGGCGACCAGCCGCAGCAGGTGCACGTCGGCGTCGCGGTAGTGGGCCAGGCCCTGCACCTTCGCGGTCAGCCGGTGCCGCCAGCCGGGCTCGGCGCTCACCCCGAGGGCGGTGCGCAGATCGGCGGCGAACCGGGCGAGCTCCTGCCCCTCGGTGAACCGGTGCCACCAGTCCCGGGCGCACGGCTCCTCGTGCAGATACACCAGCACGCCCGTCGCCCGAACCTCCACGTGCCGGCTCGGCAGCTGCTGGCGCTCCACGTTGCGGCCGATCACCACGTACCCCTCAGACAGGGTGATCGGCCGCAGGCACTGCCGGCACTGCCGCTCCAGCGGCTCGCCGGCGTCGATACCGGCCCGCGCCGCGACGGCCTGCACCAGCAGCTCGCGAACCTCGGCGAGCGTGCCGGACACGGTGCTGCGGGGCCCGAAGGCGAGGTGCACCCGCTCGGCGTCGTCGAGCGCCGCGAGCCGCTCCAGGGCCGGGTCAGTCATCGGTCAGCGTCCAGCCGTCGGACCGCCAGTCGTCGCGCAGCCAGGCGTCGGCCGGGACCACATCGGGCCCGATCACCAGCCAGGCCAGCCCGAGCGCGGCCGCGCCGGCGAGGCCGGCCAGCGCGAGCACGATCCGCCGGCGCGTCATGAGGTCACCTCGGCGATGTCGAGGTACACGTCGTGGCGGACGCTGACCTCGGCGTCGCCGGCCTCGAACCGGGCCAGCGCCTCGGCGATCTGCTCGTCGGTCTCGTACCCGAGGCTGCCGTAGTTGTCGGGCCCCCGGACACCCGAGTCGAAGTCGAGCACGGTGTAGATCACGGAGGCCTCCGGGCCGTCGTAGGGCCTGGTCAAGATGACCCAGCGGCCATCCGAGCTGATCGCGCGCACCTCGAACGGCCCGTCGTGGTCGCGGATGAACCTGACGTGGTTGCCCACGGCCAGCTCGACCCGCTCGGCCGGCTCACGCGTGAGGCGCATCCCGTAGTCACCCACCGGACACCGCCTCGCCGGCCGGCACGGGCTCGTAGTCGTCGGGGCTGGTGCATTCGCCGCACACCTTCAGGCCGCGGCAGCCGCACTCCCGGATGTCGTCGGGGTCGACGGGCTGGCGCGCGCCGATCAGCTCGGCGAGCGCGGTGGACTGGCCGGCGCGGTGGGCGTCGGCGAGCACAGCGACCTCGGCGTCGCCGGCGAGCCGCTCCCTGATGCGGGCGAGCTGGTCGAGGGTGAGGTCGGCCCAGCTCGCGCGGGCGGCCTCGTAGCCGCTGCGGTAGCGCTGGCTGATCGGGTCCTGGGTCGGCTCGTTCTGGGCGGGAGGGACGGGACTGGTCATCGGGGCTGGCTCCCCCTGGTCGGGTGTGGCGTGAATGGGTGGCTCACCGTGGCGTCAGGCGCCTCGGGGTCGTGGTCGGGCGCGTAGGGCTGGCCACACTCGGCGCACGACCCGTAGAGGCCGTTCAGGTCGCCGAGGGTGAGCTGGTCTTCGCCCGGGGCCGGCTCGGCCGGCCGGTGGGCCGCGTACCAGTCGATCGCCGCGCGCATCGCCTCGGCGTGCTGGGCGCGGTCGAGCCGGTAGGTCTGGGTGATGCCCTTCTTCAGGGTCCGGGGCAGCCGGAACCAGCAGCTCGGGCACGCGAACTTCTCCAGCGCGACGTCGCGCCGGCCGCACCCACCGGGACATTCGTGGGTGCGGCCGGGGCCGGCCTGATCGGCCATCAGGTCTCCCGGTGGTACGCCTCGAGCACCTCGGCCGGGATGCGGCCGCGGTCGGCGACGGTCATGCCGCGCCGGCGGGCCCACGCCCGGATCGCGTCGTTCTGCTCGCGGTCGGCGGCTGTGCGCTTCGGCGCCGGCGAGCTGGTGGTGCGGCGGCGGTTGCCGGTCTGGATGCGGCCGAGGGGGCGGGCGGCGCGGGCGTGCTGGGTCAGCACCTCGCGGAGATGGCCGGCGTGGGCCTCGGTCAGGTCGATCTCGTAGCCCTTGCCGTCGAGGCCGAACGTGATGGTCTCGGCGGCGGGCGCGCCGTCGATGTCGTCGATCAGGCGGATCTCGGTGTGCCGTGCCATGTGCTGTTCTCCAGGGGTGGTGATCGGTGCCGGCAGGCCCCGCCGGCGGGGGTGATCAGAGGGGGCTCAGCCCCGGGGCGGCGGCGCCGGCGCGGGCCGGGCGGGCGGGCCGCCCATCAGTGACGGCGTGTGGAACTCCGCGAGGAACGCCTGACCGGTCGGCATCTCGCGGGCCCGCCCGGTGTCCCCCGACGGCTCGACGTCGGGCTGGTTCTCCTTCTCGCCCAGCAGGGCGCGGGCGACCGCGACGGACCGGGACGACGGGGGCCCCTGCATGTAGCTGGCCAGCCACCGGAGGACGGTGCGGTCGTGGTCGGTGATGTCGATCCGCGGGAGAGCGGCGGCGGCCGCGCGAAGACGCTCAGCGGCCACCTGGACCGCGTGGTCGTCGTCCAGCGCGGCCACGTCCGGGGCCTGGACGGTGTCCCCCGACGGCTCGGTGAGCAGCGCGCGGAGGTTCCGTTCCTGCTGGGCGATAGATCGGGCCACCCGGTTGTCGGGGCCGCCGGAGTCGAGCAGGAGCTTGCAGTCGTCGGCGAACCTCCGGATACCGTCGGCGAGCCGGTCGGCCCGGGCCTGTCCGGTGTCCGGGACCGCCGGGCCTGCACCTCGACCAGCGAGCGCGTCATCCCAGCCCTCCCGGTACTTCCGGGACCCCGAGCCGTAGCAGCCGGTGCAGGGCTCCTCTGCGGGCGCGTAGTGGTCCGGGCTGTCCGGATTGCTCGACCCGCCGTGGACCTCGACACCGGACCCGGCGCACGCCTGGCACGCGTCACCGGTGTCCGGGACCGCCCGCCGGGCCATAGCTTTCCGGGCCTGCTCGGTCGCGTCGTGCCAGCCCTGGGAGTACGCCGACCGCTGTGCGCGGCGGATGATCTCGTCTGCCCAGCCGTCGTCCTCAGGGTCGATGTTCAGCTCCGAGCAGATGCGCAGCACCGACTCGGCCAGATCACCTGCTCCGGTGTCCGGGACCGACCCGGCCCGATCGAGCGCGGCGAGCACCGCGCGGGGGCTGACCCGGTCGTCAGCCGGGCGAGGGTCCTCCAGCGTCGGAAGCTTCATCGCGTCCGCGCACAGGGATCGGACAGCTGCGATGGCGCGGTGCTGGTCCTGGACGACGCCCTGGAGCTGCTGCACCTCCCAGCGCAGCTTCAGCACCTCGTCGGCCTGTCCGGTGTCCGGGACCGCGGCGGCCACGCGGTAGATCTCTCGGCGTGCTCGCAGCCGGGCGACGTCCATCGTTCCCCAGCTGAAGCGGCGTGCTAGCTCGGCGAGGCTGTCGTCATCCCAGCCGACCAGGATGCCGTACAGCATGGCGTCGCTGGAGTGCGCGCCGTGATCACGCGAGCTGGTCGCGGTCATCGAACTGACCCACTGCAGGACTTCGGCGGTCTGCCCGGTGTCCGGGTCCGCCTCGGAACGCTCCAGGGCCTCGGCGTCGCTGATCTCGGTCATAGCAGGTCGTCCCTCACGGTGATGGTGACCTCGGGGCGGCCGAGCGGCTCGCCCTCCAGGTCCCAGAAGTCGGGGTGGCACTCGCAATCGGGGTCGCCGCACTCGGCGAAGTACTGGACGCCGCAGCATCGGCACGACAGGCCCTCGCCCTGGTCGTCGAGGCTGACCGCGTCGTGCGCGCCGCACGCCGGGCACCGCTGGTCGGTGACCGGCTGGCCGAGGTGGCTCACCCGGCGGTGCAGGTGGCGGGCGCGGCGGCCATACCGGTCGCGAGCACCAGCGCGATGCTGCCGACGATCAGGGCGCCGGCCACGATCAGGAACAGGGCCGCCGGGTGGTCATCGGCAAAGCGGCACAGCTGCAGCCACGCCGTGTGCATCACGCACCGGCCCGGTGGCGGGCCCAGGCGGCCAGCGCGAGCCGGACGAGCCGGACGATGCCCTTGCCGAGCCAGACGATGCCCTTGCCGGTGTAGACGATGGCGATCCAGAGCCCGCGCGGCCCCCACCCGGTCGCCCGCGCGCTGTGCTTCAGCAGCCACCACGGCAGCAGCCAGATGAGGGCGACGCCCTTGCCGAGGGTGCGGTTGGAGACGCCGCCCCCGACACGGACCGGGCCGAGCCCGAAGCTCGCGTGCAGGCCCATCACTCCCCCGTCCCGTATGCGAGGTCGTTGCGGCATACCGGCCCGGGGTGGGTGCATCCCTCGGGCTTGCGGTAGCCGGGCGTCAGCACGGCCGGCACGGGGTTGCCGTACTGGCCGCCGGCGTGGAGCCAGGAGACGGCCAGGATGCGGGCGCTGAACCGTTGCGGGTCGGGTGAGCCGCTGTACGGCTCGGCGATCCAGGTGTGGGGGGTGTCCTCGTCCTTGTAGACGCGGCCCTCGACTCGGCCGGCGAGGCCGGTGACGTGCTCGGTGTCGTACCGCTCGAGCAGATCGCCGAGGTCGACGCCGTCGCGGTGCGCGGTGAGGAGCTCGCGGAGGCTGGTGTCGTCGAACGCGGCGAGGGAGAGCAGGGAGCCGTAGGCGTCGTCAGCGCGCGCCTCGGTTGTGGTCATGTCGGGCATGGCGGGCCCTG
>JAODNJ010000259.1 GCA_025465155.1 Frankiales bacterium
TTGGGGTCGCCGCTGCTCTCCAGCTGGGCCACGAGCCGCTTCTGCGCCTCGACCTCCTCGTGCAGTCGCACGCCGGCCTCGCCGTACGTCAAGAGGTCGTAGTCCTCCTCCTCCTCGCGCTGCGGCGCGGCCCCGGTCGGCTCGTTCCCCACATCGACCTCCTGACAAGCCGTGTACTAATCCACCTATAACGCTATACGCTCAATGTCTCGCCGTGGCAGACAGTCGAGGGAGACAACGGACATGCCGCTTCAGGACCACCACCAGATCGTCTCGGTGGACGACCACCTCGTCGAGCACCCCCGGGTCTGGCAGGACCGGCTACCGGAGAGGTTGAAGGACCGCGGTCCGCTGATCGTCGAGGAGGACGGCAAGCACCTCTGGCGTTTCGACGGCGGCATGTACCCGACCATCGGCCTCAACGCGGTCGCGGGCAAGCCCCGCGAGGAGTGGGGCATGGACCCGGTCCGGTACGAGGACATGATCCCCGGCTGTTACGACCCCGCCGCCCGCGTCAAGGACATGGACATCGACGGCGTCCAGGCCGCGCTGTGCTTTCCCTCCTTCCCCGGCTTCGGCGGCGGTGTCTTCCACCGGTCCGCCGCCAAGGACCCCGAACTCGCGCTCGAGTGCGTCAAGGCGTGGAACGACTTCTACATCGACGAGTGGTGCGGGACCGCGCCCGACCGGTTCATCCCGATCTGCATCGCCCCGACCTGGGATCCGGAGCTCTCTGCCGCCGAGATCCGGCGGGCCGCCGCCAAGGGCGCGCGCACCGTCTCGTTCCCGGACAGCCCCGTGCCACTGGGCATGCCCTCGTTCCACAGCCGAACCTGGGACCCGGTCTGGCAGGCCTGCGAGGAGACCGGCACGGTCGTCTCGCTGCACTTCGGCTCCGGCTCCTACGTCCCGGGCTTCTCCTTCGCCGCGACCCGGGCGATCCCAGGCGAGATGGTCATCCCCGACGCGCCGTTCGCGGTCGCCATCACCATCTTCGCCACCAACCTCATGTGGAGCTCCGTCGACCTGCTCTTCTCCGGGGTGCTGCAGCGGCACCCGAAGCTGCAGTTCTCTCTGGCCGAGGGCGGCATCGGCTGGATCCCCTACATCCTGGAGCGTGCCGACTTCGTGTGGGAGCGGCACCGGTACTACCAGCCGATCTCCTTCGACGACCGGCCGTCGGACCTGTTCCGGCAGCACATGTGGGGCTGCTTCATCGACGACGACTTCGGCGTGAAGAACCGCCACGCCATCGGCGTCGACCGGATCTGCCTCGAGATCGACTTCCCGCACTCGGACTCCAACTGGCCCAACAGCCGCAAGCGTGCCGCTGAGGTGCTGGCGGACGTGCCGGACGACGAGGTCACCAAGATCGCGGAGACCAACGCCCGCACGATGCTGCGCTTCCCGCGTACGAGCTGATCACCCCCGCAGACACGGCGGAGCGGGCGTCCCACGACCGGCGGGGCGCCCGCTCCGCTGTGCAGGTTCCGCGGTCCGCCGGCCGATGTCAGCCCAGCAGGTCCAGCACGGTGGAGACGTCGCCGCGCGTGAGGTAGTCCTTCGCCTCGGTCAGGTGCCGTCGCCACAACCGCTCGGCGCCGACGTCGTCACCCGCGGCGATCAGATCCACCACCCGGTGGTGCGCGTTGAACCCCTTGCGGCTGGCGCGCTCGAGCTCGGGCGAGCCCACGTCTGCGGTCGCCCGCGACCAGTCGGCGCGCATGATGATGTGCTCGACCATGCCCATCAGCACCCGCAGCGTCTGGTTCCCGGTGAGCTCGACGAGGAGGGCATGGAAGCGTGAGTGCGCGTCGAGGTTCCGCTGCCCGTGCGGCCCGGGTTCGGCGTGCGCAGTGAGCGCCGTCCGCAAGGCCTCGAGGTCGGCCGTCGTCCGGTCCCGCGCCAGCATGCCGACGGCCGGTGACTCCACCAGCACGCGGGCCTCGTAGACGTCCTCGAGGGTGGTCCCCCGGTACTCGAGGATGAGGCCGGCGTAGCGTGCCGCCACCTCGGAGTTCGGCAGCTGGACGCGGGCCCCACCGTGCGCCCCGCGGCGGACGGTGATCAGCGACTCCGACTCGAGGACGCGGAACGCCTCGCGTAGGGTGGGCCGCGACACCTGGAACTGCTCCATCAGCACCGTCTCTGACGGGAGTGCCTCGCCCGCGGCCAGCTCACCGCGGACGATCTGCCTGCGCAGGTGCGCCGCGACCAGCTCGGCCATCTTGGGCACCCGGACCTGACGGCCGATGGTCTGCGGAGCCGGCGGGGGATCCAGCGGCGGTGCACCGGACATGGTGAGCTGCTCCTCGGCGATCGGTCGCTGGGGCACCGAGTGTCTCCGGCGGGCTGAAATTGGCTAAACCTTATACCCGATCTGCCCCTTTGTACCCCCATGGCGACGCTGGATCCGCCGCCCGTGCACCGGTGGAGCGGGGCGCATTCCGGCACGCAGGGCAGGCCGCTGAGCAGCCGGCGGGACGGGGACGGGCACGGAACCGGGTCAGTGAACCGCGTCCGGTGGCCGGGCGGCGGCCCGGACCTGGCGGGTGAGAACCTCGGCGAGCCGGGCCGGTTCGCTGATCATCGCGTCGTGGCAGGTGTCGATCTCGACGACCTCCTCGACACCGCCCAGCCGCTCGATCGACGCGCGCTGGGCCGCCGGGCGCAGGGACCGGTCCTTGCCCGTGAGGACCCAGGTGCGCGGGATGTCGCCCGGCAGGCCGGCACGGCTCACCGGCAGGACCGACAGGTGCGGTGTCTCCGGGACCAGGCGGTCGAGGGCGAACCGTCGCTGCTCGCGCGTCATCCCGTTGCAGAAGGTCGCCGCGGCGAAGATCCGCGGCGGGGGCTGGATGGCACTCGTCCGGCGAGCGGCCCGCGCCGCCACGGGGCGCCAGGGACCCGCCAGGGTGTCGAGGATCGTCCCGCCTTCGGGCGGGATGGACGCCGCCACGAAGACCATGCGGCGGACCCGCTGCTCACCGAGCACCTCGGCGGCGGCCGGTACCACCATGCCGGCGGCCGAGTGGGCGACGAGCACGACCTGGTCGAGCCCCGCGGCGTCGACCTGCTCGGCGACGGCTCGCGCGCAGCCCTCCACCGAGTAGTCCATCAGGTTGCCGGGACGGCTGCCCCGACCGGGGAGGTCGACGGCCAGGACCGGCAGGCCCGGTGACGTGCGTTGCAGCTCCGCGACCGTCGGCCCCCAGCACCGGGCGTCGTGATGACCGCCGTGCACGAGGACGAGCCCCATGGCTGCCACTGCGTCAGTCCGACGCCGGCAGGGGCTTGGCGTCCTTGAGCACGACCTCCACGCCGTCCACCGCGAGTGCGGAGGCACCCGGCTTGGTCACCAGGATCTCCAGCTTCTCGTCCTGCGGGGACGTGTACCGCTTGCCTACCTGGGTTCCGCCGGACCCGGGTTCCGCGGTGAGTCCCTCTGCCGGGGTGGCCTGGAGGTCGATCATGGGGTGGCCGCCGCAGGAGATGACCACGTCCCCGGCGGGCGGTCGCACGACGACGACCTCGGTGGCGTCCACCTGGCTGCGCAGCCGGGTACCGGGCTTCAAGGTCACTGTGTGCCTGCCTTTCGCTGGTTCTGATGTTCCACGTCCGGGAATCGGCCGGCACGCCGGTCCCACCCTCTCACCGCTCGAGCCGGCTGCCGTACACCTCGATCTCACGGATGCAGTCGTCGAAGCTACGGGCAGCGGAGTCGACGTTCACCCAGGTCACTCCAGCCTCCGCGTAGGAGGCGAACCCCTTGTTGAGGATCTCGACGTTCTGCTCCGCGTCGCGCCCCAGGTGCGGGCTCCAGCAGACGTCCACGTCCGCGCTGCGGCCGTACTCCACCCGCATCCGCCTGAGCTCGGCCACCTTCTCCCGGAGCTGCTCGAAGCCCAGGACCGAGGTCGCGGTGATCTTGGCCATCTCCTCGGGCTGCTCGAACGGGCACCACCCGTCGGCGTACTGGGCGACCCGGCGGACCGCGGTCCTGCTGTTGCCCCCGATCCAGATCGGCGGCCCGGGCCGCTGCGCCGGCCGGGGCAGCATCACGTGCCCGTGGGCGGGGAAGTACACGTCGTCGTGGTCGAGGACCTCGCCGGTCCAGGCGGCCTGCATGGCCCGCATCGCGGCGTCGAAGCGCGGCCCGCGGTCGGCGAACTCGGCGTCGAGAACCTCGAACTCCGCCTTCTGGTAGCCCGCACCCATGCCCACGGTCAGCCGGCCGCCCGAGAGGAGGTCCAGGGTGGCCGCCGCCTTGGCCGAGACGTAGGGGTGCCGGTAGGCGGACACCAGGATGAAGGTCATCACGCGAATCCGCTGCGTCGCCGCGGCCATGAACGCCAGCGAGACGAACGGGTCGAACGCGTGGTGACCACCGTTCGCCAGCCAGTTCTGCTCGGGGAACGGATGGTCGGTGGAGGAGACCATGTCGAAGCCCGCCTCTTCGGCGGCGACCGCCACGTCGGCGAGGTGGTGGTCGCCCACCCACTTCTCCCAGTGCTTGACCGCGCGCGCCGGGAACTGGAAGTTGAGTTTCATCGGGCTCCTCCGTTGCTGGGTTCGGTGGGCGCCGTGCCGGCCGTCGTGGCCCAGGCGGCGAGCACGTCGTCCACCGTGGGCAGCGCGCCGAGCAGGCTGAAGACGTAGCGGAACATGTCGTCGGCGAAATGCTGCGGGACGCCGACCGTGCCGTCGCGCAGGATCGCGACGCTGTAGCCGAGGTTCACCGCCTCCAGCGCGGTGCCGAAGACGGCCTCGTTCAGCGAGACGCCGCCGATGACGAGGGTGCGCACGTCCAGGCTGCGCAGGATCATGTCGAGGTCGGTGCCGGTGAAGGCCGACATCCCGTGCCGCCGGTCGTGCACGATGTCGCCCGGCTCGGGGCCGAGCTCGGGCAGGATCTCGGCCTCCGCCGAGCCCACGAGCATGTGGTCGGGATTGCGCAGGGTGACGGCCATGAGCGGGGAGCTGATCCGGACGCCCACCCGGTTGGGGCGGTACTGGATGGTCGCGTGCACCACCGGTACGCGCTGCGCCCGGGCTCCGTCGGCCAGTGTCCGCAGCCGGCCGACGACGTCGCGTTCGCGCACCGCCGCGGCCAGCTCGGCGACCACGGGGCCGGCGAGATCGCCGATGATGCCGCGCTGCATCTCCGAGATCAGGAACGCGGTGTGCGACGGCGCGACGAGATCGGCCAACTCCATGCTGCGGGAACCTCTCCAGGACTGCGGGGGCGGACTCAGGCGCCGGGGACGGATGCAGCGGCGGGCGAGG
>JAODNJ010000292.1 GCA_025465155.1 Frankiales bacterium
GACGAGCTGTCGGTCCGGGGCGTCGAGGTGGGCGGCCACCGCATCCTGCGCGCCGGGAGCCCGGCCGTGCCGAACGCGATCGCGGCCATCCTCCTCGCGCTGCGGGACGCCACCGGCGTGCGGCCGCACGGGCACTTCGAGTGGTCCGAGGGCAATCCGCTCGGGCACCTCTTCCGCTACCTGCTGCTGGGCCGGGGCGACACGCCTCCGGTGGTCCGGGAGATCATCCGGGAGGTCGAGCCCGACCGGTCCCGCCGTCCCGTGATCCACGTCGGAGGCTGACAGGAGTCGTCCCGACATCCGCGTTCCGTGCCGCAGACCTCGAGGATCGCCCGGCCGGCGGGCGGCCACCCACGACGGGACGGCGTTCAGCCGGGTCGCTGCTCCTGCCCGCGGTCGTCCCGCGGCTCGGTGCGCTGGTCGGCCGGGGCCTCCCCGGAGCCCGACGAGCCGCCGTGGCCGAGGCGGCGCAGGAGCGCGGCCACCTCCTCGGACGCCGACGACCGCTCGCCGCCCTCCGGAAGCACCCGCGCCACCCGGTCCAGCGCCTCCGACGTCCGCCGCTCCTCGTCGTTGAGCAGTCCCCGGTAGGCGGGGTCGAGCAGGTAACCGGTGGGCGGCGTGGACAGGCAGCCGATGAGGTCGAGCAGGACCTCCAGCCGCCGTGCCGCGACCGCGGACGACGACCCGGCGCCCCCCATCGCCACCGTCTCGACGTCCTGCTCCCACAGCCGCGCCCGGGCGAGGTCCTCCCGGAGGGCCAGCACGGTGCCGGTGCGCCGTCCCTTCCCCCGACCGGGCAGGTGCACCGCCCTGCGCACCTGGTGAGCGATGCGGATCAGGTCGTCGTCCAGCATCGAGGTGCCGACGAAGAGGACGTGCCGGGTGAGCAGCAACGAGTGGAGCACCCCGGCCAGGGCGGCCCGGGAGTCGCCGAACTGGAGGTACTCCTCGCGGGTCAGCACGATGGTCTCCGGGTGGGCCGCGTCGCCGTGCAGCTTGAGCAGCCACGGCC
The DNA here is from genome assembly GCA_025465155.1 of Frankiales bacterium. Lineage (GTDB taxonomy): Bacteria > Actinomycetota > Actinomycetes > Mycobacteriales > Geodermatophilaceae > Geodermatophilus. The sequence continues at coordinate 1,016 of JAODNJ010000292.1, forward strand.
GGCCGGGGGTGGCGTCGTCGTACGGCAGAACGGAGATCTCCCGGCCGATGTCCGCCGCGGCCTGCTCGACGAGCGGGTCGTAGTTCGTCGTGACGAACTCCTGCACCGGCAGGTCGGCGATCAGCGCGTGCGCCAGGGCGTACAGCCCCGGGCCGAAGCGGTCCTTGACGTAGGCCTCCAGCTCGTCGCGGCCGAGCTCCCGCGCGAGCAGGGCGGCGGCGTCCTGCGGCGGCAGCCTCGTCAGCCCCTCGCGCAGCGAGTCGTCCAGGCCGGAGCGCGCGGCGAGCTCGCCGACCAGCTGCTCCCATGTCGGCAGCCCGACGGCAGCGCTCACGCCGGCGCCGATGAACACCGCCAGCTGCCCGCGGCGGGCCCGCTCCCCCAGCTGTTCGGCGACCTCCCGCAGGTGTCCCGGCAGGTCCCAGTTCGCGTCCTCCCCGCGGCGGATCCGCTGGGCGGCGGCCAGGTCGCTCGGGCCGCGCAGGACCAGCGCGACGTCGAAGCCGTGCTCCTCCGCGGCCCCGCGCAGCACCGGCAGCAGCTGCTGCAGCAGGGCCCCGCGCTCGCCGGCGGCGCCGCCCCATCCGGTGCCGAGCGCGGGCAGGCCGACCAACCGCCGGGCACGGCCGTGCAGCGGCGCGTCGACCGGCCGCTTCGCGACGGCGGCCAGCGCCTCGCGGGCACCGTCGAGCAGCCAGGGCAGCCCCCGGCCGCGATCGTCCACGGTGTCCACCAGCCAGGGGCGCCGGCCGGCGTCGGTCGGAAGCTCGAGCACCCGCTCGTCGCGGGACCACCGCACGCCCCCGAGGCACGCGCCCTCGGCGGACTCCTCGACGATCAGGTCCCGGGGCAGGAGCCCGCGCCAGCTCGGTGCCACCCGCAGCGTGCGGTCGGTCGGCACGAGGACGTCGTCGCACGACAGCCGGGTCAGATCCGCCCCGACGACGAAGACGTGCCCCGGACCGTCGTCCTCCCCGTGTCGGGCCACGCCCCAGCCCTACCCGCCGACGGCCCCGCAGCCACCCGCGCCACAGGAACAACCCCCGCAGCCGCCGGCGGCCGCGGGGTAGGCCGACCCGGCAGCGGGACGAGCGGCCACGGCCCTCAGCATGCCCGCGCCCACGACGGCGACGACGCCGAGCACCGCGAGGGCGACGCTCCCGACGACGGTGGCCGCGGAGGCCGCGCGGTCCCAACCCGCCGTGGCCCCCGCCGCCACGAGCAGCGCGGTCACCAGCACCGACCAGGCGAGCAGGATCCGGCCACCGAGGCGGACGGCACCGTCGCGGGAGACCAGCGCGCCGGCGGTGAGGAACAGGAGCACCGGAACGGCCACCACCAGGACGCGGCCCGCGGCCCCGGAGGACAGGACGGCGACCACGGCGGCCGCGGCACCCAGGAGGACCGCGACGCCGCCGAGCGGCCGCGCACGCTCCTCGACGGTGCCGGCCGCGACCGCGCGCAGGACCAGCGCGCCACGGAGGACGGCGGCCACACCGGCCGCACCGAGGAGGAGCCGGGGACCGGCACCGGACCACGCCAGCGCCACGGCGGCGACGGCCACCAGCGCCAGGCCCGCGACCAGCCGCCGCGGCCACGTGTGCCGTGCCCGCTCCGGGCTCGTCGCCGCCAGAATGCCGGTATCCACGCTCGCCACGGGGCAAGTGTCCCCCACCGGGTGGACGCCGCTCGCTGCGCCCGGCCGGGCTGGGCGCGCTGTGCCACGCTGATCGGTGATCAACGGAAGGAGCTGGTCATGAGCGCAGAGGACGTGGCGCGGTCGGCGCTGGGCGGCGTCCGCCGGGCCGGTCGCGGCGATCCACTGGAGCAGCTGGCCCGGGTCGGGCTGATCGCCTACGGGATCGTGCACGTGCTCGTGGCCTGGCTGGCCCTGCAGGTCGCCTGGGGCGGGAGCGGCAAGGAGGCCGACCAGTCCGGCGCGCTGGACGCCGTGGCCCGGCAGCCGTTCGGGAAACCGCTGCTGTGGATCCTCGGGGTCGGGCTCCTCGCGCTGGCGCTCTGGCAGTCCGCCGAGGTGCTCCGCCGGCGCGCTGACTGGTCGGGGTCGGGGAAGCGTCGGGCGAAGGCGGTCTGGAAAGCCGTCCAGACCGTCGCCACGGCCGCGGTCTACCTGGTGCTCGGGATCCTCGCGATCCGTTTCGCCCTCGGCAGCGGGCAGTCCAGTGCCCAGCAACAGCAGCAGAAGACGACCGGCGTCTTCGGCTGGCCCGGCGGACGGCTGCTCGTCGGCGTGGTCGCGCTGGTGCTCATCGCGGTCGGTGCCCGGCAGGTCTACCAGGGCGTCACGAAGAGCTTTCTCGACCAGATCGAGCTCGCCGAGGCTCCGTCCCGCGCCCGGCGGGTGATCACCAGGCTCGGCCAGGTGGGGTTCCCCGCCAAGGGAGTCGCGCTCGGCGTCGTCGGTGGCCTGCTCGGGTGGGCGGCGATCACCTTCGACCCGTCGAAGTCCCGGGGACTGGATGCGGCGATGCGGACGATCCTCGCCGCCCCCGGCGGGCGGCTCCTGCTGACCCTGGTCGCCCTGGGGATCCTCGCGTTCGGGGCGTTCTGCTTCGCCCGCGCCCGCTACCCCGAGCGCACGTAGGCCCGACGCGGCCGGGAGAGGACCTCAGGCCCGGGGCCCGCCCGCGACGTAGATGACCTGGCCCGAGACGAATCCGGCGCCCTCGCTGACCAGGAACGACACCGTGTGCGCGATGTCCTCCGGCTGACCGGCCCGGTTCACCGGGATCGCGGCGGCCCGCGCCTGGACGTAGGGCTCCCACTCCTGCCCGATCCGGGCGGCCGTCGCGCGGGTCATCTCGGTGACGATGAACCCCGGCGCGATCGCGTTGACCGTGACGCCGAACCTGCCCAGCTCGATGGCGAGGGTCTTGGTGAAGCCCTGCAGGCCGGCCTTGGCCGTCGCGTAGTTGGCCTGGCCGCGATTGCCGAGCGCCGACGTGCTCGACAGGTTGACGATGCGGCCCCAGCCGCCCTCCGTCATGTACTTCTGCGTCGCCCGCGACATGAGGAAGGAGCCGCGCAGGTGGACGTGCATGACCATGTCCCAGTCGTCGTCGCTCATCCTGAACAGCAGGTTGTCGCGGGTGACGCCGGCGTTGTTGACCAGCACCACCGGCGGCCCGAGCTCGGTGGCGATGCGCTCGACCGCGGCCTCCACCTGCGCGGCGTCGCCCACGTCGGCACCCACGGCCAGCGCCCGGCCGCCCGCGGACCCGATCGCCGTGACGGTGTCGCGGGCGTCGTCCTCCTTCAGGTCGATGACCGCGACGGCGAACCCGTCGGCGGCCAGCCGGCGGGCGGTCGCGGCGCCGATCCCGCGCGC
>JAODNJ010000330.1 GCA_025465155.1 Frankiales bacterium
TTGTCGAGCTCCTCGACGTTGACGTCCTTGAAGGTGAGCACCCGGACGTTCCGGACGAACCGGGCGGGCCGGTACATGTCCCAGACCCAGGCGTCGGACAGCTTGAGCTCGAAGTAGACCTCACCCCCGGCCTCGCGGACCTGCAGGTCGACCGAGTTGGCAAGGTAGAAGCGCCGCTCGGTCTCCACGACGTAGGTGAACTGGCGGACGATGTCCCGATACTCGCGATAGAGCTGCAGCTCCATCTCGGTCTCGTACTTCTCGAGATCCTCGGTGCTCATCGTCCTTCTCCGGGCACGGTTTCTCCGGAAGCACGTCGCATGCCCCCATCATCGACCATCGCGACGGCCCCGGTCAGCTGGAACATCCTGGCAGCATGCGAGTCGCGGGCGCGCGCGACGTTGACGAAGCGCTTCCGGTGCTGCGGGCACGGTCCGTGGCGGTCGAGCGCGGCGCTGTGCACGTCGGTGATGTAGCCCTTGTGCCCCGCGAAGTCGTACTCCGGCCAGCGCTCGTGCAGCTCCCGCATGATCCGGTCGCGGGTGACCTTCGCCAGTACCGACGCGGCCGCGACGCAGGCCGCCACCCGGTCGCCTTTCCAGACCGCCAGCGTCGGTGTGGCCAACCCGCTCACCGGGAAGCCGTCGGTCAGCACGTAGTCGGGCCCCGGGTCGAGAGCACAGACGGCCCGTCGGAGGGCCTCGATGTTCGTGACGTGCATGCCGCGGGCGTCGAGGTCCTCGACGGGGATCTCGACCACGGACCAGGCCAACGCCCGGTCCACGACCTCGTCGTAGACGCGTTCCCGCGCGGCCGGGGTGAGCAGCTTGGAGTCCGCGAGCCCGGGCACCCGACCGCGCTTCCCCGGCGGCAGGACGCAGGCCGCGGCCACCAGCGGGCCGGCACAGGCCCCGCGGCCGGCCTCGTCGGCCCCGGCGACGGCCTCGAAGCCGCGGCGGCGGAGCCGTCGCTCCATGTCCCAGAGGACGTCGGGCCGTTCCTCGGGGCACGCCGGAACGGCGCCGCGGAACACCGGGCGGGTGGGGGCGGGACGGGCAACCATCGCAGTCCGACCCTACGTCGGCGACCATCCGACGGGTCGGGCGACACCCGTCCGGAACACACCGGCGCCCGTCCCCGAACGGACCACGGGCCGGTCCCCGAAGGGACCGGCCCGTGGGGGCCCGGACCGCCCGAGGAGGCGGGTGGTCCGGTGGGGTGGAGTTCCGGTTCGGCCGATCAGATGTCGGCAGGCTCGTGCGTGGGCAGCGGCGCGTGCGCGCCGCAGGTGCAGCTCGGGTTGCGGGCCGAGAGCACCAGGGAGACAGCGTGGGCCCGGTCGCGGGCACCCAGCTTGCGCAGGATGGCCTTGACGTGGGACTTCACGGTGTCCTCGCTGATGAACAGGTTGCGGCCGATCTGCCGGTTCGACTGGCCCTGGATGAGCTCGTCGAGCACGTCCTGTTCGCGACGGGTCAGCGGAACCTCGGGGGTGAACGGCTTCCCGGCCGGCATGGCCGACGGCTCGACCCGGCGGATCTGGGGGTCGACGACGGTGCGCCCGGCGCGGGCGGCCAGGATCGCCCAGCCGAGCAGGGTCGGCGAGGTGTTGATCATGAGGTAACCGCGGATGCCCGCGGCCAGCGCCTCGTTCACCACGGCGGGGTCCTCCGAGGTGGCCAGGGCGACGATCGCCACCCGGGGGAAACGGCGCCGCAGGTCGCGGCAGGCGTTCAGCGTGGCGGCGCGGCCGGTGCCCAGCTCGACGACGACGGCGTCGGGGCGGGCGGTCTCGACCAGGGTCAGGGCCCGGCGAAGCTCACCGGGGGTGCCCACCGACTGCATACCGGCGGTCTCGTTGATCATGCTGACGAGGCCACGGCGCAGGACCGGGGCATCGGCGAGGAGCAGCACGCGGGTGACTCCGCGGGCGGTGCTCGCCATGGGTGCAGACACGACTGACTCCGTTTCGACTCCGGGAACTTCCACGAGTTCCATCGGAAGGGTGAAACGGTTGCTTGAACATTTTCCTGAAGCAATTTCGGCCATTACCGGGCCGGGGATCAGAATTCGGCGAGTCACAGGAGAATCGAGGCCGGGTCCATCCGCGGCCAGTGGCGGGTCGGCCGGCGCGCCATTTCTGCGTGGGGCCGGTTCAGTCGGCGGGCGGAGGACGGCGGTGCCGGCGCCACATCGCCACCGGGACCGCCGAGGCCAACCCGACCACGGGAAGGACTCCGGACGCACTGGTTCCCTGAATGTCAGGGGCGTGCAGGATGTGGAAGCGGTTCAGCGGCCACACCACGACGGCGGCCTTTCCGATGACGTCGCTCACCGCAATCGTCCCCGAGTACCTGTCGCTGATGTGACTGCGCGAATCGGCGGAATTGGACCGGTGGTCGCCCATCACCCAGAGGCGGCCCTCCGGCACGGTGACCGGTCCGAACGCGCGCTGATCGAGCGGGGTGTTCTGGTAGATGTAGGGCTCGTCGAGTGGCTTTCCGTCGACGGTGACCCGCCCCCGGGAGTCGCAGCACTGGACCGTCTGGCCGGCCGTGGCGATGACCCGCTTGATGAAGTCGTCCTCGCTCGGCGGCGCCACGCCCACGGCCCGCCCCAGCCAGAGCACGGCGCCCGAGAACCAGTTGCTCGGGGGCGTGACGGTGACCTCGGGGGTCCAGGTGTCGGGCCCCTTGAAGACGACGATGTCGCCCGGCTTCGGCTCCCCGAACCAGTAGGGCACCTTGTTGACCAGCACGCGGTCGCCGGTGCAGCCCGGGCAGCCGTGCAGGGTCTGCTCCATCGAGCCCGACGGGATGAAGAACGCCTGCACGAGGAAGGTCTTGACCAGCAGAGCGAGCACGAAGGCGATGACCAGCAGGACCGGCAGTTCGCGGAGCAGCGAGCCCTTCCTCTTCTCCCCGTGGGCCCTGCGGCGACCGTGGCGTCCGGTCGGGCCCCAAGGGGTCCCGGCGCTCGGCGGGGTCGCGGGTTCCGACGTGGTGGCGGGGTCGTGGCTCACCGACTCCGCCGGGGGCCGGGGGACGCTGCTGCCGGTCTCGCCGCCCCCGTCGTCACCCGGTACGACATCGGCGGGCCTTCCAGGCCGGTCGCTGCTCATCGTCAGCCAGCGTACGGCGCGGAAGACCCGCCGAGGCCTGGCCGTCGTGCGGCCGGGACGCGTGTCAGCGCGCGACGATGTCGCGCTTCTCCTTGATCTTGGCGGCCTTGCCGCGCAACTCGCGGAGGTAGTACAGCTTGGCGCGGCGGACGTCGCCGCGGGTCACGACCTCGATCCGCTCGACGACCGGGGTGTGCACGGGGAAGGTCCGCTCGACACCCACGCCGAAGCTGACCTTGCGGACGGTGAAGGTCTCGCGGATCCCGCCACCCTGGCGGCGGATGACGACGCCCTGGAAGACCTGGATGCGCGAGCGGTTGCCCTCCACGACGCGGACGTGGACCTTGACCGTGTCGCCGGGCCGGAACTCGGGGATGTCCGTACGCAGCGAGTCGGCGTCGAGAGCGTCCAGGGTGTTCATCGCGGCAGTCCTCAGTCCTAGCGGTGGCTCGTGATCGGTCCGGACAGCGGAAGGCCCCGGCCGTCCGTTCCGGGGGGCTGCACTCCCGGGCAGGGAGTCACCGACAGCACGCGCCGACGGCTTGCAGCAGCTCTCTACTGTGCCACATCGTCAGCCGACGATGCGCGACGCCCCCGTCCCGGGATCCTGCAGCAGCTCCCGCAACGCCTCGGCCGGCCGGTCAGTCGCCGTCGAGGACGGCTCGGTCGCCGTCCGAGAGCGCCTCCGGAGGGAGCGCGGCGAGGAGGTCGGGTCGGCGCTCCGCCGTGCGCCGCAGCGACTCCGCCCGCCGCCAGCGCGCGATGGCCGCGTGGTCACCCGAGAGCAGGACCGGAGGGACGTCGAGCCCTCGCCAGGACGCGGGGCGGGTGTACGCGGGCCCCTCGAGCAGTCCGTCGGCGTGCGAGTCGAATTCCACGGACTCCCGGTTGCCGACGACGCCGGGAAGCAGCCGGGTGACCGCCTCGACCATCACCAGTACCGCCGACTCGCCGCCGGCGAGCACGTAGTCGCCCAGCGAGACCTCGGACACCGGCCCCGACCCCCGCGCCCAGTCCGCGACCCGCTGGTCGATGCCCTCGTAACGCCCGCAGGCGAACACCAGCTGTGGCTCCGCCGCCCACTCCGCGGCCATGGCCTGGGTGAACCGCTGCCCCGCCGGCGTCGGCACGACGAGCCGGGCTCCGGCCGGCCGTACGGCCTCGAGCGCCCGGCCCCACGGCTCGGGCCGCATGACCATCCCGGGGCCGCCGCCGTAGGGAGCGTCGTCGACGGTGCGGTGCACGTCGTCGGTCCACTGCCGGAGGTCGTGGACGGCGAGGGTGACCAGGCCGCGCTCGGCGGCCCGGCCGAGCAGCGACTGACTGAGCGGCGCCAGGTACTCGGGAAAGATGGTGACGACGTCGATCCGCACCCGCCTCAGAGCTCCAGCAGGCCCTCGGGCGGGTTCACCACGACGAACCCGCCGTCGAGGTCCACCGTCGGGACGATCGCGGCGACGAACGGCACCAGCGCCTCGCCGCCGTCGACACGCCGGACGACGAGCAGGTCGGCGCCCTCGTGCCGGACGGCGGTGATCTCGCCGAGCTCGGAGCCGTCGGTCAGCCGCGCGGTCAGGCCGACCAGCTGGTGGTCGTAGAAGGCGTCGGGGTCCTCGAGCGCCGGCAGGTCCGCGACAGGGACCAGCAGCTCGGTGTTGCGGACGGTCTCCGCCGCCTCGCGGCTGTCCAGCAGCTCGCCGTCGGGCCCCTGGAGGGTCAGCAGCAGGACGTCGCGGTTCCAGCGGCGGTCGGCGACGGTGAGCGGCCCCCGGTCGGCCGGGTCGGTGAGCAGGACCGCGCCGGGAACGAACCGCAGGTCGGGATCGTCGGTGCGCACCTCGACGGTCACCTCACCACGGACGCCGTGGGGCCGGCCGATGCGGCCGACCACCACGGTGTCGCCGGTGCCGTCCGCGCCTCCCGACGGGGGCGTGCTCAGCGCCCGTCGGTGTCGACGACGTCGACCCGCAGGCCGCGGCCGCCGACACCCGTCATCACGGTGCGCAGCGCCTTGGCGGTGCGCCCGCTGCGGCCGATGACCTTGCCGAGGTCGTCGGGGTGGACCCGGACCTCGAGGGTCTTGCCGCGGCGGTTGGAGACGAGGTCGACCGTGACGTCCTCGGGGTGGTCGACGATGCCCTTGACCAGGTGCTCGAGCGCCTCTTCGAGCACGTCTTACTCGGCGGGCGTCTCAGCGGGCGCGCCGGAGGCGGCCCCCTCGCCGGCGGCACCGGCGGCGTCCGCCACGGTGTCTGCGGCGGACCCGGCAGCGGGAGCGTCCTCGGCCGGAGCCTCGGCGGCGGCCTTCTTGGGGGCCGCCTTCTTCTTCGCCGTGGTCGCCGGGGCGGCCGGCTCGTCACCGGCAGCGCGGACGGCGGCCTCGTAGATGGCCTTCTTGTCGGGCCGGGGCTCGGCGACCTTCATCGGCGCCGGGGCCGGCTCGCCCTTGAACCTCTGCCAGTCGCCGGTCACCCGGAAGATGGCGGCGACGGCCTCGGTCGGCTGGGCGCCGACGCCGAGCCAGTACTGGGCCCGCTCGCTGTCGACCTCGATGAAGGACGGGTCCTCCTTCGGGTGGTACTTGCCGATCGTCTCGATGGAGCGACCGTCCCGCTTGGTGCGGGCGTCGGCGACGACGATCCGGTAGTACGGGGCGCGCATCTTGCCCAGGCGCATGAGCTTGATCTTGGTGGCCACGGTGGGTGGTGTACTCCTCGAACGCTTTTCGTCGGTTGCTCGCCGGAGCGACGTGTGGGGGTACGCCGGGGCGGAGCCAGGGACACGGCCGGAAACGGTGAGAGGGCCGCCACCGCCGTGTTCGACCGACCATTGTGCCAGATCGTGCACGGCTCCCGTTCGGCCGCTACGGGTCAGCCCCGGACGGCGGCGAGCACGACCGTCGCGGCCTCGCCCACGGGCACGTCTCGGCGGTCCCCCGTCGCGCGATCGCGCAGCTCCACGACCCCGTCGGCCAGCCCGCGGCCCACGGTCACGATCGTCGGCATCCCGAGCAGCTCGGCGTCCTTGAACTTGACGCCGGGTGAGACCTTCGGGCGGTCGTCGTAGAGCACCGTGAGCCCCGCCGAGACGAGCTCGCCGGCCAGCGCGTCGGCGGCCTCGAAGACCGCGGCGTCCTTGCCGGTGGCGAGGAGGTGCACGTCGGCGGGCGCGATCTCCCGCGGCCAGCGCAGGCCGAGTTCGTCGTGGGTGGACTCGGCGATGGCCGCGACCGCCCGCGAGACCCCGATGCCGTAGGAGCCCATCGTGACGGTGACGAGCTTGCCGTTCTCGTCGAGGACCTTGAGGTCGAGCGCCTCGGCGTACTTGCGGCCGAGCTGGAAGATGTGGCCCATCTCCACGCCGCGGGCCAGCTCCAGCGGACCGGAGCCGTCCGGCGCGGGGTCACCCGGCAGCACCTCGGCGGCCTCCACCACCCCGTCCCAGGTGAAGTCGCGGCCGGCGACGAGGTCGAACACGTGCCGGCCCTGTTCGTTGGCCCCGGTGATCCACCTGGTGCCGGGGACCACCCGCGGGTCCACGAGGTAACGGATCCCGCTCTCGCTGCCGGCGCCCAGCACCTGTGGGCCGATGTAGCCCTTGACCAGCTCCGGGTGCTTGCCGAACTCCGTGAACACCTCGACCTCGGCCGGCGCGACCTGCGCCTCCAGGCGCTTGGCGTCCACCTCGCGGTCGCCCGGCAGGCCGACGACCAGCGGCTCGCGGACGCCGTCGGGGTGCACCAGTGTGACGACGACGTTCTTCAACGTCGACGCGGCGGTGTAGTCCTCGTCGGGGAAGAGCTTGCGGGCGACGTCGACCAGGGTCTCGATCGTCGGGGTGTCCGGGGTGTCCTCGACGTGCGCGTCAGGCAGCCCGTCGAAGGGAATCGGCTCCGGGACGACGGTGCGCACCGCCTCGACATTGGCCGCGTAGCCGCCGGCCGACCGGACGAAGGTGTCCTCACCGACCTCGGTCGGCGTGAGGAACTCCTCGCTCTTCGACCCGCCCATCGCGCCGGACATCGCGGAGACGATCACGTAGTCCAGGCCGAGCCGGTCGAAGATCTTGATGTAGGCGTCGCGGTGCCGCGCGTAGGAGCGGTCCAGGCCGGCGTCGTCGACGTCGAAGGAGTAGCTGTCCTTCATCACGAACTCGCGGCCACGCAGCAACCCGGCCCGCGGCCGCGCCTCGTCCCGGAACTTGGTCTGGATCTGGTAGAGCGACAGCGGCAGGTCCTTGTACGAGGAGTACATGTCCTTCACCAGGAGCGTGAACATCTCCTCGTGCGTGGGGCCGAGCAGGAAGTCGTTCCCGCGGCGGTCCGTGAGCCGGAAGAGGTTCTCGCCGTACTCGGTCCAGCGGCCGGTCGCCTCGTAGGGCTCGCGCGGCAGCAGCGCCGGGAAGTGCACCTCCTGCGCGCCCATCGCGTCCATCTCCTCGCGGACGACGCGCTCGACGTTGCGGAACACCCGCCAGCCCAGTGGCAGCCAGGTGAACCCGCCGGGCGCGGCGCGGCGGATGTAGCCGGCCCGCACCAGAAGGCGGTGGCTCGGCACCTCGGCGTCGGCCGGGTCGTCGCGAAGGGTGCGCAGGAACAGTGTGGACATCCGCAACAACACGGAGCGAGTCTCCCAGGCGCGGCGGCGCCCCCGCCCGCGGGTTTCGCGCGGACGGGGGCGCAGAGCCCCGCGGGTGCCGTCAGCCGTCGGCGCCGTGACCGCCGCTGACGTGGCCGGCCGGGTCGTCGGCTCCGTGGCCGCCCCCGCCGTGGTTGTCGGTCGACGGCGCCGCACCCACCGTCGTCGACGAGGTGGTGGTCGCTGCGGTGCCGCCCTCCACCGCGAACACCGGGCTGCCGCTGGTGCAGTCGGCGCGGACCTCGACCCGCTGCGCCCCGTTGCGGAACTCCACCCGGTCCACCGGCGCCGAGTCGTCGATCCGCCAGCCGGTCGCCGGTGCGCCGGCCAGCCGTGGCACTCCGCCGGCGCAGGTGGCCAGGACCGTTCCCCCGGCCGTCACCTGCCGGGCGGAGACGCCTCCCGGTGCGGTCGGCTGGGCCGGGGACGACGTCGCGGCGCCGCCGGAGCCGTCGCCCGACGTGGCGGCGGACCGGAGCGTGGGGGACGACGGCGAGGCATTCACCAGGGACACCGCGAGGAAACCGAGGCCGGCGGCCAGGCCTGCGGCGACCAGCCAGGTTGCCAGGAGAACAAGAGGACGCTTCATGCCGCAGACACTGCGTCCGCGGGGGTTAAGGGCATCCCAAGGAAGGGTCAAGCCGCGGCACAGGACGGCGCGGATCCAGGGCCCCGCGCGTTAGCGTCCGCTGGTGGCCGAGCTCCTGGTCGTCGAGGACGACGAGCGCATCCGCACGGCTCTGATCCGTGGCCTGCGGGAGCGCGGGCACGTCGTGACCTCGGTGGGGACGGCGCTCGCGGGCCTGCAGCGGGCCGTCGAGGACCGTCCCGACCTCGTCGTCCTGGACCTCGGGCTTCCCGACCTCGACGGCACGGAGCTGCTGCGCATGCTGCGCGCAGTGTCCCGTGTGCCGGTCATCGTCGCCACCGCCCGCGACGAGGACGCCGGCGTCGTCGCCGCGCTGGACGCCGGCGCCGACGACTACGTGAGCAAGCCGTTCCGGATGGAGCAGCTGGAGGCGCGGATCCGGGCGGTGCTCCGCCGGGCGTCGAGCGCGGACGCCGACGCGACGCTGACCGTCGGCCCGCTCACCGTCGACGTCCCGGGCCGCCGGGTGACCCACGGCGGCCGGCCGGTGGACCTCTCGCCGAAGGAGTTCGACCTGCTGGCCTACCTGGCCGCCCGCGCCGGGACCGTGGTCTCCAAGCGGGAGCTGATGCGCGAGGTGTGGCAGCTGCCCTACGGGGGGCCGGACAAGACCGTCGACGTGCACCTGTCCTGGCTGCGCCGCAAGCTCGGCGAGTCGGCCACCGCGCCGCAGCTGCTCCAGACCGTGCGTGGTGTCGGGGTGCGTCTGGCGGAGCCGGGGTGAGGCGGCGGATCACGCTCCTCGTGGCGGCGACCACGTCCGTCGTCCTCCTGGCCTTCCTGCTGCCCGCTGCGTTCCTCGTGGCCCGTGTCGCGGAGGCCCGCGCACTGGACGTGGCGCAGTCGCAGTTGGAGTTCCTGATCCCGGCCGTCGGCCTCACCAGCCGTACGGACGTGGCGGCCGCCCTGCCCGGCCTGGACCCCGACGGACGCGTCGCGGTCCGGTGGTCCGACGGGCAATGGCTTGCCCGCCGCGGGCAGACGGCCGACGACGTCGCCCCCATGACGCCGTCCACGGTCGGCACGAGCGCGGGCACGCGCCTGATCCAGCCCGTGCGGCGGGCGGACGGCACCGCGGTGATCGAGATCCTCGTTCCGGCAGCCGCGCTGCATGCGGGGGTCACCGCCACGTGGCTGGTGCTCGGCGGCCTCGGGCTGCTGCTGTTCCTCGTCGCGCTGGTGGTCGCCGACCGGCTGGCCCGGTCCATCGCCCGTCCGGTCGGCGAGCTCGCCACGGCGGCCCATCGCCTCGGCGGCGGCGACCTCGCGGCGCGCGTCGTGCCGGCCGGTCCACCGGAGGTCCAGGAGGTCGGCCGGGCGGTCAACCTGCTGGCCGGCCGCATCGGCGAGCTGCTCGACGCGGAGCGGGAGGCGGCGGCCGACCTGGCGCACCGGCTGCGCACCCCACTGACCGCGCTGCGGCTCGACGCCGAGGCGCTGCCGGAGGCCGACCGGGACCGGGTGCTCCAGGACGTCGACGCGCTCAGCAGGGGCGTCGACGGGGTGATCGCGGAGGCACGCCGGCCGGTCCGCGAGGGGCTGGCCGCCGGCTGCGACGCCACGGCCGTGGTCGGCGACCGAGCCCGGTTCTGGTCGGTGCTCGCCGACGAGGAGGGCCGTCGGTTCACCGTGGACCTCGACTCCGGGCCGCTGCCCGTCCGGGCGGCCGCCGCCGACCTCGGCGCGGCAGTCGACGCTCTGCTCGGCAACATCTTCACCCACACGCCCGAGGGCACCGCGCTGCACGTCTCGGTGCGCCCCCGGGACGGCGGAGCCGAGGTCGTGGTCGCCGACGACGGTCCCGGCCTCTCCGTGGCCGCCCTCGAGCGGGGGCGCAGCGGGGTCGGCTCCAGCGGCCTCGGCCTGGACATCGCCCGCCGCACGGCAGCGTCCTCGGGCGGTCGGCTGCGGCTGGAATCCTCGCCCCGGGGCACCACCGTCGCGCTGGAACTCGGCGCCCCCACGGACTGATCGCCCGTGCCGCTACGCCACCACCCGGCCGCGCAGGATCATCAGCCGCGGGCGGCGCAGCACGTCCAGGTCCGCGCGCGGATCGGCGTCGTAGACGATCAGGTCGGCCGCCGCCCGCTCCTCGATGCACGGCAGTCCCAGCCAGGCCCGCGCTGCCCACGAGCCCGCGCCCAGCGCCGCCTCGGCCGGGAGCCCCGCGGCGTGCAGCGCGCGGATCTCGTCGGCAATGACCCCGTGCCCGATCCCACCGCCGGCGTCGGTCCCGGCGAACACGGGCACGCCGGCCTCGTACGCCGCCCGGACCACCGCACCGGACTGCGCGTACAGCCGCCGCATCGTGCTCGCGTAGGCCGGGAACCTCGCCTCCCCCGCGGCCGCGAAGGACGGGAAGTTCTCGACGTTGACCAGGGTGGGCACGACGGCGGTCCCGGACGCCGCCATCCGACCGATGAGCTCCTCGGTCAGGCCGGTGCCGTGTTCGATGCAGTCGATGCCGGCGTCCAGGAGGCCCGGGAGCGCGTCGGTCCCGAAGGTGTGCGCGGTGACCCGGGCGCCTTCCTCGTGCGCGGCGGCGATCGCGGTCGCGAGCACCTCGGGCGACCACTCGGGCCCGAGATCGCCGCGCTCGCGGTCGATCCAGTCGCCGACCAGCTTCACCCAGCCGTCGCCGCGGCGGGCCTGCACCCGCACCTGCTCGGCCAGGCCGGCCGGGTCGGTGGGGTCCAGTTCGATCGCCAGGCCGGGGATGTACCTGCGTTCCGCGGCGAGATGGCGGCCGGCCCGGATGATCCGCGGCAGCTCGGGGTCGTCGTCGAGGGCTCTGGTGTCGACCGGCGAGCCGCAGTCGCGCAGCGCCAGCACACCGGCCGCCCGCTCCGCCAGCGCCTGCTCCCGCAGCTCCACGGGATCCTCGACGTGCCGGCCCCCGGGACCGATGCCCACGTGGCAGTGCGCGTCGACCAGCCCGGGCAGCAGCCAGCCGCCCCGGCTGACCGTCTCGGCGCCCGCGACGGGCTCGAAGGTGATCCGCCCGTCGCGCACCCACAGGTCGCGGTGCCCACCCTCCGGCAGGACGACCCCGGAGAGGTGTAGGGCCGCCGGCTGCGCGGACCGGCCGGTCAACGCCCGGGCCGCTCGTCCTTGAGCTGGTCGAAGTTCAGCTTGGTGAGATCGGGCAGCCCCTGACCGGGCGGCAGCCCCGGCATGCCACCCGGCTGCCCGCCGAAGGGGTTGCCACCCCCCGTGGGGAACCCGCCGGGCAGGCCGCCCGGTGCACCGGTCGGCCGCCGAGCGGGGCCGCCCGCCTTCTTGCCGGCGCCGGCCTTCCCCTTGCCCTTCTTGCCCTTCTTGGCCTGGGCCTGCATCTGCCGGCCGCGGGCCTTCTTGGACATGGGGCCCATCCCGGGCATGCCCATGCTCCCGGCCATCTGCCCCATCATCTTCTGGGCCTGGACGAAGCGCTCCAGCAGCTGGTTGACGTCGGTGACGCTGACCCCGGACCCGTTCGCGATGCGCACCCGGCGGGACGCATTGATGATCTTGGAGTTGATCCGCTCCTCCGGCGTCATCGACCGGATGATCGCCGCCGTCCGGTCGAGGTCGCGGTCGTCGATCTGCTTGAGCTGCTCCTTCATCGCCCCCGCGCCGGGCAGCATCCCGAGCAGGTTGGCGATCGGGCCCATCTTGCGGATGGCCATCATCTGCTCGAGGAAGTCCTCGAGGGTGAAGCCGTCGCGGCTGGCGAGCTTGCTCGCCATCTTCTCGGCCTGGTCGGCGTCGAAGGCCTGCTCGGCCTGCTCGATCAAGGTGAGCACATCGCCCATGCCGAGGATGCGCGAGGCCATCCGCTCGGGGTGGAAGACGTCGAAGTCGGTGAGCTTCTCGCCGGTGGAGGCGAACATGATCGGCTGGCCGGTGACGTGGCGGACCGAGAGCGCGGCACCACCACGGGCGTCGCCGTCGAGCTTGGTCAGGACGACGCCCGAGAACCCCACGCCGTCGCGGAATGCCTCGGCGGTGGTGACGGCATCCTGGCCGATCATCGCGTCGACGACGAAGAGGGTCTCGTCGGGCCTGACGGCGTCGCGGATGGACGCCGCCTGCGCCATCAGTTCCGCATCGATGCCCAGCCGGCCGGCGGTGTCGACGACGACGACGTCGTGCATGGTCCGGCGGGCGTGCTCGATCGACTCGGCGGCGACCCGCACGGGGTCCCCCACACCGTTGCCGGGCTCGGGAGCGAAGACGTCGACCCCTGCCTGGCCGGCGACGACCGACAGCTGCTGCACCGCGTTCGGGCGCTGCAGGTCGGCGGCGACGAGCAGTGGCTGGTGACCCTGGGCCTTCAGCCAGCGGCCCAGCTTGCCGGCCAGCGTGGTCTTTCCGGAGCCCTGCAGACCGGCGAGCATGATGACCGTCGGCGAGGTCTTGGCCAGCCGGATCCGGCGGGTCTCACCGCCGAGGATCTCGATGAGCTCGTCGTTGACGATCTTGATGACCTGCTGCGCCGGGTTGAGCGCCTGCGAGACGTCGGCCCCCCGGGCCCGCTCGCGGATCGCGGTGATGAAGTCGCGCACCACGGGGAGCGCGACATCGGCCTCGAGCAGGGCGATGCGGATCTCCCGCGCCGTCGAGTCGATGTCGGCGTCGGTCAGCCTGCCCTTGCCCCGCAGGCCGGTGAAGACCTTGTCCAGGCGGTCGGAGAGGGTCTCGAACACAGCACGTCCTCAGAAAGTCACGGGCGCCGTGGGCACGAGCCGGAGCTCGTCGCGCCTCCTGACCTCCAGGGTATAGGGGGTCTCAGGCCACTTCGCTCGCCCGACTCCGCGCCCCCCCGGTCCGCTCCTCGCTCGCGGATCCCGCTGCGATGCCCCCAGGGCTGTCGTCAGGCCACCTGGCGCTGTTGCACGGGAGCCGCCGCCACCAGGGCCACCCCGATCAGCATCGCGGTCCCGCAGTCGGCGCAGGCCCACTCCGGGCACTCCCCGCCGTCCTCGGTGTGCCCGTCGACGCAGGGTGGCTGCACGAACTCCCGGGCGCCGCCGCACAGGGGGCACGGCCAGCTCATCGTGTCGGTGATCCAGCTCTGCACGCGGGCTCCCCTTCCGCCAGGCGGGACCGTTCCGTCCCGCTTCTCCCGCACCGTCGCACGGCCCACCGACAGAACCGGGGACCTCAGCCCGGTGTGTCGCCCTTGCCCTCCCCGCCGCCGCTGTGCAGGGCCTCGATGCGCATCGGGTCGGGGACGGCGCCGGCGGTGGCGGCCACCAGTGCCTCGTCGATCCGGTGCCGCTGGTCGCCGTCGATCGGCGTCCCGGACGGGTTGCAGACGTAGAAGGAGTCCACCGCGTCACCGCCCAGCGTCTCGACCCGCGCCGAGGTGACGTCCAGCCCCTCCGCCACCAGTGCGGCGGTCAGCCGGTACAGCAGACCTGCCCGGTCGCCCGCACGGACCTCCACGATGCCCGTGCCGTCGCCGGTGACCTCGCCGTTGTGCCACGAGACCCGGGGAGCGGCCGAGCGGGCGCCGTTCTGGCGGTAGTCGGCCTCCCGCTGGCGCAGCCGGTCGGCCAGCGGCAGCGTGCCCTCCAGCGCCGCCCGCACACCGTCGGCCAGGATCTCCGGCACCGGGGCCCGGCCGAAGCGGGGCCGCACCGCGAACACGGCGGTCCCGCGGTCGCCCTCGACCTCGACCTTCGCTGCCCGGACGTCGAGCTGGTTGAGCGCGAGGACCCCGGCGCAGAGGCTGAACAGGCCGGGCCGGTCCGGAGCCCCGATGGTGATCTGCTGGCCGTCGGCGACGTCCGCCACCCCGACGGTGACCGCGTCCGGCACGCCGGCCGGCCCGCTGCGCACCTGTGGGTCGGTCGGGTGGAGGAGCGGTTGCGGCGCGGTGCCCTGCGACGGGCCCAGACGAGCCTGGACCCGGGCGACCAGCGCGGCCACGAGATGGGCCTTCCACGGCGACCACGCCGAGCTGCTCGTCGCCGCGCCGTCGGCCTGGGCCAGGGCATGCAGCAGCTGCAGCACCGCGGAATCGCTGCCGATCGTCCCGGCGACCCGCTGGATCGTCACGGGGTCGTCGATGTCGCGCCGGGTGGCGGTGTCGGGCAGCAGCAGGTGGTGCCGCACGAGGATGGCGATCGTCTCGACGTCGGCCGGCGCGAACCCCATCCGGGTGGCGATCTCCGCCGCGATCGGTTCCCCCACGACGCTGTGGTCGCCGGGCCAGCCCTTGCCGATGTCGTGCAGGAACGCGCCGACCAGCAGCAGGTCGGGCCGGTCGACGTCGCGGGTCAGTTCGGCCGCGGCGGCCGCGGCCTCGACGAGGTGCCGGTCGACGGTGAAGCGGTGCCACGGGTGGCGCTGCGGCAGTGAGCGCACACGGTCCCACTCGGGCAGCAGGCGGGACAGCAGCCCTTCCTGGTCGAGCTGCTCCAGCACGGCGACGGCAGGGCGGCCGCTGGCGAGCAGCCGCAAGAACGACCAGCGGACCTCGGCGGGCCACGGTTCGGGCATCGGCGGGCTGTGCACCGCGAGGACCTTGAGCGTGTACGGCGAGAGCGGCAGGTCCGCGCGGGCCGCCGCGGCTGCGCCGCGCAGGAGGAGGCCGGGGTCGGCGGCCGGCTTGGCGTCGCGGGCCAGCACCACCTCGTCGCCCTGCCGGACGATCCCCTCCGCCAGCGGTTCCCGCCGCACCCGGCGGTAGCGGCCGCGCGGCCTGCGGACCAGGGACGCCTCGACCCGCCGCCACGTCTCGTCGGCGAGGAAGGCCAGCCTCCGGCCGGCCAGGCTGACCTCGCGGAGGAGGGTGTCCTCGTCGGCCCACCCGAGGGCCACCGCCACCGGGCGTTGCTCCTGACGGACCAGGAGGTCGTTCGGGCGGCCGGTGCGCCGGCGCAGCTCGTCGCGGGCGTCGAGCAGCAGCGTGTAGGCCCCCTCGGCCTCCTCGGTCGGTTCGTCGGCCAGCTGTGCGGCCGCGGCGGCCCGCAGGACCTGGCCCTCGCGCAGCCCTCCGTACGCCTCCTTGAGATCGGGTTCCAGCAGGAACGCCAGCTCGCCGACCTGCCTGGCGCGCTCGCGGCGCAGGTCACGCAACGCGGGCATCAGCGTGGCCGCCGACTGCCGCCAGCTGGCCCGCGTCGCGGTGCGGAGCGTCCCGGCCAGCTCGGCGTCCCCGGCGACCAGGCGCGCGTCGAGCAGCCCGAGCCCCGCTTTGACATCGACCGAGGCAACGCCGACCGCCTCCGCCACCGTCCGTACGGAGTGGTCCATCCGCAGCCCGGCGTCCCAGATCGGGTACCAGAGGGCGTCGGCCAGAGCGGCGATCTCCGGCCGGCCGTCGTGCACCAGCACGAGGTCGAGGTCGCCGTACGGCGGCAGCTCGCGGCGGCCGAGGCTGCCGACGGCGACCAGGGCGAGCCCCTCGGTCCCGGTCCGTGGCGGCGGGGCCCCGCGGCGCTGGCGTGGCGGCGGGGTGCCCGCGACGGCGTCGGCCAGCAGGCCGGTGAGCCACCCGTCCACCGCCGCCACCCGGTCGGCCCGTGACAGCGCCGGCAGGGCCTCGGTGTCCAGCACGTCTCCCCCTCACAGAAGGACCTCACGGATGAGCACAGCCGGGGCAGCGGGGAGAGCCCCACCGCCCCGGCCGGCCGGAGTGTCGTCCTACGGCTCAGAGAGCGTCGTCGCCGCGCTCGCCGGTGCGGACCCGGACGATCTCGTCGATCGTCGTCACCCACACCTTCCCGTCACCGATCTGCCCTGTGGAGGCCGATTCGACGACGGCGTCGACGACGCGGACGGCGTCGGCCTCGCTCACGACCACCTCGATGCGGACCTTCGGCACGAAGTCCACCTGGTACTCCGCGCCGCGGTACACCTCGGTGTGGCCCCGCTGGCGGCCGAAGCCCTGCACCTCGCTGACGGTCAGGCCGGCGATGCCGATCAGCTCGAGGGCGTTCTTGACGTCGTCGAGCTTGAACGGCTTCACGATCGCGGTGATCAGCTTCATACCCCGGCCCCTTCCGTGTGACGGGCCTCGGCGTGCGCCTGCCCGACCAGTGATGATCCCCGGCCCCCTCCGCCGCCGATGGTGGCGAGGTCGTAGGCGGTCTCGGCGTGCACGACGCTGTCGATGCCGGTGATCTCGTCCTCCTCGGAGATCCGGAAGCCGATGGTCTTCTGGATCAGCCAGCCGATCGCGTACGTCAGGATGAAGGAGTACAGCAGCACGGCGAAGGCCCCGACCGCCTGCTTCCCGAGCTGGCTGAGGCCACCGCCGTAGAAGAGCCCGCGCACGCCGGCCGACGCGGAGTCGGAGGCGAACAGGCCCACCGACAGCGTGCCCCACAGGCCGCCGAACATGTGGACGCCGACGACGTCCAGCGAGTCGTCGAAGCCCAGCTTGTACTTCAGGCCCACCGCGAGGGCGCAGACGACGCCCGCGATGGCCCCCAGGAAGATCGCGCCCAGCGGGGTGACCGACGAGCAGGACGGCGTGATCGCGACCAGGCCGGCGACGACGCCCGACGCGGCGCCCAGCGAGGTGGCGTGGCCGTCGCGGATCTTCTCCGTGGCCAGCCAGCCGAGACAGGCGGCGCAGGTGGCCACCATGGTGGTCACCCAGACCTCCGCCGCCTGGCCGTTGGCGCCCAGGGCGGAGCCCGCGTTGAAGCCGAACCAGCCGAACCACAGCAGGCCGGCGCCGGTCATGACCAGGGTCAGGTTGTGCGGCCGCATGGGGTCGCGGTTGAAGCCGACGCGCTTGCCGAGCACCAGCGCCAGCGCCAGGCCCGCGGCACCTGCGTTGATGTGCACCGCGGTACCACCGGCGAAGTCGATCGCCATCAGCTTGTTGGCGATCCAGCCGCCCTTGGCCGACTGCGCACCGTTGAACGCGAACACCCAGTGGGCGACCGGGAAGTACACGACGGTGGCCCAGATGCCGCAGAAGACCATCCAGGGGCCGAAGCGGGCACGGTCCGCGATCGCGCCGGAGATCAGCGCCACGGTGATGATCGCGAACACCGCCTGGAACGCCACGAAGGCCAGCGCCGGGATGGTGAACACGAGGTGGGTGGCGGCGAAGCCCTTGGCCACGCCGGCGGTGCCGAGCAGGTTGTGCAGCGACCAGAACTCGAACGGGTTGGCGACGAGGCCGGCCCAGACGTCGTTGCCGAACGCCTCGGAGTAGCCGTAGAGCACCCAGAGCACGCCGATCAGAGCGAGCGCCCCGAAGCTCATCATCATCATGTTCAGGACGCTCTTCGCGCGGACCATGCCGCCGTAGAAGAGCGCCAGGCCGGGAGTCATGAGCAGCACCAGGGCGGCGCTGGCCAGGACCCAGGCGGTGTCGCCGGTGTTCACGGCAACCTCCTGAGAAGGGTCGTAGGGTCGGCGCACCCTCGATGGGGCGACGTGGGG
>JAODNJ010000371.1 GCA_025465155.1 Frankiales bacterium
GGCGTCCCCAGGATCCCGTGGCACTGTGGAGGTCGTGTCTGCCGCAGAACCCGGCGCCCCGCTCCAGAGGCCGGGCTCCGCAGTACCCGCCCCGCCAGGTCCCCAGGATGGCGGGCAGGGCCGCAGCGCCGAGCACGCGCGGCTGGCCGAGTCGTCGGAGATGTCCGCGCCCTGGCGCATGTGGGGCCCGTACCTGGCCGGCCGGCAGTGGGGGACGGTCCGCGAGGACTATTCCGAGGACGGCGACGTCTGGGCCTCCTTCCCGTTCGCCCACGCCCACGCCCGCGCCTACCGCTGGGGCGAGGACGGGCTGGGCGGCGTCTGCGACCGCTACGGCTTCCTCAACTTCTCCGTCGCCCTCTGGAACGGCAAGGACCCGATCCTCAAGGAGCGGCTCTTCGGGCTGACCAACGAGGAGGGCAACCACGGCGAGGACGCCAAGGAGTACTGGTGGGCCGTCGACGGCACGCCCACCCATTCCTGGATGCAGTGGCTCTACCGATACCCGCAGGCCGAGTTCCCGTACGCGGACCTGAGGGAGGAGAACGCCCGGCGGTCGAAGCTCGAGCGCGAGTACGAGCTCGCCGACACCGGCGTCCTCGACGAGGACCGGTTCTTCGACGTCCAGGTCACCTACGCCAAGAACGAGCCGGACGACGTCTGCATCGTCGTCACCGCCACCAACCACGGCCCCGACCCCGCGCCGCTGCACCTGCTGCCGCAGGTCTGGTTCCGCAACACGTGGTCGTGGGGTGGCGACAAGCGCCAGGGCAGGCTCACCCAGCTGCTCGCGCCGACCCTGACCGCCACCGGCGTCGAAGCCGTCGAGGCCGAGCACGGCTACCTCGGCCGCTACGTCCTCGCCGCCGAGGGCGCCCCGGAGGTCCTCTGCTGCGACAACGAGACGAACGCCGTCGCCCTCTTCGGCGCCCCGCGCAACGCCAGCAGGTACCCGAAGGACGGCATCAACCGCCGCGTCGTGGAGAGCGACAAGTCGGCGGTCAACCCGTCGGACTCCGGCACCAAGGCCGCCTTCTGGTATCGGTGGGACGCCGTCGCGCCGGGCGAGACCGTCAGCGTCAAGCTGCGCCTGCGCAGGGAAGACCCCGACGACGGCATGTTCGGCGACACCTTCGACCAGGTCCTCGCCACCCGCAGGCACGAGGCCGACGACTTCTACGCGAGCGTCATCCACCCGGACCTGGACGACGAGGACCGCTACGTCGCCCGGCGCGCCTACGCCGGCCTGCTCTGGACCAAGCAGCTCTACCGGTTCGACGTCGGCCAGTGGCTCGACGGCGACCCCGACGTCCCGGCGCCGGAAGCGCGACGCAAGCGTGGGCAGCGCAACACCGGGTGGCGGCACCTCGCCCTCGCCGACGTCATCTCGATGCCCGACGAGTGGGAGTACCCGTGGTTCGCCGCGTGGGACACCGCCTTCCACACCATCCCGCTGGCGCACGTCGACCCGGACTTCGCCAAGGAGCAGCTGCTCCTGATGTGCCGTGAGTGGGCGATGCACCCCAACGGCCAGCTGCCGGCCTACGAGTGGGCGTTCGGCGACGTGAACCCGCCGGTGCATGCCTGGGCGGCCTGGCACGTCTACCGGATGGACGGCTACCGCGACCAGCAGTTCCTCATCCGGGTCTTCACCAAGCTGCTGCTCAATTTCTCCTGGTGGGTCAACCGCAAGGACGCCGACGGGTCGAACGTCTTCGAGGGCGGCTTCCTCGGCATGGACAACATCGCCCTGTTCGACCGCTCCGCGCCCCTGCCGCCGGGCTACCGCCTCGAGCAGTCCGACGCGACGAGCTGGATGGCGTTCTACTGCCAGCAGATGCTCAAGATCGCCCTCGAGCTGTCGCGGTTCGACCAGGCGTGGGACGGCACCGCGACCAAGTTCTTCGAGCACTTCCTCGCCATCGCCGAGGCGATGAACGCGTTCGGATCGCACGAGGTCTCGCTGTGGCACGAGGCGGACGGCTTCTTCTACGACGTCCTGGTCGCCCCCGACGGGACGTCCGAGCCGCTGCGGGTGCGCTCGATGGTCGGGCTGCTGCCGATCCTCGGCGCCACCGAGGTGCCGGCCTGGGTCACCCAGGAGGTTCCGGACGTCGCCGAGCGCGTGCGCTGGCTGCAGAAGCGCCGGCCTGAGCTGATGGCCCCATTGCGCAGCCGCTCGGCCCCGGAGGGCCGCAAGATGCTGCTCTCGCTGGTCGACCGCGACCGGCTGGAACGGATCCTGTCCCGGATGTTCGACAGCGAGGAGTTCCTCTCGCCATTCGGCATCCGGTCGCTGTCCAAGTCGACCGGGCACGTGCTCGCGACCGTCGGCGGCAAGGAAGCCTCCATCGAGTACGAGCCGGGGGAGTCGCAGACCAAGCTCTTCGGTGGCAACTCCAACTGGCGCGGGCCGGTGTGGTTCCCGGTCAACGTGCTGCTCGCCGACAAGCTGCGCACCCTCGGCCGGCACTACGGCGACTCGTTCACCATCGAGATCCCGACCGGCTCCGGGAACCGGCGCACCCTCGTCGAGGCCGCCGACCTGATCGACAACAGCCTCACCGCGCTCTTCCGGCCCGTCGACGGCCACCGCCCCGCGGACGGCAAGCGCATCGAGGCCAGTGACTCACCCCTGTGGCGCGCGCACCCGACGTTCAGCGAGTACTTCGACGGCGACACCGGCGAGGGCCTGGGGGCGTCGCACCAGACCGGATGGACGGCGCTGGTGGCCCACCTGCTCAACCCGCGGCTGCCACCCGACCCGCGCTGGGCCTGACCTCGCGTCGGGCCACCCCCCTCTCGGTGGCCTGCTGGCGCTCACCCCTGCCGGCGGCGTGAACGGTCCTGTCGGTGCGGCGCCGGCCTGTCAGGTCACGGCGAGCGCGGCTCGGATGCCGTCCACGAAGGCCTCGGGGCACTCCCACGCGGCGAAGTGGCCGCCGGCGGTGCCCTGCTGCCAGATCCGCAGGTCGAACAGCCGCTCGGCGACCGACCGCGGCGCCGGCAGCAGTTCTCCCGGGAACTGGCTGACCACGGTCGGCACGTCGATCCGATCGAGTGGCGGGCTCGGCTGCGCGTACGGCGCGAACGACGTCCCGATCGCTCCGGTCACCCAGTAGGCGGTGATCCAGGTGAGCAGCTCCTCCCGCGGGAAGACCGACTCGACGTCCCCGTCGCAGTCGCTCCAGGAGCGCAGCTTCTCCACCAGCCAGGCGGCCAGCCCGGCGGGGGAGTCGCCGAGGGCCACCGCGAGGGTGTGCGGCTTGGTGGCCTGCTCCATCTGGTAACCGCCCTCGGCTGCCCGCCAGCGCTCCACCCGTTGCCGGTGGTCGCGCTCCTCGTCGGTCTGCTCCTGCCGGTCGACGGTGAGCGCGGCGGCGGCCGGCACATCGGTGATGTGCAGAGCGGCCACCCGGTCGGTGTGATTGGCGGTCAGTGCCATGGCGACGCCGCGGCCGATGTCGCCACCGGAGACGACGTACCGCCGGTAGCCCAGGTCCGCGAGCGCCTCGGCCACCACCTCGGCCATGTCGGCCGAGGACAGGTTCCTGTCTGCCAGGGGCGCGGCGAAGGGGTAGCCGGGCAGCGCGGGGACGACGACGTGCACGTCGGTGAGCAGCGGCAGCACTCTCTCGTAGCGCAGCACCGAGTCCGGCCAGCCGTGCAGCAGGACGACGGCGGTCGCATCCGGATCGGCGCTGCGCTGGTGCACCAGCCGCATTCCTGCCGTGCGGGCCCACGGCAGGGTGCGGATCCGCTCCTCGTGCACCCGCCAGTCGTAGTCCTCGGCCCAGGAGCGAACGAGGTCGGCGAGGTAGCGGGGCTCGGCGCCGCGGTCCCAGCCGGGAGTGCCGGTCAGCTCGACCGTGCGCCAGGCCCGCAGCCGCGCCCGGAGATCGTCGAGCGTGGCCTGCTCGACCGGTGGTGGGGCGTCGTCGTCCATCGGTGTGCCTCCAGGGCTGCGGTGACCTCGCGGACGGGCGCGCCCCATCCGATGCGCCACTCTGCCCTTGGGGCGGAGTCGCGCGTCGGTTCGCAGAACCTGGTTCCCGGACGAATCAGCAGTCGTGCACGGCGGGAGTCGCCTTCTCGACTCGCCGGACTGCCAATCCGCGACGCCAATGATTGTCAGGAATGTGACCGCCCGCCGACCGTGTCGGAACTGGCGGCGCATTTTCCGGCACTTATGGTCCGGCCAGACGCGGCCGGCCGCTGTCTTCTCCGCCGGGACGCGATTCCACGAGACCTGGCGGGATCGGCCATCTCACACACGGAGTCCTCATGACCCAGCCGAATGACCACGAACAGTCGCAGCAGTGGCCGCCTCCGGGAGGGCCGCCCGGCTACTACGGCAGTCCGGCCGTTCCCGCGCAGGCGTATCCGCAGGGTGGCCCCGGCGTCCCGGGCGCTCCCTACCCGGGCGCTCCCTACCCGGGCGGCTTCCCGGGTGCGCAGTCCTACAAGGAGCCCACGGTCGCGTGGGTCCTGTGGGTCTTCCTCGGGTTCGCCGGTGGCCACCACTTCTACCTGGGCGACACCAAGCGCGGGGTGGCCCATCTCGTCGGGCTGGTCCTCAGCATCCTCACCGCGGTGATCATCATCGGGCTCCTCGGCTACATCGCGCTGTTCGTTCTGTGGATCATCGACGCCACGCAGATGAGTGCGCGCATCCGGCAGTGCAACGCGCGGATCTTCGCCGCCAACCGGGCCGCCGGGCTGGCCTGACCGCCCGGTCGGCGATCACGGCTGGGTGACGGCGGGGTCGGGCGGGATCGTCCGGGCCGGCACCTGCCGATGATTGAGGCATGGCGGCTCCGGGGAGTCCGTCCCGACACCGGGCCGGCGCGCGCAGTGGCCGCCGGCCCGGGCGCGGTACGCCCCGGGCGCCGGTCCTGCGCGCCGGCGCGGTGATCGCGGTGGCCGTTGCCCTCTTCGCGGCCTGCTCGTCCACGCCGATACCGAAGGCGAAGCCCACCGCCGCCGCCACGACGACGACCGCGGCTCCCGCCCCGACACCGCTGCCGCCCCCGCCGCCGGTGGTGTGGCCGCTGACCGGCGTCCCCACCACCGCGCTGGTCAACCGCCCCGCACTCGCGGTGAAGATCGAGAACTCGATCGACGCCCGGCCGCAGACCGGACTGAACGCCGCCGACATGGTGTGGGAGCAGGTGGTGGAAGGCGGCATCACCCGCTACGTCGCCGTTTTCCACTCGACCATCCCCGCCGCGATCGGGCCCGTGCGGTCGGTGCGGCCGATGGACCCGTCGATCGCCGCACCGCTGCACGGCCCGCTCGCCTTCTCCGGAGGGCAGCCGTTGTTCCTCGACGCCGTCGCACGGTCCGGCGTCCAGGCGATCAGCATGGACGCCGGCGCGGCCGGGTTCTACCGCTCCTCCAGTCGCTACGCCCCGCACAACGTCTACGCGAACCCGCAGACGCTGATCGACCAGGCCGACGCGACGCACAAGGCGGCACCGCCCGCGCAGTTCGACTTCGCGACGGCGGCCCAGCAGCCCACCGCCGCCGTCTCGGGCCCCCCGGCGACGGCCCTGAGCCTCAGGCTGTCCGGGATCGGCACCCCCCAGTGGACCTGGAGCGCTCCTGACGGCAGGTGGCTCCGCTCGGAGGGCGCCACACCGGCGGTCGGTGCCGACGGCGCGCGGCTGGCCGCGACCAACGTCGTGGTGCTGCGCGTCGACGTCGTCATGACCCAGGCCTACGACGCCGCCGGCAACCGGGTCCCGGAGACGGTCCTGGTCGGCCACGGCGACGCGCTCGTGGCCTCGGCCGGGCACGCGGTCGCCGTGACCTGGACCAAGGCCGCGGTGGGGGAGCGCCTGGTCCTGGCCGGTGCGGACGGCAGCCCGGTGGCACTGGCCCCGGGCAACACCTGGGTCGAGCTGGTCCCCAACGGCACGGGCTCGGTCGCGGTCGGCTGACAGCGCGCCGTCACTACCGGTGGGTAACGTCGGAGGACACGTCCGACGTCCGCAGGAGCTCCCGTGTCCTACCCCGACCCCATCGTCCCCAGCCCGGGGCAGCCGCTCTCCCGTGCGGCTCGGCTCGCCGGGACGGCGCTGGGACGACGGTGGCGGTTGCCGGTGTCCACCGGGCCGGTCGAGGTCCTGCGCAACCTCGAGGTCCCCATGCGCGACGGCGAGATCCTGCGCGCCGACGTCTACCTGCCGAAGTCCGTGGGACCGCACCCCACCGTGCTGCTCCGCTCGCCGTACGGCCGCGGACCGGAGATGACCGTCTCGGTGGGGCTGCCCTACGCGTCGCGCGGCTACGCGGTGGTACTCCAGAGCGTCCGCGGCACGTTCGGCTCCGGCGGTCAGTTCGAGCCGGTGGTCAACGAGGCGGAGGACGGGCAGGACACCGTCGTCTGGCTGCGCGACCAGCCCTGGTTCGACGGCCGGCTGGCGACCCTCGGCCCCAGCTACCTCAGCTACACGCAGTGGGCGCTGGCGCTCGACCCGCCGCCCGAGCTCACGGCGATGATCCTGCACATCGGCCCGCACGACCTCGCCCAGGCCGGCATGATCGACGGCGCGTTCCAGCTGGCGAACCTGGCCACCTGGACCGAGATCATCGCCCACCAGGAACGGCTCGGCATCGTGCGCGGAACGGTCCGGCTGATGACGGCGGAGCGACGTCTCGCGCCGTACCTGACCCGCCTGCCGCTGCGGGGCCTGGCCGAGCAGATCGGCGGCACGCCGGCTCCCTGGTTCGACGAGTGGCTGGCGCACCCTGATCTGTCCGACCCGTACTGGGACCGCTACCGGGCGACCCCGGCGGTCCACTCGTCCACCGTCCCGGCATTGCTCGTCGGCGGCTGGCAGGACTGGTTCCTGGAGCAGACGCTCTACCAGTACGGCGTCCTCCGCGACCGGGGGGTCGACGTCGGCCTGACCATCGGACCCTGGGCACACCTGAGCCTGGACGCGGCGGTAGCCACGTCCGAGAGCCTCGCCTGGCTCGGCACCCACCTGCCCCTGGACGGCGCGCCGCCCGCTCCACCCCGTCCCTCCCGGGTGCGGGTGTTCGTCACCGGCGCGAGGGAGTGGCGGAACCTGCCGGACTGGCCCCCGGCCGGGACGACCGACAGCACCTGGTATCTCGCCGGCGACGGCCGGCTGGAGGACGAGCCGCCCTCCGGTCCCCCGTCGGGCACCACGTTCCGCTACGACCCGATGAACCCGACGCCCTCGGTCGGTGGGCGGGTGCTCGCCCGGCGTGCCGGCCGGCGGGACAACCGGAAGCTCGAGGCCCGGGCCGACGTCCGCACCTTCAGCACCGCGCCACTCGCGGCCCCGGTGGAGGTCCTCGGCGCGGCGACGGTCCGGCTGTTCGTCGAGTCCGACAACCCGTACGCCGACATCTTCGTGCGGCTGTGCGACGTCGATCCGCGCGGCCGGTCGATCAACATCACCGACCGGCTGGTGCGGCTCGACCCGGCCGAGGGGGAGGAGCCGAGCGCGGGGGAGCGGAAGGTCGAGCTGACCCTGCCCGACACCGCGCACCGCTTCCGGGCCGGCCACCGCATCCGGGTGCAGGTGTCCGGCGGCGCGCATCCGCGCTATGCCCGCAACCTCGGCACCGGCGAGCCGCTCGGCCAGGCCACCCGTGGCGTGCCGGTGACCCACCGGATCGGGCACAGCAGCGCGTCGCCGTCCTCCATCACCCTGCCGACCGGCTGAGCACGGCCAGCCGTCGGATCCGGCGTCCGGCGTGCACACCGTGGTCCCCCCGGCCGCGGGCGCGGCCGGGGGAACCACGGAGGGCGGTCAGGCGAGGCGCCGCGCCGAGCTGAACGGCATGTAGGTCATGTTGGTGACCTTCACGACGTCGCCGGCGGTCGGCGCGTGGACGACCTGGTTGTTCCCGATGTAGATGCCCACGTGGCCGAGGCCGTAGAAGAACACCAGGTCGCCGGGCTGCAGGGCGTTCTGCGCGACGGGCGTGCCCATCGTCGCCTGGGCGCCCGTGAAGTGGGGCAGCGAGATCCCGGCCGCCCGGAAGGCGTACAGGGTCAGGCCCGAGCAGTCGAACGAGCTCGGGCCGGCGCCGGCCCACGAGTAGGGCTTGCCCAGCTGCGCCATCGCCGTGTTCACGACGATCTGCGCGGTGTTGTTGGGAGCGGCGATCGCTGCCGGCGGTGCCGCCGCCGGAGGCGGTGCGGTCGTCGACGCGAAGGCCGGCAGGGGAGTGAGGACGATCCCCGCACCGACGGCGACTGCGACAGCCGCGCGCCGGACGGGCCGGGATGGACGGAAGGAGGGCATGCGATGGGCCGCCATGATCGACGGATGTCTCCTGTTCTCCAGAACCGCCTACCGAGTTAGCTGACGGGTTCGGGCGGGGAACTCGCCCGGCGCACCCGCACCGATGTGCGGCCGCGCTTCACCCCAGTGCTGCGGTGGGTCCCCGGCCCGGGCGTGCGCGGATCGCGCAGGCCCGGTTCGGCGGTGTCCGTGGGTGTCACCTCGGTGCGGGTGACGTGGGGCCCTGACGGACGGCGACGACGTTAAGGGGCGCCCAGCCGGGCCCGCAGGACGATGACTGCCAGGCCGGGGGAATACGGCATGGCAGCTCTTGCGTGATCGCCGGGTGCGACACGCGCAGCGACCACCGTCGACGGAACTGTCCGTGACAACGGTTCGCAGGTACCGGGCCCCGGCCCCGTATGGCGTGGCTCACGTTTCGAGCACGGCGTGTCAGTACTCGGTGTGAGATGGCATCACGGTGCGCTAGGTCCCTGAGTGCCGGCTCCTGCCGGTGGTGCGACGACTTCGCCCCACCTACGGTTCGGCCATGACGAGTGCGCGGGACGACGCCGAGGTGCCGACCGAGGTCATCGGGTGGTGGGAGCGCGGCGAGGAACATCTCGGGACAGCGATCGGGCGGCTCGTCGACGAGGACTTCGACGGCCCTTCGTTGCTGCCCGGGTGGAACCGCCGGCACGTCCTCGCGCACGTCGCCCGCAACGCCGACGCGATGGTGAACCTGCTGAGCTGGGCGCGCACCGGGGTGGAGACGCCGGCCTACCCGTCGAACGAGGCCCGCGACGCGCGCATCGCCGAGACGGCGGAGCAGACCCCGGACGAGCTCCGCGCCGACGTCCTCGACGGCACCGCTCGCCTGGCGGCGGCCGTGCGGGAGATGCCGCCGCACGCCTGGGCCGCTCAGGTGCGCGCCCGCCAGGGACACCGGATCTCGGCGGCCGACGTCGTCTGGATGCGTTGCCGGGAGGCCTACGTGCACTCGGTGGACCTCGCCAGCGGCGTGGAGTTCGGCGACATCCCGCAGGAGGTGCTCGCCGCGATCGTCGACGAGGTCTTCCGGGCGTGGGACCGCAACGACCAGGTCCCCGACCTCGTCGTGTTCGCCGGCGATCGGGAGTGGGGGACCGGCTCGCTGGCGGTGTCCGGTTCGCTGCCGCAGGTGGCGGCCTGGCTGACCGGCCGCTCCACGGGAGACGGACTGGAGGCCGATGGTCCACTGCCGGCGCTGCCGCCCTGGCTGTAGCGCCGACCGCCCGCGCGAACGCCGACCTGGCGCAGCGGGAGAGGGGGGGTGATCGCGGGAGTCGCGGCCGGATCCGGGCGTCCGTCGCCGTCAGGCTGTAGTAGACCGGGCGGATGCATCGCATCGCCGTCCTCGACGACTACCAGTACGTGGCAGCCAGCTATGCCGACTGGTCGGGGCTGCCCGAGCCGGTCGAGGTCGTGGAGTTCGCCGACCACGTGAGCGATGAGGGCGCCCTCGTGGCCCGGCTCGCGCCGTTCGACGTCGTCATCGCCATGCGCGAGCGGACGCCGTTCCCGCGCTCGGTCCTCGAGCGCCTCCCGAACCTGCGGTTGATCGTCACCACCGGTGCCAAGAACGCCGCCATCGACATCCGGGCCGCCGCCGAGCGCGGCACCGTCGTCTGCGGCACCGGCGCGCACCCGCCTGCCACCGCCGAGCTCACCTGGGCGCTGGTCCTCGCCGTCGCCCGTCACCTCCCGGAGGAGGACCGCTCGGTCCGCGCCGGCGGCTGGCAGCAGAGCATCGGCACCGACCTCGCCGGCAACACGCTCGGCGTCATCGGGCTGGGCCGGCTGGGCGAGCGGGTCGCCCGCATCGGCCAGGCCTTCGGGATGGACGTCGTCGCCTGGAGCCAGAACCTCACCGACGAGCGGGCACGGGAGGTCGGCGTCCGGCGGGTGGAGAAGGACGAGCTGCTCGAGACGGCGGACGTCGTCAGCCTCCACCTGCAGCTCTCCCCGCGCACGACCGGGCTCATCGGCCGCGAGGAGCTCGCCCGGATGAAGCCGAACGCGATCCTGGTCAACACCAGCCGCGGCCCGATCGTCGACGAGACGGCGCTGATCCACGCCCTGCGCGAGGGGACGATCCAGGGTGCCGGGCTCGATGCCTTCGACGAGGAGCCGCTGCCCCGGCACCACCCGCTGCGGGAGCTGCGCCGCGCCGTCCTGACCCCGCACCTCGGCTACGTCACGGAGAAGACCTACGAGGTGTTCTACCGCGACGCTGTCGAGGACGTCGCCGCGTGGCTGGCCGGCTCGCCGATCCGGGTGATCGAGCCGGCCTGACTGCTCCCGGA
>JAODNJ010000044.1 GCA_025465155.1 Frankiales bacterium
GTGGAGGGCAGGTTCCCGGTGGCCCCGGCCAGCCCGCTCTGACCGCCACCGGACCCGGTGCCCCCGCTTCCCCCGATGTTCTGAGCACCCCGGATGTCGGAGCCGGCCTCGTTGACGCCGTCGCCCGGGTTGGGGTCGACCCCGTTGTACACGCGGCACGCGACCCCGTTGGTGTTCAGGGCGGCCACCGACGCCGGGGTGGGCGTCGACCCGGTCGAGACGTAGCCGGTGGTACACGCCCGCGGGTCGCCGTTGTTGAGCACGAACCCGAAGTGCGCCCGCATGGTGCCGCCGTCGTTGCGGACGACGCTGAAGCCGCCGGAGACGACGTCCGGGTACGTGGCCAGCAGCTGCTCGACGCCCGGCAGGCGCGGGATGGTGACGCCGTTGAGGATGTCGAGGTTGCGGACCAGGGAGCCCAGACCGGGGCCGGCGTTGTTCACCAGCTGCTGCAGCGCGCCCGCCGCGTTCGGGGCGTTGACCACGAGGCTGCGGATATCGGGGTCCATCTGCACGAGGGTGTCGGTCACCTTGTGCAGGTCGGCGGCCCACTGCTGGATGGCCGACCGGCTGTTCACCTGGGTGGTCAGCACGGTCTCGCCGTCGGTGATCAGCTTCTGGGTCTGCGGAACCGACTGCTCGGCGCGGGCAAGGAGCAGATTGCCGTTGTCGATCAGCCGGCCGAGGTCGTCCCCGGATCCGTTGAACGCCTTGCCGAGCTCGTCGACGACGGTCCGCAGGTTGTCGGTGTTGAGCGACCGCGCGAGCGTGTCGGTGTCGAGCATCAGCTGTTCGACCGGGATGGGGATCGACGTCCGGCTCACCGGGATGACCGACCCGGCCTTCAGGTACGGGCCGGTGTGGGCATCGGGGCGCAGGTCCACGTACTGCTCGCCGACGGCGCTGCGGTTGGCGACGACGGCCTTCGCGTCGGCCGGGATGGGCGTGGCACCCGGCTTGATGGTGAGCACGACCCGGACGCCGTCGGCCACGAGCTTCATGTCGCTCACCCGGCCCACGGCGACGCCCCGGTAGGTGACCTCCGCGTTGACGAAGATGCCGCCGGAGTCCTTGAAGTCGGCCGAGACGTCGTAGCCGCTGCCGAGGACGACGCGGTCGAGGCCCACGTAGTTGAACCCGAGATAGGCCATGCCGAGGACGGCCAGGGTCGCGAAGGCGAGCAGCTGGAGCTTGGTGCGGCGGGTGATCACTTCGTGCCTCCCGTCGCGAGGTTCGGCATTCCCGGCAGCGACGTCGTCTGCCCGCTGCCGCCTCCCTGGGTCGCCTGCTGGACGAGCGTGCCCGAGAGGTTGCCCAGGCCCGGGATGCCGAGTGTCGAGGTGGACGTCGAGGTACTCGTCGAGGTGCTGGTCTGGTTGCCGGGCGGCGTTCCGGCCAGACCGCAGGTGGTGCCGGGCGGCAGGATCTTGAGGGCGCCGGTCACCGGGTCGACGGCGTAGCGGCAGAGGACCTCGCGGAGGTCCAGGTTCAGCGTCGCGGTCATGTTGGTGAACAGGCCGTACCCGCCGGTGCGGGTGTCCTTGCGGTAGTTCAGCGCGGTGAGCGAGCTGGCCGGGAACGGATAGGTGAGCATCAGGTCGAGGGAGTTGGCCAGGTCCGGCCCGGCCGCCGCCAGCTGGCTGAGGATCGGCTGCAGCAGCTGCAGATCGGCCACGGTGTCGGCGCCGGACTGGTTGATGATCCGGGTGCCGACGTCGCCGAGGCGGGCGAGGCTCTGGAGCATCGACACCAGCAGGTCGTGCTGCTGGTTCAGGACGTCCAGGCCGGGGCCGATCGTGTCCAGCGCCTTGGTGATGGTCGCCGTGCGGTCGGCGAGCGTCGCCGCGAGCGCGTTGACGCTGTCCAGTGCCCGGTTGATCTGGGCCCGCTGGGAGTCCAGCCCGCCGATGAAGGTG
Organism: Frankiales bacterium; assembly: GCA_025465155.1. GTDB lineage: Bacteria > Actinomycetota > Actinomycetes > Mycobacteriales > Geodermatophilaceae > Geodermatophilus. The sequence goes on from JAODNJ010000044.1 coordinate 1,917, forward strand.
TCCAGCTGGGTCAGGGTGCTCCGCAGTTCGGATTCCCTGCCCTGCATCGCCAGGCCCAGCTCGTGGTTGATCGTCTGGAGCTGCGCCAGCCCACCGCCGTTGAGCACCAGCGACAGGGCGCCGAGCAGCTCCTCGACCTCCACGTTCCGGCTGGTCCGGTCGATCGGGATCAGGGAGCCGTTGCGCAACTGGCCCGCGGACTTCTCCCCTGGGGGGGCCGCGAGCTGCACGTACTTCTCACCCAGCAGCGACGACTGCTGGATGGCCGCGACCGCGTTCGCCGGCAGGTGCACGTTGCCGTTGACCACGACCGTGACCAGCGCCGTCCAGTTGCTGCCGAGGGCGATCTTCTCCACCCGGCCCACCGGGACGTTGGCGACGCGGACCCCCGACTGGGGCACGAGGTCGAGCACGTCCTTGAACTGGATCTGGACGGTGTACGGGTTGTTCCCGACGTCGGCGCCGCCGGGCAGGCTGAAGGAGTACGCGCCGCGGAAGCCGCACCCGGACAGCAGCAGGACCAGCCCGCTGACGAGCGCGGCCAGCCTGCGCGAGCGCCGGTTCACTGCTTGCCTGCCACGGGAGGGAGGCCGGGCAGGGAGGCTCCGGCGCCGCCGCCGCCGGAGCCGAACAGCGCGGTGAGCAGCTCCTGCAGGTCGGGCACTCCGTTGTTGTTCAGGTCGTCGAGCTGCCCGTTGGCGTTGGCGTCACCGGAGAGCAGCCGCGCGCAGATCTGGTCGGTCTGCGGCAGCTTCAGCAGCGCGGGGATGTCGTTGACGTCGACGCCGGCCAGCTGCAGCCGGCCGGCCACCTGCAGGACCTGGCAGACGACGACCTGGATGTTCGTGGACCCCAGCGAGTTGTCGCGGGTGTCCAGGGTCCCGTAGTCCGGGTTGTAGGCGTGGGACAGGTTGCTGAGCGCGGCCGGGGCCGTGTCGAGCACCTGCGCCAGCGCCGTCCGCTGCTGGACGAGGGTGAGAGTCACGTCGGCCAGCCGGTTGACGTTGGTGGTCAGCAGCGTGGTGTTCTGCTGGATGAACGTCGAGACGTCGGCCAGCGAGGCGGACAGCATCGAGATCGCCTTGGCGAGGTCCTGCCGCTCGGCCGCCAGCTGTGCCGCGACGGCGGCCAGGTTCTGGTTGAACTGCCCCACCTGCGCGTCCACCTGGGCCAGCGCGCTGGTGAAGGTCTGCAGGTTGTCCAGGGAGCTGAACAGGTCGTTGCGGTTGTCGGCGAGGGTCTTCACCGCCTGGGAGAACCCGGTCAGCGTCTGGTTGAGCTGGGTGCCATTGCCCTGCAGGTTCGCCGCGCCCACGTCGATGAGGTCCGACAGTGCGCCGTTCTTGTTCGCCCCGTTGGGTCCGAGGGTCCGGCCGAGCTCGTCGAGCGCGCTGTACACCGAGTCGAGTTCGACCGGCGTCGCGGTGCGCGACAGGGGGACGGTGGCGCCGTCCTTCATCGTGGCGCCGCTGTCGTAGACCGGCGCGAACTGCACGTACCGGTCGGACACGAGGGACGGCGCCAGGATGACCGCCTTCGCGTCGGCGGGGATCTTGTACCGGTCGTCGATGCTCATGTCGACCCGCACCCGGTTGCCCTGCGGGACGACGTCGTCGATGCGCCCGATCGCGATACCCAGGACGCGGACGTCCGACCCGGCGTAGAGCCCCACCGCCTGGTTGAAGTACGCGGTCACGCGGAACTGGCCGGCGGGCTTGAGGACCGTCCAGCCCAGCGCCACCAGCAGCACGATCGCGGCGGCGAACGCCACGCCCCGCTGCCATGCCCCCGTCATCACTTGCCTCCCGAACTGCAGCCCACCGGCAGTGGGGTCGATGACGCCGTGCCGCACACGACCGACCCCAGGGCGCCGGGGATCAGGTTCTCCACGAAACTGTCGAACCACCGGCCGTTGCCCAGGGTGTTGGTGAACACCCGGACGAACGGCGCCAGGTTCGCCACCGTCTGCCCGAGCGCGTCGCGGTTGCGGGACAGGATGTCGGTCACCGTCGACAGCTGCTGCAGTGCCGGGGTGAGTGCCTGCCGGTTGTCCGCGACGAGGCCGGAGAGCTGCGTCGACAGCCGCTGGGTGTTGGTGAGGATCGAGTCGATCAGCTGCCTGCGCGCCTGGACCTCCTGCAGCAGGGTGTTCGAATCGATGATCAGCTTGGTGAACTCCCCGCTGCGGTCGGCGAGGACCTGGGTCACCGACCGCGTCGCGGCGAGGAGCTGCTGCAGCTGCGCGTCCCGCGAGGAGATGGTGGTGGACAGGCGCGCGAGCCCCTGCAACGACGTCCTGACGTCGTCCGGGGTGTTGGCGAAGGTCTGGGACAGCACCTCGAACGAGCTCGCCAGCTGCGTCGTGTCGATCTGGTCGATGGTCGTGGACAGGTCGGAGAACGCCTGCACGACGTCGTAGGGCGACGCGGTCCGCGACAGCGGGATCGTCGTGTCGGGATTCATCGCGGACGTGCCGATCGGCACCAGGGCGACGTACTTCGCACCCAGCACCGTCCCGATCTTGATGGCCGCTTCCGACCGGTCACCCACGAAGGCGTTCTTCACCCGGAACGTCACCAGCACGGCACCGTGCTCGAGAGACAGGCTGTCGACCTTGCCCACCTTCACGCCCGAGACCCGCACCGGATCATCGGGCTTCAGGCCCGCAGCCTCGCTGAAGTAGGCCTGGTAGACGGTGCCGCCGCCGATGATCGGCAGGGACTGTGCGTTGAAGGCCAGGAACACCAGCGTGGCGATCACCGCGAGGCTGATCCCGCCGATGGTGACCGGGTTCCGGTCGCGGAACGGCTTGGAATGGCGCGCCATCGTCAGCACCCCGCCTGTCCGCTGCTGAGCCCGCCGGCGGGCACGGTGATGCCGTTCGTGGTGCTCGGCGACGTGCCGGGGAGGACGACGAAGCCGCCGGCGCCGCACATGAAGAAGTTGAACCAGCTGCCGTTGACCGCGGTGCGGGTGATGAGGTCGATCTTGGTGGGGGCGAGCTGGAGGAACTTCTCCAGCACGGTCCGCGAGTCCGCGAGGTTGGTCGAGAGGTCACCGAGGGACTTGATGTCGGCGGCCAGCGGCGGCCGGGCCTGCGCGAGCAGGTTGGTGGTGCTGTCGGCCAGCCCGTTGATGGTCTGCAGCGAGTTGAAGATGGCGGCGCGGTCGGTCGCCAGGCCGGTGACGAACTCCTGCAGGCTCACGATGAGGTTGGACAGCTGCTGGTCGCGGGCTGCCACGGTGCCCAGCACCTTCGTCAGGTTGTCGATGACGCTGCCGATCACCGCATCCTTGTCGGCCAGCGACGAGCTGAGCGACGCGACGTGCGAGAGCAGGCTCTGCACCGTCGTCCCCTCGCCCTGGAACACCTGGATGACCTCGTAGGACAACCGGTTCACATCGCTGGGCGTCAAGGCCTGGAACAGCGGGCGGAAGCCGCCGAAGAGGGTGGTCAGGTCGAGCGCGGGATGAGTCCGGGCGAGCGGGATGACCGCCCCCGCCGGCATCGTCCGTCCCGCGGAGCCGGAGCCCTCGGTCAGCGCGATGTACCGCTCCCCCACCAGGTTGCGGTAGCGGATCGTCGCCTGGACGGCGGACGGCAGCGGAACGTTCCTGTCCACCTGGACCTCGACCTGGGCGACGGGCTTCTGCCGTCCCGGCGCCAGCGCGATCCCGGTCACCTGGCCCACCCGCACGCCGGCGATGCGCACCTCGTCGCCGGTCACCAGCCCGGTGACATCGGTGAACTGCGCCTTGTAGGTGTTCGTGGCGCCGTAGCCGGCGTTGGTGATCGTGGTGATCAGCACGTAGCTGGCCAGGACGGTCACGAGGGCGAAGACGACCAGCTTGATCAGCGGCCCGGCGAGGCCCCTCATGGGATGATCACCTGGGTCCCGCGGAGCAGGGGGGCCATGGTCGCCGCCGCCAGGTCGGACACGGTGGAGGGGTCCACGCCGGTCTGGTAGCCGAGGATGCTGCGGACGAAATCGAGCTCCGCCGACGAGCCGACCGGTGAGGTCAGTGACCGCCCCGCGTTCGGGTTGCCCGCCCCCGCGGGCACGTTGGCCGAGCCGTTCCCGCCGAGGCATCTCGGATTGCCGGTGGTCGGGTTGTCCGCCGAGTTCACGCCGTCGGCCAGTGCCTTGGGGCAGTAGTACTCGCCCTGTTGAGCGGCCGCGATGATCGCGTCGATGTTGGTCAGCCCCCGGCAGTCCGGACCCGCGTTGGTCACGTACTGCGGCTGGTCACCCGGGATGTAGGGATTGCGCGGCGGCAGGGTCACGGAGATGTTCAGAGCCAGGGCCGGCGACTGGACGCCGAACGCCTGCGAGATGATCGGGTCGAACCGGGCCAGGCCGTTGAGCAGGCAGGGGTACTCGGGCGAGTACTTGGCGAACATCCCCAGCACCGGCCGGGAGGTGGCGGCCAGCGAGATCAGGTTCTTCTCGTTGGTCTCGAGGAACCCCGCCACGGTGTTCGACGAGCTCCCGACCACGGTGAAGGTCCGCTTGATCTGCGCCTGCTGGTCCACGACGGTCGCGTTGGTCACCGAGAGGTTGTCGAGGACGGCGAGCAGATCCTGGGACGCCGCGTTGTAGGTGTCCGAGAAGTCCGCCAGCTTGCCGATGTCGGACTCCAGCTGCGGCAGCACGGTGTTGATCTGGCCGATGTAGTGGCCGGTCCCGGCCAGGTTCGCGCCGAGCGCGTTGCCCCGCCCCCGCAGCGCGTTCGCGACGGCGCCCAGGGTGAACGAGAGATCCTGGGGCGCCACCGCCTGCAGCACCGGCAGGAGGTCGTCGATGACCTTCTGCAGTTCGATGGCGTTCTTCGTGCGGTCCTGGCCGATGACGTCGCCGTCGGCGAGCCGCTTCGCGGTGGGGTCCGAGGGCAGCACCAGGGAGACGTACCGCTCGCCGAACAGGGTCTTGGGCAGCAGCCGCGCGGACACATTGGCGGGGATCTGCGCCAGGTACTGCGGTGCGATGGCCAGGTCGATCGTGGCACCGTTCAGGCCGGCCTGGATGGAGCGGACCTCGCCGACGATGACGCCGCGGACCTTGACGTCCGAGGCCTCCTGCAGCTGGTTGCCCGCCGTGTCGGTCTTCAACGTCACCCGCGCCACGCTGGCGAAGGCGTGCTGGTACTCGGCCACCGCGAGGCCGAGCAGCAGCGCCAGCACCACGAGGAACGCCAGCCCCTGGACCCGCCGGCGGATGGTGGCCGCGCGCTTGGTGGTCATCGCCGGCTCACCCCGCGATCCGCACGGTCGTCGTCGAGCCCCAGATCGCCAGGGAGAGGAACAGGTCGATGATGTTGACCGCGACGATCGAGAACCGCACCGCCCGGCCCACCGCCAGGCCCACGCCCGCCGGTCCGCCGCTGGCGCGGTAGCCGTAGTAGCAGTGGGTCAGGATGATCACGACCGAGAAGACGAGCACCTTGAGGAACGACCACAGCACGTCCTGCGGGGGCAGGAACAGGTTGAAGTAGTGGTCGTAGGTGCCCTGCGACTGGCCGTACACCGTCGTGGCGATGGTCCGGGTCGCGAAGTAGCTCGTGAGCAGGCCGAGGACGTAGAGCGGGATGACGGCGACGAAGCCGGCGATGATGCGCGTGGTCACGAGGAACGGCAGGGACGGAACGCCCATGACCTCGAGGGCGTCGATCTCCTCGTTGATCCGCATGGCGCCGATCTGGGCGGTGAAGCCGCAGCCCACGGTGGCCGACAGCGCCAGGCCGGCCACGAGGGGCGCGATCTCCCGGGTGTTGAAGTAGGCGGAGAGGAACCCGGTGAAGGCCGAGGTGCCCAGCTGATTGAGGGCCTGGTAGCCCTGCAGGCCGACCTCGGTGCCGGTGAAGAAGGACAGGAAGGCGATGACGCCGACCGTCCCGCCGATGACGGCCAGGGCGCCGGAGCCGAAGGTGACCTCGGCCAGCAGCCGCATCGTCTCCTTCTTGTAGCGGCGCACCGTGCGCGGCGTCCAGGCCAGCGCGCGGCCGTAGAACCCCAGCTGGTCGCCGAGGTCGTCCAGGGTGTCCAGCGGACGCCGGTAGACGGTGCGCACCACCCGGCGCGCACCGACCCGGATCCGGTCGACAGGCGAGAGGAGCGCCATCACATCCCCTTCGGGGGGACGAGCTGGAAGTAGATGGCCGTGATCACGAAGTTGACCGCGAAGAGGAGCAGGAACGTGATGACGACGGACTGGTTCACCGCGTCACCGACCCCCTTGGGTCCACCGCCCGCGCGGAGCCCCTTGTAGGAGGCGACGACCGCGGCGATCAACCCGAAGATCAGGGCCTTGATCTCCCCCGACCAGAAGTCCGCGACCTGGGCCAGCGCACTGAACGAGGCGAGGTAGGCGCCCGGCGTGCCGCCCTGCAGGATCACGTTGAAGAAGTAGCCGCCCGCGACGCCGACGACGCTCACCAGGCCGTTGAGCAGGACCGCCACGATCATGGCGCCGAGCACGCGCGGGACGACCAGGCGCTGGATCGGGCTGATGCCCAGCACCTCCATCGCGTCGATCTCGTCGCGGATCTTGCGGGCACCCAGGTCGGCGCAGATGGCGGAGCCGCCGGCACCGGCGATCAGCAGCGCGGTCACGATGGGGCTGGCCTCGCGCAGCACGGCGAGCACCGACGCCGACCCCGTGAAGGACTGGGCGCCCAGCTGACGGGTCAGCGAACCCAACTGCAGGGCGATGACGGCGCCGAACGGGATGGCCACCAGCGCCGTCGGCAGGATGGTGACGCTCGCGATGAACCAGGTCTGCTGGAGGAACTCGCGCACCTGGAAGGGGCGCTTCGGCAGCGCCCGCACGGTGTCGAGGGCGAAGGCGAACAGGTTGCCACTGGCCGCCAGCGGCCGGGCCGGCGAGAATTTCCCGTCGAAGAGCCCCGGGGCCTTCGGCTTGTCCGTCGCCGTCATGACTGGGCCGCGGGCTCAGGAGCCCAGTGCCGGCCTCCGGGACCCTCGGTGGGCTCGAACGCCCCCGAGTCGGCCTGCGCCAGGAGGTCGTCGGGCAGGGACGCCCGGATGGCCTCGGCGGTGTCCGGGTCGAACTCGTGCAGCATGCGGGCCACGCGCTCCTGCCGGCGGCGCTGTGCCTTGCGCTCGGGGAGCCCCTCGGTCGGCTCCAGCTGCGGCGGGACGGCGTCCCCACCGGAGGCGCCCTTCGGGCCCACGCCGTTGTGCGAGTCGCCGCCGCGCGCCTCGAGAGCGGCCATCTCCGCCTCGACCTGGGCGACGTCCTTCTCCTCGCTCATCCCGATCGGGCCCTCGCGACGGCCGTTGAGGAACTGGCGCACGACCGGCTCCTGCGAGGTCAGCAACTGCTCGCGGGGGCCGAACATCACCAGGTTGCGGCGGAAGAGCAGGCCGAGGTTGTCCGGGACGGTGCGCGCGGTGCCGATGTCGTGCGTCACGATGAGGAAGGTCGCGTCGATCTGCGCGTTGAGGTCGACGATCAGCTGGTTGAGGTAGGCCACGCGGACCGGGTCCAGCCCGGAGTCCGGCTCGTCGAAGAGGATCACCTCGGGGTCGAGCACCAGGGCACGGGCGATGCCGGCCCGCTTGCGCATGCCGCCCGAGATCTCACCCGGGAGCTTGTCCTCGGTGCCGGAGAGACCGACCATCTCCATCTTCTCGAGGACGATCGACCGGACCTCGGACTCGCTCTTCCTGGTGTGCTCGCGGAGCGGGAAGGCGATGTTGTCGTAGAGGTTCATCGAGCCGAACAGCGCGCCGTCCTGGAAGAGGACCCCGAACAGCTTGCGAACCTGGTAGAGCTGGTGCTCGCTGCACCGGACGATGTCGGTGTCGTTCATGACGATCGAGCCCTTCTCGGGCTTGAGCAGCCCGACGAGGGACTTGAGGAACACCGACTTGCCCGTGCCCGAGGGGCCCAGCATCACCGAGATCTCGCCGGGCGGGAGGGTCAGCGTGACGTCGCTCCAGATGTTCTGGCTGCCGAAGGACTTGGTCAGCCCCTCGACCTGAACCGCAACGCCCACGTGCACCTCCCCGAGCTCCGGCGACTCTGCCGGTCCCCCGCACCGCCGCGATCGGCGAGCCCCGGCAGTCTGCGGCTTCGGATGGGATTTCGCATCCGCACGCGAAGCGCACCTCTACTGGTCAGTAACGACGAACCACCATAAGGGTTACGCGCGTCACTCGCCGGTGGTGGTACGGCTCTCACCAGCGGACATCCGGTCCGCGTCCAGCCGCGCAGCGCGTGCCGGGAGAACAGCAGAGGGGCCGCCCTCCGGAGGGAGGACGGCCCCTGCGCTGGGAGCAGTGGTGCTGGGAGCGGTGGTGCTACCCGGCCGCGGTGAGCACCGCGACCGGGCGGAGGGTCACTTGACGGTGACGGTGGCGCCGGCGCCCTCGAGAGCGGCCTTGGCCTTCTCGGCGGCAGCCTTGTCGACCTTCTCCAGGACCGGCTTCGGCGCGCCGTCGACCAGGTCCTTGGCCTCCTTGAGGCCGAGCGAGGTCAGGCCGCGCACCTCCTTGATGACCTGGATCTTCTTGTCGCCGGCGCTCTCGAGGATGACGTCGAACTCGTCCTGCTCGGCAGCGGCCTCCTCGGCACCGCCGCCGCCGCCACCGGCGACCGGGGCGGCGGCAACGGCGACCGGGGCAGCCGCGGTGACCTCGAAGGTCTCCTCGAACTGCTTCACGAAGTCGGACAGCTCGAGCAGCGTCATCTCCTTGAACGCGTCGAGCAGGTCCGTGGTGGACAGCTTGGCCATGGTTCTCTCCTTCTGGGTCAGTCGGTGCCGGCCGGCGACTCGGCGTCGGCGGCAGCGTCGGTGGGGGTGGTGTCAGCAGCAGTGCCGGCAACAGCAGTGGCGTCGGCATCGGTGGTGCCGGCAGCAGGAGCGGCGTCGGCCTGGTCGGCCTCGTCCGGGGAAGCGGTGCGCTTCTTCTCCTCCAGCGCGGCGGCCAGCCGGGCGACCTGCGACAGCGGGGCCTGGAACAGCCCGGCGGCCTTGGTCAGGTTGCCCTTCATCGCGCCGGCGAGCCTGGCCAGGAGAACCTCACGGCTCTCGACGTCGGCGAGGCGGGTGACCTCGCGGGCGTCGACCGTGCGGCCCTCGACCACGCCGCCCTTGACGACGAGCAGCGGGTTGGCCCGGGCGAAGTCGCGGATGGCCTTGGCGGCCTCCACCGGGTCGCCCTCGATGAAGGCGATCGCGGTCGGTCCGTTCAGCAGAGGGGTCAGGTCGGAGAATCCGACCGACTCCGCCGCCCGCTTCGTCAGGGTGTTCTTGACGACGGCATAGCTGCTGCCCTCACCGAGGGAACGGCGCAGCTGGGTGAGCTGGGCCACGGTCAGCCCGCGGTACTCGGTGAGCACGGCCGCGCTGGACTGCTGGAACCGCTGGGTGATCTCGTCGATCACCGCGGCCTTGGCCTGCGTGGGCATGGGCCTCCTCTCGTCGGGTCGGGCGACCACTGGAGGAGGCGCGAGGACGGGCGATCAGCGGGCCCTGAGACGACGAGCGCCCCGGCGCAGGGCGCACGGGGCGAGAATCGGCCGCCTGTCGAGGCGTCCGGCTGTCGATCCGTTCTCCTGCGCGGGCCGCCCGGGACTCGGGACCTTCGATCACACGCGGACGTGCGACGACCAGCGGTCTTGGGTGAACGCCGACAACAGTACAGGCTTCTCCCGCGGAGGCAGACGGCGCCCCGCACTGCCCCACGGGCAAGGGCCCCGCAGCGGCGTGCGCTGCGGGGCCCAGGAGGGGTCTCTCGTCAGGCGGTGGGCTCGTCCACCGTGAGGTTGCGCGTCCGGTTCGGGTCGACCGGGATGCCCGGGCCCATCGTCGTGGAGATGGTGACCTTCTTGACGTACCGCCCCTTGGCCGCGGCCGGCTTGGCGCGCAGGACCTCGTCGAGTGCGGCGGCGTAGTTCTCGACCAGCTTGGCGTCGTCGAACGACGTCTTGCCGATGACCAGATGCAGGTTGGCCTGCTTGTCGACGCGGAAGTTGATCTTCCCGCCCTTGATGTCGTTGACCGCCTTGGCGACGTCGGTCGTCACCGTTCCGGTCTTGGGGTTCGGCATCAGCCCACGGGGGCCGAGGATGCGCGCGATGCGCCCCACCTTGGCCATCTGGTCGGGGGTCGCGATCGCCGCGTCGAAGTCCAGGAAACCGCCCTGGATGCGCTCGATCAGGTCGTCCGAACCGACGACGTCGGCGCCGGCAGCCTCGGCCTCGGCCGCGCGGTCGCCGGCGGCGAAGACGATGACGCGGGCGGTCTTGCCCGTGCCGTGCGGCAGGTTCACCGTGCCGCGGACCATCTGGTCGGCCTTGCGCGGGTCGACGCCCAGCCGCATGGCCACCTCGACGGTGGCGTCGTAGCTGGTGGTGGAGGTCTGCTTGGCCAGACCGGCCGCCCGGAGCGGGCTGTAGAGCTGCTCGCGGTCGATCTGGGCGGCCGCCTCGCGGTACTTCTTGCCGTGCTTCGCCATGGTGGTTCCTCTCCGCCCGGCCGAGCGGCCGGGGATCGTGTGGTGCGCGGGCCTGGCGAGCCCTCCCACGGGTGCTGTCGAACCCGAGCGGGTCCGGCTGGTGCAACGCCGCCGTCAGCCGGCGGCTTCCCTCACTGGACGGTGATGCCCATCGACCGCGCGGTGCCGGCGATGATCTTCTCGGCCTGGTCCAGGTCGTTGGCGTTGAGGTCAGCCATCTTGGTCTGGGCGATCTCACGGACCTGGTCGCGGGTCACGGTGGCGACCTTGGTCTTGTGCGGCTCGCCGGACCCCTTGTCGACGCCCGCGGCCTTGAGCAGCATGCGCGCAGCCGGAGGGGTCTTGGTGACGAAGGTGAACGAGCGGTCCTCGTAGACGGAGATCTCGACGGGGATGACGTTGCCGCGCTGCGACTCGGTCGCGGCGTTGTACGCCTTGCAGAACTCCATGATGTTGACGCCGTGCTGGCCGAGGGCCGGGCCCACGGGCGGCGCGGGGGTGGCCGCACCGGCGTTGATCTGGAGCTTGATGACCGCGGTCAACCGCTTCCTGGGAGGCATGACTTTCCTTTGGTGAGTGTTCGCAGGTGGACTTGGCTGGAACGGCCCCGTCGCGGGGCCCGCGCCGAGCGTGGGGAGCGACGGGGTCCTAGATCTTGCTGACCTGGTTGAACGAGAGCTCGACCGGCGTCTCGCGGCCGAAGATCGAGACCAGGACCTGCAGCTTCTGCTGCTCGGCGTTGATCTCGTTGATCGTGGCGGGCAGGGTCGCGAACGGGCCGTCCATGACGGTGACCGACTCGCCCACCTCGAAGTCGACGACGGTGACCGGGGCAGCCGCCGCGGCCGCGCCCGACTCGCTGGGCCGGCCCCCCGCCGGCGAGGTGGTGGCCGGCGCCAGGATCTTCACGACCTCATCGATGGTCAGCGGGGACGGACGTGAGGTGGCGCCCACGAAGCCCGTGACGCCCGGGGTGTTGCGGACGGCGCCCCACGACTCGTCGTTGAGCTCCATCCGGACCAGCAGGTAGCCGGGCAGCACCTTGCGGTTGACCTGCGCCCGCTTGCCGTTCTTGATCTCGGTGACCTCTTCGGTCGGCACCTCGATCTGATAGATGTAGTCCTCGACGTCCAGGGACTGGATGCGCGCCTCGAGGTTGGTCTTCACCTTGTTCTCGTAGCCGGCGTAGGAATGCACGACGTACCAGTCGCCGGGTGCGATCCGCAGCGCCTTGCGGAGCGCCTCGGCCGGGTCCTGATCGGCATCGTCCTGATCGGCATCGTCCTGATCGGCATCGTCCTGCTCCACCGGGGGCTCGTCGGATGCGGGCGCCGGAGGGACCAGCGGGTCGCTGGCGAGGGTGTCGGCGTCGCCGCTCTCCACCTCCGGGACCACGTCGGCGGTCTCGGTGGCGGTGTCGAGGTCGGCGGTGTCGAGGGAGCCCTCGGCCGAGCCCGGCTCGTCCCGGCCGGTCTCGATGTCGGCGGTTCCGCGCACGTCGAACCGTGCGTCGTCGAGGTCGGTTGCCTCGACGGCGCTGTCGGTGTCGAAGGGCTCGCGGGGGTCGGTCACAGGTTTCTCTTCCTCACTCGGGCTCGATGGGGTGCGTTCATGGGATGCTCAGCCGAAGACGACGAGCACTCCCTTGGCGAACAGCAGGTCCAGGCCGGCGACCAGCGCGACGACGAAGGCGACGAAGACGATCACCACGGTCGTGTAGGTGATCAGCTCCCGACGCCCCGGCCAGATCACCTTGCGGAGCTCGGCCACCACCTCGCGGAGGAACCGGCCGATGCTGCGGCGCTGCCGGATCTCCTGGGCGCGGGCACGCTCCGCGGCCGCCCGGGAACGCGTCCCGGTTCCTGCCGCGGCCTCGCGGCCGGCCGGTCGCGAGGCGGTGCGCGCGGCCCGGCGGCTGCGGGTGGCGGGCACGTCGTCCTCGTCGTCCTCGGACGGCGCGGTGATCCGGCCCCGGCGGCGGCCCCGGGTCGGGACGACCTTGTCCTCCTCGCCGGCCGCCTCGGCGGCGACAGCGTCCTCGGCTGCCGCGAGCTCGTCGGCATCGTCGACACCGGGTGCCTCGCGGTCGAGCTCCTCGTCGGTCAGCTCGGCGTCGGCGAAGGCGGCGTCGTCCTCGCGGCCCGGCTTCTCGTCGCTCACTGCGCCTCGCCTCGTGGTGGTGGTGGCCCGGTCAGGCCCTGTCGTCGGTCGGGTTGGTGCGGGTGGCAGGGGTGGCAGGACTTGAACCTGCAGCCTGCGGTTTTGGAGACCGCTGCTCTGCCAATTGAGCTACACCCCTAGTGCCCTGCCGGGGGCCCGGAGCCGCACGCCTCACCACGGCAGCGCCGAACTCCGGGAGGATCCGGGGCACGCCGGTGGCGGGGTCTGTGGCCCCAGGCCAGCCAGTGTACGGGACCGGCACGGTCCCCAGCCAACGTCCCCGACGATCCGGCAGGGCGCCGGAAACCGACCGGCGGGCCGGCCGGCACCTTTGACACCATGGACACATGACCGCGCTCACCTCCTCGGAGCCCGCCGTCCCCTCGCCCCTGCCGCCGGCCGAGCGGCGCATCTCCCGCCGGATCGCCTCGATCGCCGAGTCGGCGACCCTGGCGGTCGATGCCAAGGCCAAGGCCCTCAAGGCGGCGGGCAAGCCGGTCATCGGCTTCGGCGCCGGTGAGCCCGACTTCCCCACGCCCGACTACATCGTCGAGGCCGCCGTTGCCGCGTGCCGGAACCCGGCGATGCACCGCTACACCCCGGCCGGCGGGCTGCCGGCACTCAAGGAAGCGATCGTCGCCAAGACCGCCCGCGACTCCGGGCTGCAGATCACGCCCGCCAACGTGCTGGTCACGAACGGCGGCAAGCAGGCGGTCTACGAGGCATTCGCCACGATGCTCGACCCGGGCGACGAGGTCCTCCTCCCCGCGCCGTACTGGACGACCTACCCGGAGGCCATCCGGCTGGCCGGCGGCGTGCCCGTGCCGGTGGTCGCCGACGAGCAGAGCGGCTACCTGGTCTCGGCCGCGCAGCTCGAGGCGGCGCGCACCCCGCGGACCAAGGCGCTCCTGTTCTGCTCCCCGTCCAACCCGACCGGCGCCGTGTACCCGGCCGAGCAGATCGAGGAGATCGGCCGGTGGGTGCTCGACGCGGGCCTCTGGGCGCTCACCGACGAGATCTACGAGCACCTGACCTACGACGGCGTCAGCTCGCGCTCGATGCCGGTCGTCGTCCCCGAGCTCGCCGACCGCTGCATCGTCGTCAACGGGGTCGCCAAGACCTACGCCATGACCGGCTGGCGGGTCGGCTGGGTCGCAGGGCCGGCCGACGTCGTCAAGGCGGCGACCAACCTGCAGTCGCACGCGACGTCGAACGTGGCGAACGTGTCCCAGGCGGCGGCGGTGGCCGCGCTCACCGGCGACCTGTCGGCGGTGGCCACCATGCGGGCGGCCTTCGACCGCCGGCGCCGCACGATCGTCGGCATGCTGCGGGAGATCCCCGGCGTGGCCTGCCCGGAACCGCAGGGCGCCTTCTACGTCTACCCGTCGGTCAAGGGCCTGCTCGGGCGGCCGATCAGGGGCCGGACGGCGCAGTCCAGCGTGGAGCTGGCCGAGCTCATCCTCGAGGAGGCCGAGGTGGCCGTCGTTCCCGGCGAGGCGTTCGGGACGCCCGGCTACCTGCGGCTGTCCTACGCGCTGGGCGACGACGACCTGGTCGAGGGCGTCGGCCGGATGCAGCGGCTGCTGGGCGACGCCGGCTGACGGTTCGGCATCAGCGCGGCACGTCGTCCTTCCGCAGGGCGCCGGCCGCGAGGAGAGCGTCGGCGGCCGCGGGCAGTCCCGCCACTGCGGCACCGACGTCGGCAGGCGTGGCGATGGTCCAGGCTTTGGCGTCGACGTAGCAGCGCACCGCCGCGTCGAACGCCGCCGTACCGGCATCCCGGCGCGCGGTGAGCAGCGCGGCCTCGCCCTTGCCGTAGACCACGGCGAAGTAGTCCTCGGAATTCCGGAAGTCGCCCATGGCGGCGCCGACGTCGCCCGGGCCGTTCCAGGACCCGTTGCACCTCGGCGTCGGGCGTGCCGTCCTCGAGCCCCTCGGCGTAGCTGGCGAAGGCCTCGTCGAGCCATGGGTCGCGGTACTGGTTGTCGCCGACCATCCCGTAGAACCACATGTGGGCGACCTCGTGCACGAGGACCGGCCGATCAGCCGCGGCCAGCTGGATGGAGCTCGGGTACTCGATGCCGCCGCCGTACTCGCCGAGATGGGGCACGGTCAGCGTGCGGTACGGGAAGGGCCCGAGGCGCTTCTCCAGACCGGTGATCGCGGCGGTGGTCCACTGCGCCAGCCGGTCGGCGTCGAGGTCCGCGCCGGGCAGGATCCCGACCGTCACCCGCACGCCGTCCCGCGTCGTCCCCTGACGGGTCGTGAACGCGCCGACGGCGACGCTGACGTCCCGCGCGGCCGGCTCGGCGGAGGTCCAGGTGCGCCGCCCGTGCGAGGGCGCCGTGGGCGGGTCCTGCTTCCCCGTCATGAGCACGGTCAGGGCTGCGGGGGCCGACACGCGGATCCTCGTGTAGGCGGCCGGACTGGTGGCCGTCTCGCCCTGGACGCCGACGAAGGGATCCCGGTCCCAGCCCACACCCGGCTCCCAGGCGAGCAACGGCGCCCCGCTGCCCCACCAGGCCACGCCGTCGCCGGTGCCGAACCGGTCGAAGGTCCCGGCGCCGAGGGTGAGCGTGAAGCGCAGGACGAGCCGCGTCGTCCGGCCGGCGGCCAGCCGGTGGGAGAGCCCGGCCCGGTAGAGCCCGCCGGGGCCGACGGCGCCGTCGGCCTCGTAGCCGCCTCCTGTCACGTCGTCGCCGCGCACGGAGTCGACGGTGAGCCGGTTGCCGGCGGACGCCGCCCCGGGACCGTTCGGTACCAGCCGGAACACCAGCTCGGAGGTCGGCCGGTCGGGCGTGAACCGGACGCTCTCCGTGCCCGTGACCGTGTGCAGGTCGCCGGACAGCCGGAGGTCGAGATCCACGGCCGGCCGGCTCGGGTCGGGAGCGGCGCGCGTCGCCGGGCAGTGCAGGGGCCCGGTGCGGCGCGCGGCGACCGTGTCGGCGAAGGACGTGCAGCCGGCCAGCAGCAGCAGCGGCACCGCCGCGGTGAGCAGCCGCCCCGCGGGGGTCATGTCAGGGCGAGGACCGCGCGCGCCAGGGACAGCACCTTCTCGCCGCCACTGGTGACCGTCAGGTCGACCCGTGCCCGGCCGCCCTCGAGGACCGCGGCGACCCGCCCCCGGACCGTGATCTCGGCACCGGTGTCGCCGTCGGGGACGACGACCGGCCGGCCGAAGCGAACCGTGTACTCGACCAGCGCTGCAGGGTCGCCCACCCATGCCGTGACGGCGCGACCGGCAAGGCCCATCGTCAGCATGCCGTGCGCGATGACTCCCGGAAGGCCGACTCCTGTGGCGGTCCGCTCGTTCCAATGGATGGGGTTGAAGTCACCCGAGGCGCCGGCGTAGCGGACGAGGTCCGCCCGCGTCACCACGAAGGTCTGTTCGGGCAACTCCGTGCCGACCTCGACGTCGGCGGCCCGGACCGCGGCCCTCATGCTCCGCCCCGCGCGACCAGCATGGAGTGGGCGGTGCAGACGGCCTCGCCGTCCTCGGTGGCGACGTCGACGCGGGTGGTCAGCAGGTCGTTGCCCCCGACCGTGCGGACGGCGTCGATGCTCGTCGTCGCCACCAGACGGTCACCGGCCCGGATCGGGCGGTGGTGGGTGAACCGCTGTTCGCCGTGGACGACGCGGCTGTAGTCGAGTTCCACATCCGGGTCGGCCAGCACCACGCCGGCCGCCCCGAGCGTCACCACGATGGCGAAGGTGGGCGGTGCGATCACGTCGGGGTGCCCGAGGGCGCGAGCCGCCGCGGGGTCGCGGTACACCGGATCGGGGTCACCGAGGGCCGCCGCGAACTCGGCGATCTTCGCCCGGCCGACCTCGTAGACGGCGGAGGGCGGGTAGCTGCGCCCGACCAACCCCGGGTCCAGCGCCATGCTCCCGCCCTCAGCTGCCGCGACCGACGGTCAGCGGGTCTCGCGGTGCAGAGTGTGCTTGCGGTCCTTCGGGCAGTACTTCATCAGCTCGAGCCGGTCGGGGTCGTTCCGCCGGTTCTTGCGGGTGATGTAGTTGCGGTTCTTGCACTCCTGGCAGGCCAGGGTGATCTTCGGACGGACGTCGGTGGCTGCCATGGAGCTCTCCTAGCCTTGTGCGGGCCGGTCAGCGGCTGCTGACACGGCGACGGACCCCGGATGGCCGGGGTCCGTCGGGGCGTAGCGGTGACCGGACTTGAACCGGTGACACAGCGATTATGAGCCGCTTGCTCTACCAGGCTGAGCTACACCGCCCCAGGACCTCTGCGGCCCGGTCTCGCGACTGGACCGGAGGATCACTACTGATGTTACGAGCCCCTTTACGGAATCGAACCGTAGACCTTCTCCTTACCATGGAGACGCTCTGCCGACTGAGCTAAAGGGGCGTGCTCGAGGCCGTCAGGAACCTTACCGTGAACGCCGTGGCGAACCGGCGAGTCCTCGTACCTGCCCGAGGACTGTAACAGTCAGGTTCGGACGAACCGCCGCCGGTGGGTGGCCCCGGGGGCCGCCGAACGGACCCCGGTCCGCGCGAGCAACCAGCTCTCGAGCCGGTCGTCGGGCAGCGGGCGGCTCACCAGGAATCCCTGCAGCTTGTCGCAGCCCATCTCGACCAGGAGCTTGCGGGTCAGCTCGTCCTCGACGCCCTCGGCGACGACCCGGAGCCCGAGGTTGTGCGCGAGCTCGATGATCGACCGGGCGATGAACGACTCCCCCTGACTGGTGCTCATGCCCAGCACGAAGGACTTGTCGACCTTGACCTCGTCGATCGGCAGCTGGCGCAGTTGGGACAGCGACGAGTAGCCGGTCCCGAAGTCGTCCATCGAGAGCCGCAGCCCGAGCCCGTGCAGGTCGGCGAGAACGGTGCTGCTGCGGACCGAGTCGTCGACGACGCTGCCCTCGGTGAGCTCCAGGGTGAGCAGCTCCCCGGGCACCCCGTGCCGCTGCAGGGCCCGTGCGACGCGCTCCACGAGGTCGGGCTCGGCGAGGCAGCGGGCGGAGAGATTCACCGCCACCGACAGCGCGATGCCCTCGTCGAGCCACCGTCGGCACCGGGCCAGCGCCAGCTCGAGAACGTGGTCGGTCAGCGGGCCGATCCGGCCGATCTGCTCGGCCAGGTGGATGAAGTCGTCCGGCGGGATGGAGCCGTAGCGCGGGTGCGCCCACCGGACGAGGGTCTCGACGCTCACGATGTCCGACGTCCGGGCGTCGATGATCGGCTGGAACACCACGCTGATCGAGCCGTCGCGCATCGCCTGCTCGAGCTCCGTGCCCAGCTGCAGGCGGCGCAGGCTCTGCTGGTCGAGCACCGGGTGGTAACTCGCGACGCCGCCCGAGCCACTGCCGGCCAGCAGCGCCACGTCGGCCCGCTGCATGAGGGTGCCCGAGTCGACGCCGTGGATGGGGGCCGCCGCGACGCCGATGGTGAGCGTGACCTCCAGGTCCAGCCCGGCCACGCGGGCGCGGGTGGAGGCGGCGTCGCGCAGCCGGCGGGCGGCGCGCTCGGTGGCGGCCAGCGACAGGCCGGGCAGCAGGACGGCGAACTGCTCGCCCTCCATCCGGGCGACGAGGGCCTGCGGCGGCGCGTGCTCCCGGAGGAGGCCTGCGGTGACGAGCAGCAGCTCGTCGCTGGCGGCGTGGCCGAGGGTGTCGGTGACCTCGGTGTAATTGTCCAGGGCGGCGAGGATGAGGCCGGCCCGCACGCCGACCGGGTCGGCCGCCAGCAGTTCGTCGATCTCGGCGGCCAGCCGCTGCCGGTTGGGCAGCCCGGTGAGCCGGTCGTGGTCGGCGTCGTAACGGATCTGGGTGAGCAGCTGCTGCTGACGAATGGCCGCGTTGACGTGCGTCAGCATCGAGTCGAGCGCGGCCCGGTCGCCGTCGCCGAAGGCGACCATGTCGCTTCGGCGGTCGCAGATCTCCAGGTATCCCGGCTCGCCCGCGGCCGTGATGACGGGCGCGCCGAGCAGGTCGGAGGCGCCTCGCCGGGCCAGGGCCGCCACCTCACGCTCGTCGGCGCGAGCGAGGGTCACCAGGACCGGGCCGTCGGCGGCGGTGTCGACCGCCCGGCGGCGGAAGAGGTCGTCCGGATCGCCGGGGCCGTCGTACCAGACGGCGTCGTCCTCCGCGGCGACGACCAGACGGGGCTCCTCGTCCAGGTAGGGCGGCAGCCAGAGCGCCACCCGCTCGGCATTGAGCAGCTCGCGCACCGCCTGCACGATCTGCCGCGTGCCCGTCTCGTCCGCGGACACCTCCTCGACCCGGCGGGCGAACTCGTAGACCCGCTCGAGGGTCTGCCCCTCCCGCCGGATCACGCCGAAGCGCCGGTACAGCAGAGCCAGGGTCAGCATCAGCGGCACGATCAGCAGCCACGCCCACACCGTGACGTGGACCAGCAGGAGAACCGCCAGGCCGACGACGACCGACACGGGGCCGAGGACCACGACGGGCAGCAGCAGGCTGATCCACAGCCCCCGCCCCGGGTAGCCCTGGGTGAGAGTGATGGCCGCAGCGATGAGGAGCCCCGAGACGACATCTGCGGCGGAGATCGCCAGCAGGTAGGACAACCAGGTCGCCGGCGACCTGATGTCCCCGACAGAGAGCAGGTGCAGGACCGTGACGGCCGTGCAGACCTCGAGCACGGCGAGGCCCAGGTTGAACGGGAGCTTGGACCTCGGTGAGCCCTGGACGACGAGGCCGACGGCCACGGCCGCGGTCATGGTGATCGCCGTCCAGGCTCCCCCCACCTCGGCCAGCGCGATGACGAAGGCGAGTTCGCTGAGCGAACAGAGGACGCTCTGGCGGCGGAACTCAAGGGTGACGTTGACGACGTCGGCGACGAGCAGCGCCAGGAAGACGGCAACGACTGCGAAGGCGTTGACGCTGTGGAAGGTGGGAGCCAGGCCGGAGACAGCGAACGCCGCGGCGGCGGCAAGGGTCAGCCACCCCACCACCCACGGGTTGCGGAGCGGGTGTGGCCGCAACGGCACACCCGTGTCCTGCTCGGCCACGCTTACCTGCATTCCCCCGGGGAAGATGGGCTTGCCGAGGCTAGCAGCGGAAGCCCTTGGCACAAGACCTTCAACCTCGGAAGGGGGAGACGGAAACGGCGCCCGGACATGCGAGCGGGCGACCGGTCCGGGGACCAGCCGCCCGCTTCGGGACGTACGACAGGGTGGTGCTCAGGCGACCGCCCGGCTCCATCGCATACCGCGGCTCCACCGCATACCGCGGCTCCACCTCATCCCACGCTCGGGGTTGCTCATGACGTCTCCTCCTAGGGCATGACCGACTGCTGGTGCGGCAGTCACCACGCGCGGGGACAGAGCGTCGTTCGGTATGGACCGCGCGGCCGACATTGCTTCCCGTCACCCGTAGGAGCAAGCACCGAAGATCACGACGGCGTGTCTTTCCGCCGCGTCGTTACCGAGGGTGACTTCAGACAGACGATCGGTCATCGATTTGGGTGACACCGTCACTTGATCGTGCGTGACGCAGCGTGAGGTGCGGCGTGCTAGCGAGGGAGCCGCACGGCGGGATGGCCGACGAGCTCTCTCAGGACCTCGGGCAGATCCGACGTCGCCTCGTCGAGGATCCCGTCCTCCCAGTGATCGGGTTCCGGCCCGTGGGGAATGCCGAGGTGGGCCATGGTCTGCCCGAAGGCCGTCCGGGCGGACGCCGCCGCGGCTTCCGCCCGGACCGGCTCGGCAGGCGGCACGGTCGCCACCGCCGCGGCGGCGGCGTCGCGCTCCTCGAAAGACGGCCCGCGATCCGGCCCGATGGACCACGACCCGTCGGCGTGCACCCACTGGGCCACCAGGGACGCGCCGGCGTCCAGCACCACCGCAGGAAAGCCCTTCACCGCCTCGAGCGGCAGGGTGGCGATGTCGAAGGTGATCTGGCGGTCGACCGCCGCCTCCTGCTCCTGCGCCGCCTGCAGTGCATGGGCCAGACGTTGCCCGTACTCGCGGACGGCGAAGAAGGATCCCAGCACCGATGCAGCCGCGGTCACGGACCCGGACGCTGTCGTGCCCGCCCACCGCGTCAGGGCGTCGGCGACGGCGGCGGCCGCACCGGGGGTGACGGTCAGGTAGGCCAGTCCCCGGAGGGCGGTGTCCGCATCTACCGAGAGCCCTACCCGGCCGCCGGCTTCCTGGAGGAGGGCGCCCGCCACGTCGACATGCGCGGCCACCAGCCGGCCGAGCGACGGCGCGACGATCCCAGCCGCGTCCGGTCGGACGGCCCAGGAGTCGGCCCCGGCGGGGGACAGCCCGGACCCCAGAGCTTCCAGGCCCGAGCGCGCAGCGACGGCGCCCCCCGCTCCCGGGGCTGCGGACGCGAGACGGACCACGTGCGAGAAGAGCCCGTCGGCACCCGGGGAGCGGGCCAGCAGGGCCGCCCACGCATTCCGGTGAGCGAGCAGAGCAGCGCATGCGTCCGGATCGCCCGACTCGCCCAGCAGGGTCAGCACGGTCCTCACGGGATCTGCACCGCGGTGCCCGGGAACTCGGCCGACCGCCGGCATTCCGAGCGTCCGCTCCCGTTCCAGCATCTGCACACCCCACGCGGCCACGGTGGCCGGCCGCACCCCACCGCCGTTCAGGGCGGCGCCCGCGGCCAACACGGCGCCCATACCCAGGGCGACCGTATCCGGGTCGTCGGTCCCGGTCGAGGTCACGTACTGCCCGCCGAGCACCTCCTGCACGCGACCGACGAGGCCGCCGGTGGGCCGGGCCGCGCCGAAGGAGGCGGCGAGGAGTCGCGCGAGCGGGGCGTCGGCGGCCTCCGGCTCCCGTCCCAGGGTGGTGAGCAGGTACCCGACACCGCCGACCCCGAGCGCGCCCAGCAAGGCGCCGGCGAACAGCGGGACCCCTGCGAAGGCCGCATTGCCCCTCGCCAGGGTCCCGATCTGCTCCAGCCTCACCGGCCCCGAGAGCGTGCTGGCCAGGGCCGACGCCCGTGCGGTCAGCTCGCCGTCGCCCCAGCCGGGCATCTTCTCCGCCAGGCACGCCACGACCCGGTTCGCGTCCCCGGAGCGGCCGGTGCCGCCCACCAGCGCGGTGGCCCCGGCGAGCACCCGCGCCGTCTCCAGGGCGTCGGACCGCAGCTCCGCCAGCAGCGCGGTGTGCTCCCGCCGCCGGGCGGCCTCCGCGGCTCGGAGCT
>JAODNJ010000422.1 GCA_025465155.1 Frankiales bacterium
GTGCGCCCGCGTCCGCGCGTCGCCGTCCTCTCCGCCGGCAGCGAGCTGGTCGAGGTCGGCGCCAACCCGGCGCCCGGTCAGGTCGTCGACGTCAACAGCTACGCGCTCGCGGCCGCGGCCCGGGACGCCGGTGCGGATGCGACCCGGTCGGGGATCCTCCCGTCGGACCGCCGCCGGCTCTCCGACGTCATCGAGAGCCAGCTGCTCCGCAGCGATCTGGTCCTGATCGCCGGCACCTTCGGCAGCGGCGGGTTCGACATGGTCCAGGAGGTGCTCGCCGAGCTCGGCCAGATGCATTTCAGCACGGTGGCCATGCATCCGGGCGCCGCGCAGGCGTTCGGTCGGCTCGGACGGGACTCCGTCCCGGTCATCTGCGTGCCGGGGGAGCCCGTCTCGGCCCTGGTCTCGTTCGAGGTGTTCGTGCGGCCGGCCATCCGGTTGATGCTCGGCAAGCGCCAGCTCTTCCGCCGCACGGTCCAGGCCATCTCCGCTCAACAGCTGCTCTCCCCGCTGGGGTACCGGCAGTACGTGCACGGCCTGGTCATGCGGCACCCGGACGGCGGCTACGTCGTCGAGCCGGTGGGCACCGGGGACGAGGCGCTGCTGGCCCGCATGGCCCGCGCCAACTGCCTGATCGTCATCGACGAGGACATCACCGAGGTGGCCCCCGGCGGCCTGGTGACGGTGATGCCCCTTCTCCTCGGCGGCTGACGCTGGAGCCGACGCCCCATCCCGGCTGGCCGGCCCGGCTCCAGTGGGGCCCGGTCGAGCTGCATCCGCTGCGCCGGCGTGACGCCGCCGAGTGGTGCCGGCTACGCCTGGCGAACGAGGGCTGGCTCACGCCGTGGGAGCCGTCGGCGCCGCTGCCGTGGAGGGACCGGCACACCGTCCCGGCCTACCGGGCGATGCGCCGGGCCGTCGCCCGCCGGGCCCGGGCGGGGACGTCCATCCCGTTCGCGATCCGGGCGGAGGGCCGCCTGGCCGGCCAGGTGACCATCGACAACATCGTCCGCGGCGCCATGCGCTCCGGGCACCTGGGCTACTGGATCGACCAGGCCGCGGCCGGCCGCGGCATGGCGTCGCTGGCGGTGGCGCTGGCCTGTGACCACGCCTTCGGCGCCGCCGGGCTGCACCGTCTGCAGGCCGACATCCGCCCCGAGAACCAGCGGAGCCAGCGGCTGGTCGCGCGCCTCGGCTTTCGTCAGGAAGGGCTGCTCCGGCGGTACCTGGACATCGACGGCGACTGGCGCGACCACCTCAGTTTCGCGCTCCTGGCCGAGGACGTCCCGGCCGGTGTGCTCGCTCGCTGGCGCGAGGGCATACCACGCTGACCGATCGCCCCGACCGGTCGCCGTGTCGACACGCCGACCCGGAGCGCCCCGCAGACAACTCCAGTCACAGCAACACTCGCCCGACACTCCCGCGCGCCTCCCGTGTTCGGGTGAAGTTCCTGCATAACCTGCCGATGCGAGTGACTCATGTGACAGGTGGTGTTCTGGATGGGATCGGGCGTGCTCTTGGCCGCTCTGGTCGTGCTGTGGTTCGTCGTGCTGGTGCCCATGGTGGTGACCCGCGGCGACTCGCGAACGGGCCGGGTGGAGGTCGCGGACTCGGGCCGGACCCTGAAGCGGCGGCGGACCGTGGACCCCGTCGTGCACGCCGACACCGAACGCGTGTCGGTCGACCGGGACGCGCTGCTGAGCACCGGTGAGCTGAAGGTGGACGTGCACGCGGTCCGCCGGCGGATGCTCTTCGGCCTGGTGGCGCTCGCCGCGCTCACGCTGGCCGGTGCCGTCGTCGTCGGGTCGTGGCTGTGGGCGCCCCAGTCGCTGCTGGACCTCGCCGTCCTCGGCTACGTGCTCATCCTCCGCAAGGCGGCTCGGCGGGAGCGGCTGGCGGCCCGCCGCGCGGCCCGAGCCGCTGCCCGTGAGGCGCTGCGGACGGCGGAGCGCCCGTCCCGCGAGCGTGTCGCGCCCGCGCCACGTCCGGCTGCGGCAGCTGTCGCGAAGGAGCAGGTCCACGAGACCGTTGCCCAGGATCTGCTGCCGGACCTGCCGCACCCCAGCGTGCCGCTGGCCCCGGTGCGGCCCCTCCGTCCCGGCCGGGTCGTCGCGGCCCGCGCCGCGGCACCGGCGGGCTGGCAGCACAGCGCCGTCGTCGGCCTGGACGACGACGACATCGGCTTCGCCGACATCGACGTCTACCAGCCGCGCGCCGCGAACGGCTGACGGTCCGGTAACCTTGCCGACCGAGGGGCTGTAGCGCAGTCCGGTAGCGCACCTCGTTCGCATCGAGGGGGTCAGGGGTTCGAATCCCCTCAGCTCCACCACACCCTCACCGCCCGGCAGACGCCGCCGGGGCGGTGACGTCCACCCGCATCGCGCTGGACCGGGCCGTGATCGCCCAGCCGCCCGAGCTGGTCGGGTGAGCGCAGGGGCTCCAGGGGGCCAACCTCACCGTCCTCAACGGTGCGGAGGGCCTCGACGAGACTATTGCGTCGATGGCGGCCCAGGGCGCGGCCGTCCTGCGCACGGTTCTCGAGGGCCTGGGCGACCGCGGCGGCGCCGCCACGGAGCGGGCTGCCTCGAACGGGCACTCGGAGCCGCAGCCGGAACTCATCCGGCTGGAGGGCTGACCGGGCGACCCCGGGGCCTAGAAGGCGTCGCGGAAGTTCGGGGGCCGCTTCCCGACGAAGGCCCGGATGCCCTCTCGGCCCTCGGGGTCGGCGGCCGACTCGGTGATGAGCCGGGCCTCCTCGTCCAGCTGCTCGTCGAGGCTGCGGGTGGCCGCCCGGCGGACGAGGTCGCGGGTGCGCACCATCGCCCTGACCGGGCCGGCGGCGACCTGGTGCGCCAGGGCGATCGCGGCGTCCTGGAGTTCGTCGTCCTCCACCAGCCGGCCGACCAGGCCGAACAAGTGGGCCTCGGCCGCGGTGAGTGAGCCGTTGGTGAGCATCAGTTCGAGAGCCCGGGGAGCGCCGAGCGCGCGGGCCAATGCCCACGAGGAGCCGCCGTCCGGGGAGAGGCCGAGAGCACCGTAGGCCGGCGTGATCGTGGTCGACCGCGCGGCCACCACGAGGTCGCAGGCGCCCACGAGGCCCACCGCCGCGCCGGCGACCGCGCCCTGGACGCCGGCGAGGACCGGTACCCGGCAGCTCAGCAGCAGCCGGACGACCGCGTGCCAGTCGTGCGCGAGTCGGCCGATGAAGGCACCCGGGTCGTCGGCGGCGGCGAACCTCTGTACGTCGCCGCCGACGCAGAAGCGGCGGCCCTCGGCGAGCAGCAGGACGGCGCGGGTGGCCTCGGGCCGGTTCCGCAGCGCCTCGGCGAGCGCGGCGGCCATGTCCGGGTCGATGGCGTTGCCGGCCTCGGGGCGGTCCAGGGTGATGCGCCAGACGTCGCCGTCGGTCCGGGTCAGCACCCGCGGGCGGTCGCCGGTGTCGGTCATCCAGGTCCTTCCCGGTGCTCAGCCGTCACGAACGCGCGGTCGAGTGTCGACTCTCCTCGGCCCGCAGCTCGTCGTCGATGGCCCCGGGCGCACCCCCGAACTCGTCGGCCACCTCGGCCGCGATGGCGTCGTCCGTCGGCGCGGAGTGCCCGTCGGACATCAGGTCGGCGTCGGCCCGGGTCAGCATCCGGTGTCCGGTGGACAGCACGACGATGCCCAGCGCCACCGCGACGGCGCCCACGATGAACGGCACGTGCAAGTTGAAGGCCTCGGCGAGCTTGCCGGCCGCGAACGGGGCCAGCCCGCCACCGATGAACCGCACGAAGCCGTACGCCGCGGAGGCGACCGGTCGCTCGACCGGCGAGACCAGCATGACGGCCTGGGTGGTCAGGGTGTTGTTGATCCCGACGACGACGCCCGAGGCGATCACACAGACGATCAGCGCCCAGCGGTTCTCGGTGAACAGGCCGATGAGCAGCAGGAGGACGGCGAAGAACCCCAGCGCGCCGTACAGCGAGGGGGCGGTGCCGAAGCGGGCCTGCAGGCGTGGGGCGCCGATGACGGCGAAGAAGGCGACGAGCAGCCCCCAGCCGAAGAAGACGAAGCCCAGCTGGATCGCGTCGAGCTTCATCGGGTACGGCGCGTACCCGAGCATGGTGAAGAAGCCCCAGTTGTAGAAGACGGCGGTCAGGCTCATGGTCAGCAGGCTGCGGTGCCGCAGCGCCTTGATCGGAGCGAGCAGCGACGTGCGGTGCGCGGGCTTCGGGGTCCGGTCGAGCAGGACGAGGGTCGCGATCAGCGCGATGGCCATGAGCGTCGCGACGCCGAAGAAGGGCCCGCGCCAGCTGATGTTCCCGAGCAGGCCGCCCAGCAGCGGGCCGGCCGCGATGCCCAGGCCCAGGGCGGCCTCGTACAGCACGATCGCTCCCGCGAATCCGCCGGAGGCCGAGGCCACGATGACCGCCAGCGACGTCGCGATGAACAGCGCGTTCCCCAGGCCCCACCCGGCGCGGAAGCCGACGATGCCTCCGATGGAGTTCGACGAACCGGCCAGCGCCGAGAACGCGACGATGATCGCCAGGCCGGTGATCAGGGTGCGCTTGGGACCGATCCGGCTGGAGACCCAGTTGGTCCCCAGCATCGCGATGGCCGTGACCACCAGGTAGCTGGTGAACAGCAGGCTGATCTGGCTGGGTGAGGCGCCCAGCTGGGTGCGAAGCGTGGGCAGGATCGGGTCCACCAGACCGATACCCATGAAGCTGACGACGCAGGCGAAGGCCACCGCGAAGACGGCCTTCGGCTGCTTGAACATGCGGACTCCGGCTCCAGAGCTCACCGGGTTCCCTCCAGGATGGTCGAGGACGGGCGCAGGGCGCCGGTCAGTCGGGTGAGTGCGGGCATGGCCTGCGTGATGCTCCGCAGGTCGTCGGGGGACAGGCCGGTCAGCGCGGGGACCAGCCGGGACGTACGGGTGGTGCGGCGCTCCGCCAGGAGCTCCGCGCCCGCGTCGGTGAGGCTGAGGACGACGGCCCGCCCGTCGCTGGGGTCCTGGTCGCGCCGGACCAGTCCCTGCGCGCAGAGCCGCGCCACGAGCGAGGTCATCGACGGCTGGCTGATGCCCTCGGCCGTCGCCAGCTCGGTCAGCCGGGCCGGCCCTTCGCGTTGCAGCCGCCCGAGGGTTGCCCCGGCGGTGAGGCTCAGCCCGGCCCGGTCAGCCGTGGCCGATCGCAGGGCGAGCATGAGGTCGTCCAGCTGGGCCGCGAGGGCTTGTGGATCTCCGGTCACTCCTCAGTTGTACAACACAACTATATAGTTGCGCCACCCGGCCACCTCATAGAGGTCAGAACCACGAGGGGAACCACATCCGCAGCAGCCAGTCCGGCCGGGACAGGGGGCGGCCGGCGAGCACGGGGTAGAAGAAGACGAACGTCGCCGCCACCACCGCCACGTACACCGACACCACCCCCAGGCCGATCTGGCGGCGCAGGGAGCCGGCCCGGACCGGGCCCAGCACGTCCTGGAGCAGCAGGGTCACCGCCAGGATGAAGAACGGGATCGCGGGGGCGATGTAGAAGATGAACATCGTCCGCTCGAGGTTGACGAACCAGGTAGCCCATCCCGCGGCGATACCCACCGCGGGGACCAGCGCCGCGGGGTCGCGCCGGACGAACAGGCGCCAGGCAAGCCACACCGTCGCCGGCGCGAAGAGGAACCAGAGCGTCGGCGTCCCGACCATGAGGATGTACCGGACCACCGCGTTCCCCGCCGCGTCGGTGAGGCCCTGGGGGTTCCACAGCAGGATGGGCCGGC
>JAODNJ010000002.1 GCA_025465155.1 Frankiales bacterium
CGGAACGCCAGCGCCGCCGCCTCCGCGGAGTCGCAGCCGCGGGCCAGGACGAGGAACTGGTCTCCCCCCAGCCGCCCGACGGCGTCGCCCGGCCGTACCTGCTCCACGAGCCGGCCGGCGGCCTCGCAGAGCAGTGCGTCGCCGACCTCGTGGCCGAGGGAATCGTTGACGGTCTTGAACCCGTCCAGGTCGAGGAAGAGGACCGCCGTGCCGGGCCCACCTTCGCCGGCCTCGGCGAGCGCGGCGCCGATCAGCTCGAGCATCGCGGCGCGGTTCGGCAGGTCGGTGAGGTCGTCGTGGTGGTGCTGCCAGCCGCGCCGGGGAGACATGGCGTCACGGCCGGGCACCTCCGTGTGGGTGACGACGACCCGCGGCGGGTCGTCGACCCGGGCGGCGCGGATCCGGAGCCGGGCGGCACCGCCGTCGCTCGGCCGGCAGGTGTGATCGAAGGTCGGCTGGTCGTCGTCACCGGAGAGCAGGCCACGGATCCCCGCGGCGACGACGGCGTGGTCGGCCGGGTCGAGCCGTGGGCCGACGAGGCGCAGGTAGTCCTCACCGACCCCGTCCCGCTCGCGCCGCCACACCGCGTTGGCCGCCAGGATCCGGCCGGTGCCGTCCACGACGGCCCCGGCCGCGGGCACCGCCTCGAGGACGCGGGCCAGCCGCGCCCGTTCCGCGTCCTCCGGCCCGGGTGCGGCTCCGGCCCGCGGCTCGTCGCGCAGCACGACCGCCATGCCGTCGTCGTCCGGGAACGCCCGGACCTCGTACCAGCGGTCGCGCGGCTCGTCGTGGAACTCGAACGTCCGCGCACGTCCGTCGGCGAGCGCCTCCCGGAAGCCCTGCTCGATGACCGAGCCCCGTGCCGCGGGGAAGAAGTCGAACAACGGGCGACCCAGCAACTCCGCCGGGGTGCGCCGGGCCATGGTGGCGGCGGCGGCGTTCAGATACGTGAGCCGACAGCTGCGGTCCAGATGGCAGACGGCGTCCGGCACGGCGGCCAGCGGGTCGGGGATGGCCGCTGCTGACAGGCGTTGGTCACCCTGCACGCCGACTGTTCCCCCGTCCCCCTGCGCTCCGCCGCCGGTTCCGTGGCAGCGATCGAGCCGGCCCCGTCTCGTTTCACGGACGACCGACACCGACATATCGAGAGTAGTTGGTCCGGGCTGAGTCACACAGATGTAAGTCGAGCCCTTTCCACGATGGCACCGATCGCCGTGGCGGTCGGCAGCGTGCCGAGCACGGCCCCCCAGTCGCCGGCCAGGCGCGTCGCGCAGAAGGCGTCGGCCACCTCACGCGGGGCGTACCTGAGCAGCAGCGAGCCCTGCAGGCACAGCGCCAGCAGGCCGGCGATCCGGCGGCCCCGCAGGGGTAGCTGGTCGGGGTCCCCGAGCTCGGTGTGCAGCCGCTTCACCGCATCGTCGTAGCGGACGTCGGCGCCCCGTGCCAGCTCCAGTTCGGCGCTGACCGCCGCCACCGAGTCCGACTGCCGCCCCATGGCGCGCAGCACGTCCAGGGCGATGACGTTGCCCGAGCCCTCCCAGATCGAGTTCAGCGGCGCCTGGCGGTAGAGGCGGGGCAGCCCCGACTCCTCCACGTAGCCGTTGCCGCCGAGGACCTCGAGCGCCTCGGCGACCGTGGCCGCCGTCCGCTTGCACACCCAGAACTTCGCCGCCGCACCCGCCAGCCGGAGGAACGCATGCTCGCCGTCGTCGACCGCCGCGGCCAGGCGGACGGCCAGCGCCGTGGCCGCCTCGCTCTCGACGGCGATGTCGGCGAGGACGTTCCGCATGAGGGGCTGGTCGGCCAGCAGGGCCCCGAACGCCGAGCGGTGGTCGGCGTGGTGCACGGCCTGGGTCAGCGCCGCGCGCACGGTGGCCGCCGAACCCAGCACGCAGTCCAGCCGGGTCATGTTGACCATCTCGATGATCGTCGGGACGCCGCGGCCGGGCTCCCCCACCAGCCAGCCCGTCGTCTCCTCGAACTCCACCTCGCTGGACGCGTTGGAACGGTCGCCCAGCTTGTCCTTGAGCCGCTGCAGCCGGAAGACGTTGCGGCTGCCGTCGGGCAGCACGCGCGGCACGAGGAAGCACGACACGCCCTCGCCGAGCTGGGCGAGCACGAGGAACAGGTCGCTCATCGGCGCGGAGGTGAACCACTTGTGACCGGTGAGCCCGTAGCTCCCGTCGGCCCGCGCGACGGCACGGGTCGTGTTGGCCCGGACGTCGGAGCCACCCTGCTTCTCGGTCATCCCCATGCCCGCCACCAGGCCAGGCTTGGCCTGCGGCTGCGTGAGGCCGAACTGGTACGTCGTGCTGGTCAGCCCGGGCTCGTAGACGGCGGCCAGGTCGGGGGCGCGGCGCAGCGCCGGGACGACGGCGTAGGTCATCGTCACCGGGCAGCCGTGGCCCATCTCGACCTGCGTCCAGCCGAGATAACCGACGGCACGGCGCACGTGGGCGTGCCGGTCGCCGGCCTGCTGGGCGGCCCAGGGCGCCCCTGCCAGGCCGTGCCCGATCGCCGTCCCCATGAGCTCGTGCCAGGCCGGGTGGAACTCGACCTCGTCGATGCGGTGGCCGAACCGGTCGTGGGTGCGCAGCTTCGGGGGGTTCTCGTTCGCCACCCGGCCCCAGTCCTGGGCCTGCTCACTGCCGGCCAGCCGGCCGAGGTCGGCGAGGGCGGCGAGGGTCGCCTCGTCGGCGTGCCGCACGCAGGCCTCGGCCAGCGCGGTGTCGCCCGAGATCGGGTCGTGGCCGGTCAGGGGCGGCGCCTGGTTGGTGACCTCGTGCGTGACGCTCATGGATGGACGGTAGTGGAGTCCCCCGGGAACGGTTGGCCAGTCTCCAGCCACTCCACTCACGCGGGCGAGGACCCGACCAGGCGCTCCAGCGCCGCCTGCGCCTGGCCCGCGTAGGCCGCCACGAGCGGCCCCGGTCCGCCGACCCGCATCCCTGTCGTCGTCCCGCCGTCGGGGCCGTCGTCGACCCAGTGCTCCAGCCGCAGCCGCAGGAGCCCGACGCGGACCGTCCAGCTCCACCTGCGCGCCTCGTCGTCGACGCTGTCGACGGTGAACGGCACCGCGACCCCCATCGGGGCATGCAGCTTTCCGCGGGAGCCCGCCGCGATGCGTGGCGTGGAGAGGTCGACCCTGGTGATCTGCGGCAGCCAGTCGGGCCAGCTCCCCGGTACGGCGTAGCGCTCCCACACCGCCCCGGGCGCGAGCGGCCCGGTGACCTCGAGCGTGCGCGTCGCCATCAGACCTCCGGACCGCCCAGCAGCAGCAGTCGCAGCAGCTGCATGGCCACCGTGACGGACCGTTCCCGGACCGCCGCCCGCGAGCCCGGCACGACCAGGGACCGGGCGCGCCGCCCGTCCGGCCCGACGGCACACAGGTGCACCGTGCCGACCGGCTTGCCGGGGGTTCCCCCGTCCGGCCCGGCGATGCCGGTGATGCCGACGCCGACGTCGGCACCGAAACGGGCCCGGGCACCGTCGGCCATGGCGGCGGCCACCTCCGGGCTGACCGCGCCGCGCTCCGCGAGCAGGCCCGCAGGGACGTCGAGCAGGGCCTCCTTGGCGGAGTTCGCGTAGGCGACCACACCGCCGAGCATCCACTGCGACGACCCGGCGCGGCCGGTGAGGCGCGCGGCGAGCAGGCCGCCGGTGCACGACTCGGCGGTGGCGACCGTCGAGCCGCGCTCCGCCAGCGCTCCCGCGACGAGGTCGTCGACCGTGGGGCCGCTGCTGAACAGCGTGTCGGCGTAGTCCTCGGCGAGCACGGCGCTCAGCCGGTCGTACGCCGGCTGCGCTCCGGGAGCGAACCGGGTGACGATCTCCAGCTCGCCGTCCCGCAGGCAGGTGGTGATCTCCAGGCCGTCCAGCTCGGGCTCGTGCTCGCGCAGGGTCGCGGCCAGCTGCGACTCCAGCGTGCCCCAGAGCCGGATCGTCCCCTGCCTCAGCTCGCCCGGGTTCCCGAGTGCCCGTCCGGCGCTCGGGGCCGCGATCGCGGCCGGCCACATCGCCTGCAGCTCCGACGGCGGCCCGGGGAGGACCAGCACGGGCGGCCCGGTACGGCCGTCGGCAGGAGGGACGACGAGGCCGGCCGCGGTGCCGACGGGCTCGAGGACCGTCGCGCCCTCCGGCACCATCGCCTGCTTGCGAACGCCGGCCGCGGTCGCCTGGCGGTCGGCGCGCCATCCCCTGCGGGCCATCAGGCGCTCGACGATCCCGCCGATGCGCTTCTCGAGCCCCGCATCCAGGGACACCGGCCGGCCCTGGAACGCCGCCACGACCTCGGCCGTGAGGTCGTCCGCGGTGGGGCCGAGGCCGCCCGAGGTGAGGATCAGGGCGACGTCGGTCCCCGCCAGGAACGTCAGCGCGTCGCGGAGGTCGTCCGGGCGGTCGCCCACCACCACGACGTGGCCGACGTCGACGCCCCGTTCGCGCAGCCGCTCCGCGAGCCACGGCCCGTTCCGGTCGGCGACCCGGCCGGTGAGGACCTCGGTCCCGGTGACGACGATCCCGGCGCGGACAGCCACGCGGCCGACCCTAAGGGGGTCGACGTCAGGGGGCAGCGCGGGCACCCGCCGGTGGCGCCCCCGGTCGAACTCGTCCGCACCGCCTCCCGGGTACCGGAGCCGTGCCCCGTTAGCGTGGGACCACCGACCGCGACCCGCGCCGGCGAATGCCCGGATCCCGCAGGAGCAGCGAGGAGGAGCCGTGAACCCGACCCAGCCCCCACTGCCCCCGGTACCGCCGGGCGGTGGCCCCTCGACCCGCGAGATCCCGGCCGTGCAGCCGGCCGCTTCCACGGCGCCGCCGACCCAGCAGTTCCCCGCGCAGCCGGCGCCTTCCGCCGCGGCCGCGGCGGCCGCCCGGCCTCAGCCGACGGGCCCGGTCGACTACGTGCCGCCGCCGGTCCCGTCGGAGCCCGCGCGGGCTCCGGCGACGGCGAGCGTGCCGTCGGAGGACTTCCTGCGTAATTTCCTGGACGACGAGCCGCGGACGCGCGACCCGCGGGCTCGGGCCGGGGCCGCGGGGGCCGGTCTGGCGCTGGCTGCCGTGGTGTTGCTCGAGGTGGGCATGACGACGCACGGCGGCGGGGCGG
>JAODNJ010000455.1 GCA_025465155.1 Frankiales bacterium
GGATCCTCGCCGGCGACCGCCCGGTGGGCACACCGCGGTTGCTGCGACTGCTCGACCGGCACCCGGTGCTCCAGGGGCTGCCCGCCCGGGCGATCGGGATCGGGGTTCTGCCCGAGCACGCCCCGCCAGTTCCCGCTGCGGAGATGGGGGCGCACCGGTAAAGGCAACGCGAAGGGGTTGAGCGATCCGGTCCCGGTCGGGCGCCCGGAGGTCGCTCGTGTTCACCACAGGTGCTCACTGCGATGTACGTCTCAGGACAGGCAGTGGTGGGTGTCGGCGTAGTTGATCCCCGACGACGACACCTCGTAGAGCTGCTCGCCGTCTCCGGGAATCGGGTCAGGCAGGTCGACGACGTCGAGGACCTCGGGGCCGCCGAAGCGGGTGATCTGCACAGCACGCATGGGGAGAGGCTAGGGGCTCGCCCCGGCCGCACGAGGCCGTGGCCGCGAGGAGCAGGTCAACGAGAAGGACTCCCGAGACAGCGTCGACCTGCGCCCTTCACTCGTCGGCCGGCCCGATGAGGAACCGTCTCGCTCCCGACGGAGTGGTCCGGCGTCGGAAGCGCGGAAACGTGCACCGTGGACGGCAGGCTTGTGGGACGAAGTGCCCTGACGACGGGTGCCCTACCGGAGGCGACGTGGTCGACAACGGTAGGGCGGAGTCAGTTCGCGTCGGTCGGGTCGGCCGCTACCGCTGGTTGCCAGCGCGGAGCCACGCCATGTAGTCGGCGGCGGCGGCGGCAGTGTCGTACTCGGGCTTGAACCCTGTGTCCTCGCGGAGGCGTGTGGTGTCGAGCCAGGTCTGCGGACGATGTCCGGCCGAGGGGAGCACGAACCGGAAGTCGGGCTCGCCGGACTGGATGGCGGCGATTACGTCCGCGTTGCTGGTGGCGTGACCGGAGGCGACGTTGTAGGTCGAGTGGTGCAGTTCCTCGGTGAGCTGGAGGAGCGCGAGCGCGCGACCGGTGTCCTTGACGTAGAGCAGGTCGAGCGCGTCCTCGGCGTGCGGGGGCCGCATGAGTCCGGAGAGGTCAGGTTCGCTTCGTCGTGCTGCAGCGAGGGCGAGCGACGGGGCGGCGAAGAACGGGTCAGGCAGATGGCCGCCGGGCCCCCAGGTGCCGGAGATCCGTGCGTTCACGATGTGCACGTCGGTCACGGTCGACAAGTGGCCGGCGAGGAGTTCGGTGATCTTCTTGAACGTCGGGATGGGGTGGGAGCGCGCCAGCGAGATCGGCATGTCCTCGGTGAACGCACCCGCTGACCCGAAGCCGTAGACGCCGATGGTGCTCGCGGTGACGACGCGGGCAACTCCCCAGGCCTGTGCCGCGCGGACGATGTTGAGGAACGCTTCGAGTGATCGTCCGGCTGAGTCGATGGGGCTGTCGTCTGTGGCCTCCCACGGGACGGAGACGGCGAGGTGCACGATCCCGGTGATCGAGTACTGCTTGCCAGCGGAGAGCAGCGCGTTGAGGTCGGCTACATCGGCCTGCACGACGTGGATGGGGAGGTCGGCAAGGTGCGCGGGGACCGCCGGGGCGCGGCGCTGGAGGAGAACGCATTCCTCACCCGCTTCCGCGAGTGCGCGAACGGTGTGGGAGCCGATGAAGCCGGCCCCTCCAGTAACGAGGATCATCGTGGGCCTTTCGTAGCGTATGACTGATCGTCAGTGATGCTGACAATCAGCGTACGGGTACCGTGTGATCGTGTCGACCCCGCCCAGCGCCACCGCCGACCCGCATGACGTCTTGGGATATCTGCTCAAGCACGCAGCCCTACAGCTCACCGCCCTGATCGACGCAGCGCTCGAACCGTTCGACATCGACAGCAAGGACTTCGGGGCACTCCGGGTCTTGGCACACCGCGAGCCGACGTCGCAGCTAGAGGTGGCCAAGACGCTCGGCATCGACCGCACGACGATGGTGGCGCTGCTGGACGTGCTCGAACGCAAGGGCATCGTCACCCGACGACCAGATCCGGCAGACCGCCGGAGGAACGTCGTCGAACTCACCGCCCATGGGTTCAAGACCTACGAGGATGCGGAGGCGGCGCACGGGCGAGCCGAGAGCGAGTTCCTCGGGGCGATCAGTCCGGGTGCAGTCGATCAGCTCCGCCGCACGCTTCGGACGCTGGTCGAGCACTGAACCAGGCCACGCGCAGCGGTGGTGTCGATCGTCCACGGGCCCCCCGTCCGCCATCGGTACGTCGCACGCCGACTCCGGCGCGATGCACGGCGAGGCACGACGCCTCGTGCCGCTCGGGTTGCCACAGCTGACGACGACAGGCCGCTTCGATCCACGACTGATGGCCCCCGTGAGGGTGCGTCGCGCGAGCTCAGCAATGTGGTCCGCGAACATCATCGGCATCGTCAAGGCAGCCGCCGACTCCACCCCGTTCGACCTGGCCGTGGAGAGCCGCCTGGTCGGCAGGCGCTTCTTCCCGTAGGACGCCGCGCCCACCGGCTGCTCGCGGCCCGGGCGCGGACCCGGGAGGGTGAGGTCCGGCTCAAGGAGATCCTCAACGAGGGCCCGGCGGGACGGGTCTCACCGCGGCGGTCGATCTCGGTGAAGGACGCCCCATCGCGATCGCCGGTCGCGTGACCCGAGATCGCATCGTCCGCTCACGAGCCGGGAGCCGGCACGTCCGCCGTCAGCTCCCGCCCGCCGGACGTGGGGCGAGTCGCGAGGTCACCCCTCCATCCGACCCGGCCGGCGTCAGGTCAGTTGGGCGACTGGCGGTGATGCGTGTCGGCGAAGTTGACGCCGGCCATGGAGACGTCGAAGAGCTTCTGGCCCGGGCCGGGAACGGGCTCCGGGATGTCGATGATGTCCACGCCTCCGACGCCGGAGTGTGACCTGAGGCGGGGACGGTCGCCGGGTCGAGGAAGCCGATCGGGCAGCCAGGGCATCCGGCGTGCGTGAAGGGCGGTTCGGGAGCAGCATTCCGGGATGCTGCCCGGAACGCCGGGGTCGTACTGGATCGACTCGACTCCCATGACGTCGTACCCGCAGCTCGCCGATGACACGGAGGTGGACGTCGCCGTCCTCGGCGGCGGCATCGCCGGGGTGTGCACGGCGTGGGAGGTGGCTACCACGGGCCGCAGCGTGGTGCTGCTCGAGGCGGATCGGATCGCCACCGGTGTCACCGGCTACACCACGGCGAAGCTGTCCTCCCTCCACACCCTGGCCTACGAGCTGATCACCCTGGCGTTCGGGAAGGACGCCGCCCGGCTCTACGCTCGGTCGCAGCAGTCAGCGGTGGAGCGGGCCGCGGCGCTCGCCGCAGAGCTCCGCATCGACTGCGACCTCGAGCGGGTGCCGGCTTTCACCTACGCCGAGTCGGAGGCCGAGGTCCAGCGGGTGCGCGAGGAGGCCGACGCCGCACGGGAGGCGGGCCTCGACGCGTCGTTCGTCACGGACACCGGGCTGCCGTTTGCCGTGGCCGGCGCGGTCCGGGTCGAGGATCAGGCGCAGTTCCATCCGCGGAAGTAC
>JAODNJ010000495.1 GCA_025465155.1 Frankiales bacterium
CCCTCGTCTGGCACCCCCTCTCCGGCCGCGCCGACGCCAGCGCCTTCCACCTCGAAACCGGCCGCCTCTGCGTCCTCCTCTCCCGCCACCGCCACGCCTGCATCGTCATCGGCCGCACCGGCATCCGGGACCTCCTCGACCGCCACCCGTCCACCTCGCCGCTCTACTTGGACGTCCCGCCCAAGTTCCCCGACGGCTGGCGGGCCCACCAGACGGTGCTGGAGCACCTGGGGCGCGAGGAGCACAGGGGCGCCGGAGCCTGAAGTGAGCCGTCCGTACAGGTCGGATAACTCCCGAAGCCGGGTACGGGGGCCGCCACAGCCTGGAGGTATTCTCCACTTCACTCAGGGCCGCCAGGGCGGGCCTGCCCAGTGTTACCTGCTCAACATCCAGTGGCTGAAGCTGACGCTCACATGTATCGCCGGGGAGGGTGGTGCTGGTGAGCAGCACGCCGCAGCGATCTGACTGACCGAAAAGGGGGGACTTCTGTTGGACGCGAATCCGATGAGTCTGTACGAGCTGTTCGGGCCGGACCAGCGACTCGTCGTACCGATCTTCCAGCGGCCGTACGTTTGGACCGAAGGTAGGAACTGGCGCCCCATGTGGGAGGACGTCGCCGCCTTGGCCAACCGGAGGCTTTCCGGCGATGATGTCCACCGGCACTTCCTCGGCGCTGTTGTGTTGGACCAGTTGAAGACGCCCACGGGCTCCATGCCCGCGCGGCAGGTCATCGACGGTCAACAGCGCCTGACGACCTTGCAGATCCTTTTGGCCGCCGTCCGCGACGTGGGGGTCGAACTTGAGGTGTAGGACCGATATGTGCGCGCCCTCAAGAAGCTCACGGTCAACGACGACGACATGACGGACGACCCGCACGCGGCCTACAAGGTGTGGCCCACGAGCATCGACCGCGAGTCCTTCCGCACGATCATGGATGGGCAACTGCTGCGGTCGACCGACGTCACCCTCCCCACCGGTACGGGAGACCCGGCACTCGTCCAGGCATATCGGTTCTTCCGCAACGAGACCATCAACTGGGCAGAGACGCTGCGCTACGAGGGCAGGCTGGAGGAAGGCTTCGACGCCCTGGTGCGTGTGTTGCGCGAGAAATTCGAGATCATCGTCATCGATCTCAAGCCCGACGACAACGCCCAGGTCATCTTCGAGAGCCTGAACGATCGCGGTACTCCGCTGCAGGCGTCCGACCTGGTGAAGAACCTGGTTTTCCAGACCGCGGAGGAGCAGAAGCTGCAGGTGGAGGCCCTTCACCGAGATGTGTGGGCGCACCTGGAGACCCCCGACTGGCGTCGTGAAATCAGCCAGGGGCGGCTGAATCGGCCGAGGCTCGACGTCTTCTTCACCCAGTTCCTCACCTCGGAACTCGTCGAGGAGGTGCAGTCGCCCCAGCTCTTCCTTACGTTCCGCAAGCTGATCCGCGACACCGGCACGGGTTTGCCTCACCTGCTGCAGCACCTGGTAAGCCAGAGCCGGGTGTACCAGCAGTTGACAGCGGAGGAACAGCCGAACACCCCTGAGGGCCGGTTCCTGCGCAATCTCAACAGGCTGGACGTCAACACCATCATCCCAGTGCTGCTGTGGCTCGTCACCCGGTTCGATGAGCAGGACCGCGCGGGCGCTGTGTCAAGCTCTGGACTCCTACCTCCTCCGGCGCACCGTGTGCCGGCAGACGACGAAGAACTACAACCGGCTCTTCCTCGAACTGCTCCATGAGCTGAAGGAGAAGGACGATCCGGCGGTCGTGGAGGACTTCCTGCTGCGACAGGACGCGGACTCCGGGTTCTGGCCCAGGGACGCGGACGTCCGCTACGTCTTCCGCTCGCAGCCGCTCTACACGCAGCTCACCCGATCCCGGCTGCACCTGTTGCTCAGCGAGCTGGAGGACGAACTGTATACGGGCAAGACCGAACGCCTGGTGTACAGCGGAAAGCTGACGATAGAGCACCTTATGCCCCAGCAATGGGAAGCCCACTGGCCACTTTCCGCAGGCGGAGTCGAGGCGCACGAGCGCAGGCAGGCTCTCATCCACACGCTGGGTAACCTGACTCTCCTGACTCGCAAGCTCAACCCGGCCGTTTCCAATGCGGCCTGGGAGCACAAGCATTCCGAGATCTTGCTCCACAGCGGACTGTCGTTGAACAGATCCT
Organism: Frankiales bacterium; assembly: GCA_025465155.1. Classification (GTDB taxonomy): domain Bacteria; phylum Actinomycetota; class Actinomycetes; order Mycobacteriales; family Geodermatophilaceae; genus Geodermatophilus. The sequence goes on from JAODNJ010000495.1 coordinate 2,166, forward strand.
TGCCGACCAACTGGGACGAGGACTGCATCGTCGCAAGGGCCGACCACCTGGCGCAGGTCTTCTGTGGTCGTTGGCCGCGCCCAGAAGGCGGAACGGCGACGCCGACCGTCAACGCGGTTCCCCAGCCCAGGCGGGCGGATCCGGTCGCGAGCAGGGTGATGGGCACGGTGAGCAGTCCCAAGCCGCGTCGCGATGTTGCGCGGCACATCCAGGAGGCTTTTGCCGGGCTTCCGATAGGGACTGTCCTCGCGGTGGCGGAGATCGTGGCGGTACGCACTTCGCAGTACGAGGCCGGAGAGATCAGTCCCGGAGCCGTGGCAGCCAGGTTCCGCAGCGACAACGTGCCCGGCGTGCGGACCGTGCCCGGCTCCAGCCCACTGTCCGCACGAAAGGTCGGTTGAGCCGGCGTTCCGCGGCAGGGGGGATGAAGAACAGCAGCGCGGGCCGGAAGCAACCTGAGGAACAACCGTCCCAGGAAGCGATGGTGGCCACGGCCGAGCTCAGCATTAGTCATATGATCGGCGTGTGGGAATTGCTGACGTCACCCGTGACAACGTGCTGCAGACACTGGCGGAGTATGACGACCTTGGTGGGGAGGTGTTCCTCGCCAATTACGGTTTCAAGCCCGCTCGGAGTTACCTGCTCCTTCACGACGGCCGTCGATATGACTCCAAGGCCATCGTCGGTGTGGCCCATCGCCATGTGAACGGTCGTGCTTTGGGTTCCGGTGACTTCTCCGGAGGTGCTGCGACAGTCGTCCCTGTGCTGACCCGACTCGGTTTCCGTGTCGAGGGGCCCCAAACGGGGGAGGGACTCGCCGGCTCGGCCTTCATGGCCCGTCTGTTGGTCTCCCCGGCGTTCGGCAGTGCCGAGTCGCGCCAGCACTGGAAGGACACTCTGGACCAGACGGTGTCGTTCACCGAGTCAAAGTACGCCGACAAGTTGACCGCCGACCAGTTGCGCCGCCTCACCGAACTCCACCCCGACGGGCGGTCCCGCTTCTGGGGTGCCAGGTCAAGCCACGACGGCAAGATGACGGAAGTCACTACGGGAAACGTCGTGTTGTTCACCGGCAAGAATCACGTACGTGCCATCGGAGAGGTCGGGGCGATCTTCCGGAACAGCTCCTTCGCCGACGTGATGTGGCCGCCGAAGCCGGGCAGCGAGAGCTGGCACACGGTTTACAGCCTGCGTCAGTTCGTGTCGGCAGAGATTCCGTACGCGACGTTGAGCGCGCTCCTCGGGTACAAGCTCAACCACCAGTACCCCGGGCAGTTGGTACTGTCCGGTGAGCAGGCCCAGGCCGGGATCAACGGTCTGCTCATAACGACCAGGACCGCCTTGGAGGAGGCCGGCGCCGAGACCCCGCCCGGCGCGGTGCGCGAGATGCCGGTGGAGCGACAACACACCCGCTCCACGACGGTCGAGCGAGCTGCGCAGCAGCTGCTCTTCAACCGGGATGAGTCGGCGTTGGTCATCGAATTCTGCGGCACTCTCACCGACACGAAGGCGATACGTTTCCCCAGTGCAGCGGGCATCTGCGACATCTATCTGAACGGCCCCGAGGGACGTGAGCTCATCGAAGCGAAGTCCCGTGTCGAGCGCGGATACGTACGCGAGGCGCTCGCCCAACTGCTCGACTACGCCCGATACGTTCCCGACCAGGTCGCCCGCCTCACCGCGCTGTTCCCGAAGCCCCTCGCACCGCAGGAACGCGACCTGCTGCACCACTACGGCATCGACATCATCCATCGGACAGCCCCGGGTGTCTTCGACCGCGACCCGGCTCCCGACGAAGCCCGCGAGCGCATGCGTGGCCTGTGGGAGTGGCGCGAGCTGTAACCACTCACTGTTTGTGCCCCCGAGCGGAGCGATGGAGGCTGGTCAGCCATTGAAATCCGCTTCGGGTGCAGAAGCCCCCTGCGGCCGACGCCCTGGGCGTCGCTCCAGGTGGGCAACCACGCTGGAATGGAATCGGTCCACCGCGGCGTCGACGCTGCGGATGAAGCCGGACTCGGCATTGCCGCGTGTGCTGCCCATGCCCTTGAGGAGGGAGAGCCGGAATCCGGTGATCGGGCTGCCGTCCTTCGGGAGGAGATCCCCGGGCTCGGGGCGCAGCTTCTCCAGGGTGCCGCGCGGCCCGCTTCCCGGCTCCTCGACCAGCGCCTCGATGTGGAGGTCAGCCGGGGCTTCGGCAAGCTGGCGGACCAGACGTTTGGCCCAGGAGAGCGGATAGCCCTGATCGGGCGCCGGAATCTCGATGGAAGTGCGCAGCTTACTGGTGCGCAGGTCGGCGGTGATTCCGAGGACGCCGCCCGTGCCATCGATGCGGATCTCGGCGTGCAGGCGACCGTCCTCGCACAGCTTGTCGGCGAGCGTCGCGCGCCGGGACTCAGGGCTGGAGCCGCGCTTGGCGCGCTGAACTGGCAGGACCTTTTCTCCGAGTTCGCCACCGAGCCGCAGGCAGACCTGCCGGATGAGCCGCTCCCAGCTCTCGACTACCTGCACCGCGCGATGGTCGCCCTGGCAAAGAGTCTCCTCATCGATGCCGTTGCGCACCGGTACCCACGCGGCCCCCATGTTCTGGAAACCGTGGCAGCCGGAGTTCTCGTGCTGGAGATAATGCAGGAGCTCTTGGAGGAGCCAGGCATGGGCGGAGGTGCTGACGCCTTCGTGGCTGATCAGCATCTGGGCTTGCTGCGTGACCTCGGCCCAGGACAAGTGCCAGAGAGCGACCTTGTGCTTGCGTCTCCCGTCGATCTTGACGTCCACGAGTGGGCTGCCCTCGAGTGCCACATCGTTGGACAGCGTGATCACGGCCTCGTAGCCGCGTCGGGCGGCGATGTCCATGTAGTCCTGGACCTGTTCGACCCTGAGCGGATTGCCGTTGGTCTTCGTCTCGACCAGGGCCGTCCACAGCCTGCCCGCGCGTTCAACGCGCAGGACGCCGTCCGGGCGCTTCGGGCTCTCGCCGTGCGGCAGTGAGACTTCCGTGAACGTCTCCATCCGGCCGGCGGGAGCGCCGAAAGCGGCGGTGAGCCGACGCCCGAACTCCGGCACCTGAGCCATTACCGACAGCAGGATGGAAGTCGCGCGCATTTCGCGCTCATGGTCGTTCTTGAGGGATGAAGCGGGGAAGAGCCGGGCCGACCGCCAGGAGCCGTTCTCGGCGAGCGACTTCTTGGCGACTTTGGGCAGCGTTACTTTCTTCTTGGCAGTACGAGGACGCCGCGCTGGTGCGAGGGTTTCCTGGGCTATCTGTGCAGGGATGGACACTGGGCTCTGGGCGGCCGAGACTTTGGGGTCCGGCGTGGGCTCTTCCAGTGTGTCCGCGACAGCAAGCGTCGGTTCGGCGTCGTCATCGACATCGATGCCGTAGTCCGTGGCCAGCCCTGCGAGCCCGGTCTCGTACCCCTGTCCGATCGCCCGGAACTTCCACTCTTCGTTTCGCCTGTAGAGCTCGCCGAATATGAAGGCGCTCTCGACACTCGCGTCGTTGATGGAGAACCCGATGAGATTCTCGCCCGCGCCGTCGGCCAACGTCATGCGAAGGTCTTCAAGATCGCCGAAGCCAGCGTCGTCATATCGGCTGGCTGCGACGATGACGTGCTGAACGTCTGCCTGCATTGCGGACAGGTCGAGACTGATGCGGTCCTCATTGCCGTTGGCGGTCGGGGTCTTGCCCAGGAGTTGCACGCTGCCGTCTGCGGCGGCCGGATTGTTGTAGAAGAAGAAATCCGCGTCGCTGCGTACCTTGCCATTGGAGTCGAGCAGCAGCACGGATACGTCCGCGTCCCCGTCCCCGGCGGCGCTGCTCCAACTCAGGCTCACGATCACGGAGCCGGCGTCTTCGCTCAGTGCTGCCAGACTGACATTGGCGCCCTTGGGCATCTCCTGCATGAGGTCCCCCCTCGGAGAATGGCTGCGCGGAGGTGCCCGGACAACCGATTGTGCTTGAACTTCGCTGGAACGCACCCCAAAGTGTGCGAGTTGAACCTTAGCGTCCGAAACGACGTTTGTGGGCGGCGGTCCACCTCGCGGTGGTGTCGTCCGCGTGGGCGTATCGATTCGGCAAGATCGCCCGAGTCGGCAACCCGCAAGGTGCTGCACCAATGGTTCGGGTGTTGGTCTCCCCGTCGTTTGGTAGCGGCGAGTCCAGGCATTGGCGGGACACCGTCGACGGACGCCTTGACGCTCCCATATGACCGACGTGGGGGGCATCCGTGGCGCTGCTGTCGACGGGCTCGCCATCGCCGCCGATGCTGCGGTCGCCCCGCCGCCGGTATCGCCCGGCGGCGGGCGCTGGCGGTTGGGCGACCTTGGAGTCCCACACGTGGACGGTCCCGGGGCAGGCGGCGAGCCGTTACCTTGCGGCCTGGCTTATGCGACTGGCCGAGAGATCGCGTAGGAGATGAAGGCCGACCAGGCCTTCCTGGAGAAGGCGAGAGGGGCGTACTCCGTGTCCTTGGAGTCGCGCACGTGGACAGCGCCGAGGGAGCAAGCCACCTCCATGCATTCGCCGCCCTCGTTGCTGCTGTAGCTGCTCTTGAACCAGGCGAGCTCAGCCGCGTTGTGCGCGGATACCTCGGTGATCATCATTCTCCCAGCATCTTGTCGACCAGGGTCAGTGACTCCCGGGGAGTGAGAGCCTGCGCCCGGATGCTCCCATACCGTACGGCCAAGATGCGGACTTCTTCCAGGTCGGTAATCAGACGGCTGACGTTCTGTACCTCCACGTACCCCACCTGCGGCCTTCCCTTAGGAGTCAACAGGATGAAGGGTCCGCCCATCGCAGCGTGTTCCTCACGTTCCAACGGCATCACCTGGAGCTCCATGCTCCGCAACTTGCCTAGCTTCAAGAGCTGTTGCAGCTGCCGTTGGTGTACTTCCCGTCCGCCGAGGGGCCGTCGCAGTACGGACTCCTCGATGATGGTGCTCACGAGAGGCGTTGGCCATCGAGTCAGAATCTTCTGGCGAGCAAGTCGAGCGGTCACCCGCTGTTCGATGGTTTCCTCATCCAGCAGCGGCTTCCGCATGGCGTAGAGAGCTCGGGCATAGTTTTCGGTCTGCAGCAGTCCGGGGATGGTGTGGTTGCTGTAGAAGTGCAGCTCAACGGCCTCCAACTCCATCCGCGCGTAGTCCCGGAACCATGCCGGGTGCTTTACCCGCGCCCGAGCCTTGGCCCGCACCACATCGTCCTTCGCGGTCTTTAACAGCCCGCTCGCGCCCAGGAGTTCATCCGCCGCGTCCAGGAACTCCGGCAGAGGCGTGCGCCGACCGCGCTCCACCGACCCGATCTGGTCCTCGCCGTACCCCAGCCGGTCGCCCAACTCCTTCTGTGTCAGGCCCGCCCGCTCCCGCAGTAGCTTCACCTGCTTCCCGATGGCCCGGAAGAGATCCGTCGCGCCATCGGCGTCCTCCGGCGGCTCCGGACGTCGCTCCACGTCGCGGCCCCGGATCAGGTCCTCCTGGTCGTCTCCTCCGCCCGTACCCATCACCATGCGTCTACCGCCTTACGCGTCCGTCCGTGTGCCCGGTTACGTCCGTCGGGCCGGACTGTCAACCGTCCGCACCCGTACACCTACGCTCCGTACCGGGTCATCGTCTGGTCAGGCTACGCCCGGGACGGCCACGCTCGGTGACATGAAGCCCGAAATCACCCTGCCGGTGACCACGTTCAGCCAGCAGTTCAGCTCGACTCGCCGTGGCGCGCATCTCGCCCGCGTTGCCACCACCCACCAACTCATCGCTTGGGGTTGGCCGCGCGACAGTGAGACGTCCCGCAACGCCGCGCTCCTCACCGCCGAGCTGGCCGCGAACGCCGCCCGGCACGGGCGTCTTCCCGGCCGGGACTTTAAGCTCCGGCTCAGCGTCGTCCCGAGCCCGGCTGTCCTCCGGATCGAGGTTTCCGACTCGCGCGGCGAGAAGCCCCCGGTGCCGGCGGATCCTGGCGAGCCCGCCCCGGACGCCGAGTCCGGCCGGGGCTTGCTCCTCGTCGAAGCCCTTGCCTCCCGCTGGGGCACCGAGCCTCGTCACCCCTCCGGCAAGACCGTCTGGGCCGAGCTCGATCTCGCGCCGGTCTCATCTGACTGATGCCTGCGGCGTGTGCGTCTGGATCGCGGTCCGAAGCACCTGCTGCGTGTCGGAGTCAGCCGGAGCTACCTGTTCCGAACGCCCCGGTGCGGACCGTCGATCTCGGTGAAGTAGATGTGGCTGGCGGGGGCAGGGGCTCCGGCAGCAAGGGCCCGATATAGGACTCCCGCCGGACGATGGCCGAACGCAGCTGGTTGAGGGACAGGTTGGTGACCGTGTGGACCCCGCTGCCGGTCGTTGGGCCGGCGGGTGTGCGTACTCCGCGGTTCTCCGCCGGAGCTGATTTCGCCGTAGGTGATACTGCACAATGCGGCGCGGCGGCCGAGTCCTGAGCCCGCTCCCGGGTGCGGCGGGCCGTCGGAGGACTGCCGGCCGATGCCGAGAGTGATCAGCAGTTCGGTTAGAGTCCCGTCGTGGACTGGACGGAGCGCGTGCGGGGCCTGCGGCAGTGGTCGCAGAACGGGGAGCGTGCTCCGCACAAGCCGCTGCTGATGTTGTACGCACTGGGGCGGTTCCAGCGGGACGCCGGTGAGCCTCTGCCGTACACCGAGATCGAGCACGAACTGGCCCGGCTGCTGCGGGATTACGGTCCGAATCGCCGAACGAACCCCGCGTACCCGTTCCACCACCTCGTCAACGACGGTGTCTGGGAGGTCCGGACCCACCTCGGGACGGGCAGTCCGGGGACCGGGGTGCGGGCGCTGCGCGAGAGCGGGGCGGCGGGGCGGCTGGTACCGGGACTGCGGGCCGCGCTCGCCGACGATCCTGGGCTGCTCGGGCGGCTGGCGCACCTGCTGCTGGACGCCCACTTCCCGCCGTCGCTCCATGCGGAGATCGCGGCGGACGCGGGTCTGGACTTCGAAGTCCCCGACGACGCGAGGACAGTCCCCGGTATCCCGCGCCCCCGGCGGCGCGACGCGGAGATGCGGGAGTGGGTGCTCGTTGCGTACGAGTACCGGTGCGCGTTCTGCGGGTACGACGGGGCGATCGGGCGCGCCCCGGTCGGGCTGGAAGCGGCGCATGTGAAGTGGTGGGCGTTCCAGGGCCCCGACGAGGTCTCCAACGCGCTGTGTCTGTGCTCCCTGCACCACAAGCTCTTCGACAAGGGGGTGCTCGGACTGGACCCAGCCCGCCGGGTCATGGTGTCCCGGGAGTTCACCGGGCAGAGCCTGTCCGCCCGTACGCAGGTGATCGCCCTGGCCGGTCAGCCGGTTCTCGGCCCGCAGCCGGGCAGCGCACCGGTCGCCGCCGAACACATCGGGTGGCACACCTCGCAGGTCTTCCGGGGCGAGCCGCGCGCTGTCATGGTGAACTGACCGCAGTCCTAGGGCCCCGTCTCCGGGCCCGGCATGACTTGTGTCCCGTGTGGACCATGGCCCGTGGGGCGTCGCCGACTTCGGAGGCAGCGGTCATGGTCGGGGCTCGCCCTTGGGGCGCAGCGAGGATACCCCCACCCCTGCACCAGGACAGCGGCCCACTCGACCGTACCCGGCCTCTACCATGATGCCGACAGACGGGGTAACCACAGGGGGAGACGCGCATGACTGACCAGTTCCGACCGGAGACCGGCACCAGCGGCGGTGTGATAACGGGAGCCGCTCCGGTCGTCGAGGCGGTGCAGCGCGTCTTTCGCGATGGCCTGCTCGGCACCTATTCGTCCTTCGTCCGGGGGCTGGCAGTC
>JAODNJ010000512.1 GCA_025465155.1 Frankiales bacterium
CGGGGCGCGGGCCGCCCCGGCCGTGGAGGGGGGGCGGGGTGCCGCTTGGGGCGCACGGGGTCGACGGCGTTCGCGGGCACCGGCAGCAGCCAGCGCGACAGCCGGCCCCGGTCCTGCCGGCGCAGGGCCTCGATCGCCTCGGGCTCGGACCGGGCGAAGCGCGCCAGCAGGCCGACGATGAACAGGGTCAGCACCAGCGACGTCCCCCCGGCGGAGATCAGCGGCAGGGTCACCCCGGTGACCGGGAGGATGCCGACGACGTACCCCATGTTCATCGCCGCCTGACCCACCAGCCACACCGTGATCGACACGCTCGCCAGCTGGATGAACCTGTCGGCGGACCGTCGGGCGATACGGAATCCGGCCCAGACCAGCATGCCGTAGAGGGCGACGACCACGAGACAGCCGAGGAACCCGAGCTCCTCGCCGATGATCGCGAAGATGTAGTCGGACTCCGCGTGCGGCAGAAGGTCCCACTTCATCCGGCTGTTGCCCAGCCCCACACCCCAGAAGCCGCCCTGGGCCAGCGCGTACATGCCCTGGATGGCCTGGAACCCACCGTCGTTCTTGTCGGCGAACGGGTCGAGGAACGAGGTGATCCGCGCCGCCCGGTAGGGGAAGAACGTGATCAGCGCGACGCAGGCGGCGACCGCCAGGGCGCCGAGCGTGGCCCAGACCCGCCACGGGGCGCCGCCGGCCCACAGCAGCCCGACCATCACGAGGAAGAGGCAGACCACGCCGTTGAAGTCCGGTTCCAGGATCACCAGGAAGGAGAGCACCAGGAACACCGGCACGAGGGGGACGAGGAGCGAGCGCGTGGTCAGGTACCGCTCCCGCAGGGCGAGCACGTGGGCGCCCCACAGAGCGAAGACGAGTTTGGCCAGCTCGAGCGGCTGCATGCTGAGGCCGGCGAAGCGGAACCAGCCGCGCGAGCCGTTGACCATGGTGCCCAGCCCCGGGACGAGCACCAGGAGAAGCAGCGCCGCCACCCCGATCAGGGCGAACGGCGACCAGCGCCGGATCCACCCGGCCGGCAGCCGCAGCGCCACGGCCATCGCGGCCAGACCGAGGCACGCCCAGATGAGCTGCATCACTCCCGGGGCCCAGGCCGCCTCGTGGTTCAGCGCCGCCTCGATGGAGGAGGCGGAGAAGACCATGACCAGCCCGATGGCCAGCAGCAGACCGCCCGCGGTGAACACGAGGTGGGAGCTGGTCAGCGGGCCGTCCAGCCAGCCGGGAAGGCGCAGGCGGCGGGACCGGTTCCGCGCCGCGGCACCCGTCGCCGCGGCCCGACCGGCGGCGGGCGCGGACCGGTCGGCGCTCGCCCGGGAGCGAGTGCCCGAGGTCATGACCGGCTCACCTCAGCCCCCGCACGGCGTCGGCGAATGCGGTCCCGCGGTGGGCGTAGTCGGTGAAGACGTCCATCGACGCGGCGGCGGGCGCCAGGAGCACGGTGTCGCCCGGGCGGGCCAGCCCCGCGGCCGCCGCCACGACGCGCCGCATGACCTCCTCGGCCCCGCCCGCGCTCGATCGGCCCGCCATCCCCTCATCGTCGCCGCTGGGCACCTCCACCACGGGCACCGAAGGAGCGTGTCGCGCCAGCGAGCGGACCAGTTCGGCACGGTCACGCCCCAGGAGCACGACGCCGGCCAGCCGGGGCGCCACCGCGGCGACCAGCGGGTCGACGTCGGCACCCTTGAGCAGGCCGCCGGCGATCCACACCACCCGCGGGTAGGCGGCCAGCGAGGCGCCCGCCGCGTGCGGGTTGGTGGCCTTGCTGTCGTCGACGTAGTCGACACCGTCGAGGGTGGCCACGCGGACGTTGCGGTGCGCGCCGCCACGGAACCCGGCCAGGCCCCGGCCGACCGCGGCGGCCGGAACCCCGGCGGCCCGGGCCAGCGCGGCGGCGGCCAGGGCGTCGACCGTGTTGTGCGGGCCCGGCACCCGCAGCCCGCCGGCCTCGAGGAGCAGCTCACCGGCGGGGTCCCCGCCGAAGGCGCGGTCCACCAGGGCGCCGGACCGTACCCCGAGCTGGCCGGGCCCGGGTTCGCCGAGGGTCACGGTGACCGGGCGCGGATGGGCGGCGACCAGGGCGGAGGCGACCGGGTCGCCGGCGTCGGCCACCGCGACCGGCGACCGCTCGAGGATCCGTGCCTTGGCGTCGCGGTAGGCGACGAATGAGCCGTGCCAGTCGGTGTGGTCGTCGGCCACGTTGAGCACCGCGGCGGCGGCCGGGGCGAGCGAGGACGACCAGTGCAGCTGGAAGCTCGAGAGCTCGACCGCGAGGGTGTCGTAGGCCGGCGCGCCGTCGTCCCCGGTGGCAGTGACCGTCTCGACCAGGGGCCGGCCGACGTTCCCGGCGGCGACGGCGCGCCGTCCGTCGGCCAGGAGGATGGCCTCGAGCATCAGGACCGTCGTCGTCTTGCCGTTGGTCCCGGTGACGGCGAGCCACGGCGCGGGCCGCCCCGCGGTGTCCCGCAGCCGCCAGGCGAGCTCGGGCTCCCCGATCACCTCGACACCGCGGGCGGCGGCGTCGGCCAGCAGCGGGTTGTCCGGGCGCCAGCCCGGCGACGTGACCACGAGGTCGACGCCCTCAGGCAGCGCCCGCGCGGAGCCCACCCAGGCGGCGCCCCCGGCGGCGAGTTCGGCGGCGACCGGGCGCTCGGCATCGTCGGTCAGCAGCACGCGGGCGCCCCGCCGGAGCAGGACCCGGGCCGCGGCGGCGCCGGAGACCCCGAGGCCCGCGACCAGGACGGTTCGGTTGCGCAGCTGCATCACAGGCCGACGAAGGAGAGCCAGTCGGCGTAGAACCGCCCGAGCCCGAACGCCACCGCCATGCCGGTGACCAGCCAGAACCGCACGATCACCGTGTTCTCGGCCCACCCGGCCAGCTCGAAGTGATGGTGCAGTGGGGCCATCCGGAACACCCGTCTTCGCGTGGCGCGGAAGAAGGCGACCTGAATGACCACCGACAGCGTGACGGCGACGAACAGCCCGCCGAGGACGACCAGCAGGAGTTCGGTGCGGGTGACGATGGCCAGCCCCGAGAGCAGGCCGCCCAGGCCCAGCGAGCCGGTGTCGCCCATG
>JAODNJ010000077.1 GCA_025465155.1 Frankiales bacterium
CGGAGGCGTTGGTGAAGATCTCGCGGAGATCCCCACAGGCGGCACCCCAGGCGACGGACCGGCCGTAGCGCTCCTGGGCCGCGTCGGCGATCGCCATGCGTTCCCCGCGCGTCTCCTCGCGGAACCGCGCGATCCGCCCGGCACGGGCGGCCGCCGGGTCACCCTCGCCCGCATCGGGCTCGGGCAGGGTGCCGACGACGGTGATCTCGTCGCGGTCGATGGTGATCTCCGGCGGCCCGGTGAACCAGCCGTCGGGCAGCCGGCCGGCGAACCAGCCGGCCACCTCCCCACGGTCGACCGGAGGAGCCTCCGGCCCGCGACCACGGCCGCCGGGCCCTCTCCCCCGCCAGCCACGGCCGAAACCGGCTCCGAAGGGTGGTCCGTCGGCGAAACGATGTGCGTGCATGACAGCCTCCCGGGCGTTGATTACACGCTTACACGGTAAGCCGGTTCCACCCGATCAGGAAGGGCTCATCGCTGCGCCCAGAGCGGACACGTCGGTCACCGGTGCCGAGCACACGAACCCCCGGCAGACGTACGCGGCCGGTTTCCCGCCCACGGTGGGACGGTCCGCCAGCAGCGGCACCCCGGGCGTATCCGGCTCCCCGACGACGACAACGGCACCCGGGCTGGTCGCCGCGCGGGCCGTGGCGGCCAGCGCCTCCCGCTCCGGACCGGCCGGCCCGCTCACCGCGACCTCGAGCGGTCCGGCCAGCAGTGCCTCTCCGACCGCCGCGGCCCAGCCGGCCGCCCGTGGCGCCGACGTCACGAGCCGGGCGAGGGACGCCAGTGCGGCCTCCCCCAGCTCGCGGTGGCGCGGGGAACCCGCGAGCGCCCCGTAGGTGACGGCGGCTCCGGCGGCCGCGGCGATCCCGGCGGGCGCCGGGCCGTCGGCGGGGTCGAACGGCCGGTGCACCAGCGCCTCGGCGTCGGCCGCCGTGTCGTGCCAGCCGTCCTCGTCGACGAACTGCCCGGCCACCACGTCGAGGAGGTCGCCCGCGAGCTCGAGCCACCGGCCCTCGCCGGTGGCCTGGTGCAGCGCCAGCAGTCCCTCGGCGAGGTCTCCGTAGTCCTCGAGCACACCCGCGGGGGCGCCGGCGACGCCGTCCCGCGAGACCCGGCGCAGCCGGCCGTCCACCCAGTGCGTGGCGGCGATCAGTTCTGCGGCGCGGCGGGCCGCCGCGATCGACTCCGCGGCACCGGTCAGGACGCCGTGGTCCGCCAGCGCGGCGATCGCCAGCCCGTTCCACGCCGTCACGACCTTGTCGTCCCGCGCCGGCTGCGGCCGCCGGGCCCGGGCCTCGACGAGCCGGCGGCGGACCGACGCGAACCGCTCCGGATCGTCGGGGTCACGCGGGAGCTGCAGGGTCGAGGTGCCGTGCTCGAAGGTGCCCCTGTCGCTCACCCCGAACAGGTCGGCCGCCCACGGGCCGTCGTCCGGGCCGAGGACCTCCTGGAGCTGGGCCCGGGTCCACACGTAGGTGAGTCCTTCGACGCCCTCGGTGTCGGCGTCGAGCGCGGAGGCGAGGCCGCCCTCCGGCGTGCCCAGGTCGCGCACCAGGAAGGCCGCAGTCTCGTCGGCGACCCGACGCGCCCACTCCTCGCCCGTGGCCCGCCACAGGTGGAGGTAGACCCGGAGCAGCAGGGCGTTGTCGTAGAGCATCTTCTCGAAGTGCGGCACGACCCACTGCGCGTCGACCGCGTAGCGGGCGAACCCGCCGCCGAGCTGGTCGTAGATCCCGCCGCGGGCCATGGCCTCCAGCGTTCCCCTCGCCATGGACAGCGCCCGCTCACCGCCGGTCCGGGCGGCGTTGCGGATGAGGAACTCGAGCAGCATGGACGGCGGGAACTTCGGGGCTCCGCCGAAGCCGCCGAACCGCTCGTCGTACGCGCCGGCCAGCGCATCGACGGCGCGGTCGAGCAGCTCCGCCGACAGCGGCGTGGGCGCGCCGAGATCGAGCCGCGAGGCGATCCCTGCCGCGATCCTCCCCCCGGCCGCCTCCAGCTCCTCCCGACGGGTGGTCCAGGCCTCACTCACCGCCGTCAGGACCTGGCCGAACGACGGCATGCCGTGCCGGGGCTCCGGCGGGTAGTACGTGCCGCAGTAGAAGGGCTCGCCGGCGGGAGTGGTGAAGACGGTCATCGGCCAGCCGCCCTGCCCGGTCAGTGCCTGGGTCGCCGTCATGTAGACGGCGTCGACGTCGGGCCGCTCCTCTCGGTCCACCTTGACGCAGACGAAGCCGCCGTTCATCCGTGCCGCCGTGGCCTCGTCCTCGAACGACTCGTGCGCCATGACGTGGCACCAGTGGCAGGCGGCGTATCCCACACTCAGAAGGACGGGTACGTCGCGGCGTCGCGCTTCCTCGAACGCCTCGGGTCCCCATTCCCACCAGGCGACGGGGTTGCCGGCGTGCTGAAGCAGATACGGACTGGTGGCCGAGGCAAGGCGGTTGGGCACTGCCCCTCCTTACCCCGTTCGGAGCCGCTCGGCCGCGTCGCACGCGCGGCACGACGATCGACACCGAGCGGGGCGCCCGGGACCGGTCCCCGGCGCCCGTCGACCGACCCGTCGCGCGGATGTCGCCTATCTGCGACGGGCCGGTCAGGCCGGCGCGGGCGGGGTGCCGGGCCGGTCGTCGCCACGGCGCGGCGGCTCGATGGCCCGGGGCGCCTGCCGCAGCCGGTCGAGCAGCTCCTACCCCGGCGGACGGCGTGGCTCGAGCAGCTCGGCAGGAGTGTCGGGGACCTGCGGCAGGTCGTCCGTGGGATCGAAGCTGCGCGGCAGCTTCTTGAGGTGTCCGCTCATCGACTTCACCAAAAGCGCGGCCGCGATGAGCAGGACGACGATGATCACCAGCCCGATGGGGCCGGACTTGCCGACGTCCTCGGGCAGTTGATCGCCAGTGGCGGCGAGCACGCTCATCGGACGCAGACCTCGTCACGGACGCCCGCGAACAGGTCGTCCTCGGGAACCGTCGCGTCGACCAGCGACCGCGCCAGCTCGTAGTCCTCGGTCGGCCAGACCCGCTGCTGCACCTCGATCGGGCAGGAGAACCAGCGCCCGGTCGGATCGATCTGCGTGGCGTGCGCGATCAGCGCAGCGTCGCGGACCTCGAAGTACTCGCCGCAGTCGACCCGTGTGGTGACCCGGTGCGAGATGTCGCGCGCCGGGTCCCAGTTCGCCAGCCACTCCCCGTACGGCGACTCCAGGCCGGCCGCGAGGATGGCCTCGTGCAGGGCTCTCGTGCGGTCCAGCGAGAAGGTCATGTGGTAGTAGAGCTTGCTCGGCTGCCAGGGCTCGCCGAGCTCGGGGTAACGGTCGGGATCGCCGGCGGCCTCGAAAGCGTGCACCGAGATCTCGTGGGTCTTGACGTGGTCCGGGTGCGGGTAGCCGCCCCGCTCGTCGTAGGTGGTGATGACCTGCGGCCTGAACCTGCGGATCAGCGCGACCAGCGGCGCGGCCGCCTCCTCCAGCGGAACGAGCGCGAAGGACCCGTCGGGCAGGGGCGGGAGCGGGTCGCCCTCAGGCAGCCCGGAATCGACGAAGCCCAGGAACTCCTGCTCGACGCCGAGGATCGCGCGCGCCCGGGCCATCTCCTCGACCCGGATCTGCGGTAGCCGCTCCCAGACCTCCGGCCGGTCCATGGCGGGGTTGAGGACCGATCCCCGCTCGCCGCCGGTGCAGGTGGCGACCATGACGCGGGCGCCCTCCGCGACGTACTTGGCCATCGTCGCGGCGCCCTTGCTCGACTCGTCGTCGGGATGGGCGTGCACGGCGAGCAGTCGCAGCTGGTCCGGAGAGGTCACGGATGGCATTGTCCCCCGGCTCTCCGACGAGGGGAGGGACGCCGCCGGGTCGCCGTCGAAAACCCCCTGTTGGAGTGGGCCGGGACGTGGAACCGTGGGGCTCGTCACGCCACGGCCCCGGTACGGTTCCGCAATCCCGGGTCGCGTCGCCGAACCGTGCATCCCCATCGATGCCGGTGTTAGCTTGGCCCGATCGACCTTCAGGCCGTTCCCTCCGGGGGGCGGCCGCCCGATTTTCAGGAGTCCCTCACGTGTCCACCCCCACTGACGAGCACGAGCAGGGCATCTGGCTGACCCAGGAGGCCCACGACCGGCTGAAGGCCGAGCTCGACCAGTTGGTGGCTGCCCGCCCGGCCATGTCCGCGGAGATCAACGCCCGCCGCGAGGAGGGCGACCTCCGGGAGAACGGCGGGTACCACGCGGCCAAGGACGAGCAGGGCAAGCAGGAGGCGCGCATCCGGCAGCTCACCGACCTGCTGCGCAAGGCGCGCGTGGGCGAGCCGCCGACGTCGGCGACCAGCGCCGAGCTCGGAACGGTTATCACGATCCGGTTCAAGGGCGACGACGACACGGAGAAGTTCCTCCTCGGCTCGCGCGAGATCGCCGGTACGACCGAGCTGACCGTGTACTCGCCGGAGTCGGCGCTCGGCGCGGCGATCATGGGCAAAAAGCCGGGCACCACCGTGACCTACCAGGCGCCGAACGGCCGCGATCTCACCGTCGAGGTCGTCGCCGTCGAGCCGTTCATCCCCTGAGCGACGTCAGGGGCGGCCGCGTGACCCGCTCCCGCCGGGCCCAGAACATCGGTTTCGCCTGCGGTCACTGCGCCGCCGACGTGCCGGCGAACACCGACGGCCACTACCGCAACCACTGCCCGTTCTGCCTGTGGTCCCGGCACGTCGACGACCTGCCGGGCGACCGCGCCAGCGACTGCGGCGGCCTCATGGAGCCGGTCGGGCTGGTGGAGAAGTCGGGCAAGGGCTGGCAGGTGGTGCACCGCTGCACGAGGTGCGGCCACCGCCAGCCCAACCGGCTGGTCCGCGACGGCGAGGCCCCCGACGACCTCGACCTGGTGCTCGAGCTCCCCTGGGTGTGACGCCGCCGCCTCACCAGCGTGATCATCGGCGAATGGCTGTCCGACACGCCGAGGAGGGCAGCCACTCGCCGATGATCACGGCCCTTCAGCGACGTCGGGTGCGAGGCCCTCCGCCGCGTCGGAAGGGAGCAATCCGCGACGGCGGAGAAGCGGGGTCGGGTCGGCGTCGCGGCCGCGGACGGCGCGGAAGGCCTCGATCGGGTCCACCGAGCCGCCGCGCGAGAGCAGCCGCCGGCGGAAGATGTCCCCGTTCTCGCGGCGGAGGCCACCGTTCTCGCGGAACCACTCCACCGTGTCGGCGTCGAGGACCTCCGACCAGATGTAGGAGTAGTACCCGGCCGCGTATCCCCCCGCGAAGATGTGCTGGAAGTACGTCGTCCGGTAGCGCGGAGGGACGAGGTCGAAGTCGACGCCGGCCCCGGCCAGGGCCCGCCGCTCGAATTCGACCGGATCGCCGACCTCGGTCTCGTGGGGGATCCGGTGCCAGGCCTGGTCGAGCAGCGTCGCCGCGAGATACTCGAGGGTCGCGAACCCCTCCCCCCACAGCGACGCGGCATCGATGGCCTCGGCCACCGACGAGGGCAGGGGCTCTCCCGTCTCGACGTGGCGGGCGTAGTGCGCGAGCACATCCGGCCACAGCGCCCACATCTCGTTGACCTGGCTCGGGTACTCGACGAAGTCGCGAGGGACGCTGGTACCGGAGAACCGCGGATAGGTGACGGCGGAGGACAGCCCGTGCAGGGCATGGCCGAACTCGTGGAAGAGCGTGTTCACCTCCTCGAGGGTCAGCAGGGTCGGCTGCCCCTGAGCGGCGCGGGTGATGTTCAGGTTGTTCAGCACCACGGGGTGTGTGCCGCGCAGGCGCGACTGGTGGACGAACGAGCTCATCCACGCGCCGCCGCGCTTGCCCTCGCGGGCGAAGTAGTCGCCCAGGTAGAGGCCGACCTGCTCGCCGGAGGCGTCGGTGACCTCCCAGATCCGGACGTCGGGGTGGTAGCCGGTGAGGTCCGGGCGGGGGGCGAAGCGGAAGCCGTACAGCAGCTCCGCGGCGTGGAACACGCCGTCGACCAGCACCCGGTCCAGCTCGAAGTACGGCCGCAGCGCCGCGGTGTCGACGGCGTAGCGCTCGGCGCGGACCTGCTCGGAGTAGTACGCCCAGTCCCACGCGGCCAGCTCGACGCCGTCGCGGGCGGCCACCTCGGCCAGCGCGGCGGCTTCCGCCCGGGCGTTGGCCACGGCCGGCCCGACCATGCCGGTGAGCATCGCGTCGACGGCCTCGGTGCTGGGCGCCGTCTGGTCGGCCACGACCAGGTCGGCGTGCGTCGCGAAGCCCAGCAGCCGCGCCCGCTCGGCCCGCAGGGCCACCATCCGCACCGCCACCGGGCCGTTGTCGTACCGACCCCCCGAGGCGCGGCCGATCGAGGCCTCGAACAGCCGGCGGCGCAGGTCGCGGTTGCCCAGCTTCGCCAGCACGGGCTGACCGGTGGGGAGCACGAGGGTGAGCAGGTAGCCGTCCTGGCCCCGGTCGGCGGCGGCGCCGGCCGCCGCGGCGATCTCCTCGTCGTCGAGCCCGTCGAGCTCGGCGGCGTCGGCCACCCGGACGGCGGCGGCCTCGGTGGCCTCCTGCAGGTTCTGCGCGAAGGTCGTCGAGAGCGCTGAGAGCTCCTGGTTCAGCTCGGTCAGCCGGGCCCGCCCGGACTCGTCCAGCCGGGCACCGGAGAGCACGAAGTCCAGGTGATAACGCTCCACCAGCCGGGCGCCCTCGGCGTCGAGACCGAGTTCGTGCCGCTGCTCGTGGACCGCGTCGATCCGGGCGAACAGCGCGGGGTCGAGGCGCAACGCGTCCGAGTGCGCGGCCTCGAGCGGGGCCAGCTCCCGCTCGATCTCGCGCAGGCGCGGCGTGGAGACCGACGACGCCAGGTTGTGGAAGACCGCCGCGCCGCGCCCGTACAACGACCCGGAGCGCTCCAGGGCCACCACCGTGTTCTCGAACGTCGCCGGCTCGGGGGAGCCGGTGATCGCGTCGACCTCCGCCCGCTGCTCCGCCATCCCGGCCAGGATCACCTCGCGACAGTGCTCGAGGGTGATCCCGGCGAACGGCGGCAGCTCGAAGGGCAGCGAAGACCGCTGGAGCAGGGGGTTCGGGGTGCCGGTCGCGACGGGTCCGGACTCAACGGCGCTCATCGCCGCCCATCCTGCGCCCCCGGCGCTCCGCCGTCCTCACCGGCTGGCGGTCCGCTGGTAGGTCCGGACCGACAGCGGGACGAAGACGACCAGCAGCAGCACCACCCAGATCAGCACGTACACCGCCGGGTGCTGCAGCGACCACGCCTGGTTGACGGGGAGCGCAGGGGCGGTGTTGCCGAACAGGTTGCGCGCCGCCTGGACGACGGCCGACACCGGGTTCCAGTCGGCGATCACCCGCAGCACCGACGGGAAGTTGTTGGTCGGCACGAAGGTGTTGGCGATGAAGGTCAACGGGAAGATCACGATGAAGCTCGCGTTGTTGACCACCTCCGGCGTGCGCACCAGCAGCCCGACATAGGCCATCACCCAGCTCATCGCGTACGCGAACAGCAGCAGGATCAGCACGCCGGCGACCGCCTCGAGCGGCGAGGTATGGATGCGCCAGCCCACGATCAGGCCGGTGATCATCATGACGGCGATGGTCACGACGTTCAGCCCGACGTCGGCGAACGTCCGGCCGACCAGGACCGCCGAGCGCGACATCGGCAACGAACGGAACCTGTCGATGAGCCCCTTCTGCAGGTCCTCGGCGATGGAGGCGCCGGTGATGGTGGCCCCGAAGACGACGGTCTGGGCGAAGATCCCCGGCAGCAGGAACTCCGCGTAGGAGATGCCCTGGATCGGGATGGCGCTGCCGAAGACGTAGCGGAACAGCAGCACGAACATGATCGGCGAGAGCGTCGCGAAGACGAGGAGGTCGGGGACCCGCTTGACCTTGATCAGGTTGCGGCGGGTGATCGTGAGGCTGTCGGAGACGGTCTGGCCGACGGTGATCATCGTCCACTCCCTCCGCGCCCGGCCGGCACGGGTTCCGGCTCCTCGGTGGCCGGCGTGGCCGATTCGGCCGCGTGCCCGGTGAGGGTCAGGAAGACGTCGTCCAGATCGGGGCGCCGCAGCCCGACGTCGACGATCTCGGCAGTCTGCCCCTCGAGCCAGCGCAGCGCTTCGGCCAGCACCTCCGCTCCCCCGCGGACCGGCACCGTCAGCCGCCGGGACTGCGCGTCGATCTGCGGCTCGTCGATCGCCAGCGGGCGCAGCCGCTCGGCCATCCTCACCAGGAGCTCCGCGCGCGTGACGGTGAACTCCAGCCGCTGGCCGCCGACCTGGGCCTTCAGCTCATCGCCGGTGCCGCGCGCGATCACCCGGCCATGGTCGATGACCACCATCCGGTCGGCCAGCCGGTCGGCCTCTTCGAGGTACTGGGTGGTCAGCAGGATGGTCGTGCCGCCGTCGGCGAGGTCGGCGATGAACTCCCACATCGCCAACCGGCTGCGCGGGTCCAGCCCGGTGGTCGGCTCGTCGAGGAACAGCACCCGCGGGCGGGCGATGAGCGAGGCGGCGATGTCCAGCCGCCGCCGCATACCGCCGGAATAGGTCTTGGCGGTCCGTGCCGCGGCATCGGTGAGCTCGAAGCGCTCGAGCAGCTCGCCGGCCCGCTGGCGCGACTCCTTCTTGGACAGGTGGTACAGCCGCCCGACCATCACCAGGTTCTCGAAGCCGGTGAGGTACTCGTCGACGGCGGCGTACTGGCCGGTGAGCCCGATGGCCGCGCGGACGGCGTCGGCATCGCGGACGACGTCGAGGCCTGCCACCCGCGCGCTGCCGCCGTCGGGCAGCAGCAGCGTGGTGAGCACACGGACCACCGTCGTCTTGCCCGCGCCGTTCGGGCCGAGCAGCCCGAGGACGGTGCCTTCGGCAACGGTGAGGTCCACCCCGTCGACCGCGGTGGTCGCGCCGAAGCGCTTGACCAGCCCGTCGACGACGATCGCGTCTGTCATGACGTGAACCGTACGGCCGGGGGGTGACCGATTCCGACCGCTTTTCGCGACCGGCGCAGGCCCGCTCGATTGTTCATGAGAGGAAGGACGACGACGCGCCGCCGAACTCATCGCCGACACAGACGGTTCAGCCGGGCGTCACCCGGTAGCCGGCGCGGGTGAGCGCGGCGCCGACCTCCTCGGCGTGCTCCGGCCCGCGCGTCTCCAGGACGACGAACACCTCCACCTCGCCGACGTCGAGCCGCGTCGCCGTGCGCTCGTGCTCGACCTCGAGCACGTTGGCGCCCACGGCGGCGAGTTCGGCCAGCACCGCCGCGAGCGACCCCGGCCGGTCGGGGACGCGCACACGGAGGGAGAGGTAGCGGCCGGCCGCGGCCATGCCGTGCTGGACGACCTTGAGCAGCAGGACGGGGTCGATGTTGCCACCGGAGACGACCGCGACGACCGGCGCTCGGAACGCCTCCGGCTCGGCCAGGACCGCCGCCACCGCCGCGACGCCGGCGGGCTCCACGACGAGCTTGGCCCGCTCGAGGCAGAACAGCAGGGCGCGGGAGAGGTCCTCCTCGGTGACCGTGCGCACCTCGTCGACCAGCCCCTGGACGTGTGCCAGGGTCAGGTCGCCGGGCGCCGCGACCGCGATCCCGTCGGCCATGGTGGACATGGACTCCAGCGGCATGGGCCGGCCGGCCGCGAGCGCCACGGGCAGGGCGGCGGCCGCCTCCGCCTGGACCGCCACGACGCGGACGCCGGGACGCCGGGCCTTCACCGCCGCCGCGATACCGGACACCAGCCCGCCGCCGCCGGCGCACACCACAACGGTGGCCGCGTCGGGGCACTGCTCGAGGAGCTCGAGCCCGACCGTGCCCTGGCCGGCGATCACGTCGGGGTGGTCGAAGGGGTGGATGAACACCGAGCCGGTGCTCTGCGCGTACTCCGCGGCCGCCAGCAGCGGCTCGGTCAGCGACTGCCCCAGCATGCGGATCTCGGCGCCGTAGGCCCGGGTGGCGGCCACCTTGGGCAGCGGCGCCGACTCGGGCATGAACACCGTGGCGTGCGTCCCGAGCAGTCGGGCGGCCAGCGCCACCCCCTGCGCGTGGTTGCCGGCACTGGCGGCCACGACCCCGCGGGCCCGTTCCGCTCGGGTCAGCCTGGCGATCCGCGTGTACGCCCCGCGGATCTTGAACGATCCCGTGCGCTGCAGGTTCTCGCACTTGAGCCAGACCGGGCCGCCGACCCGTTCGGCCAGCCCCCGGGAGTGCTCGAGGGGGGTCCGCCGGACGATGCCCTCGAGCAGCGCGGCGGCCGCCTCGACGTCGTCCCCACTGACGAGGGGCACCGCTGACCCGGACACGCGCCGATCCTGGCAGGTAGGGGGTGCCAGACCGGTGACCGGATACCCGGACGCGTCGTACCGTGGCTGAGGTGACGGACGTCGCCGCGCAGACCACTGCTTCCCCTTCCCCCACCTCCCTTGGCGAGCTCCGCGCCAGCGGAGCCGCATTCCGGCCGGTCAAGGCCGAGATCCGCGCCAACCTGCTCGCCCGCCTGGGGCGCGGCGAGCCCAGCCTCCCGGGCATCGTCGGGTTCGAGGACACCGTCGTCCCCGAGGTCGAGCGGGCCCTCATCGCCGGCCACGACCTGGTCCTGCTCGGCGAGCGGGGCCAGGGCAAGACCCGCCTCATCCGCACCCTCGTCGGCCTGCTCGACGAATGGACGCCGGTCCTGGTCGGCAGCGAGCTCAACGAGCACCCCCTGCAGCCCATCTCCGCGTGGGGCCGCCGGCAGATCGCCGAGCACGGCGACGAGACCCCGGTCGGGTGGCTGCACCGCAGCGATCGGTTCGGCGAGAAGCTCGCGACGCCGGACACCTCCGTCGGCGACCTGATCGGCGACGTCGACCCCATCAAGGTGGCCGCGGGCCGGACGCTCGGCGACCCCGAGACCATGCACTACGGGCTGGTGCCGCGCACCAACCGCGGCATCTTCAGCGTCAACGAGCTGCCCGACCTCGCCGAGCGGATCCAGGTCGCCCTGCTCAACGTGCTCGAGGAGCGCGACATCCAGATCCGCGGGTACCGCATCCGGCTGCCGCTGGACCTGCTGCTGGTGGCCAGCGCCAACCCCGAGGACTACACGAACCGCGGGCGGATCATCACCCCGCTCAAGGACCGGTTCGGCACCGAGGTGCGCACCCACTACCCGATCGAGCTCGCCGACGAGGTGCGGCTGCTGCACCAGGAGGCGCACACCAGCTGGGTGGCCAGTGCGGGCGGCCGGCGGCTCGACGGCGTGCCGCACTTCGACGCCCCGATCATCCCGGAGCACCTCGCCGAGATCATCGCCCGCTTCACCCGGCTGGTCCGCGAGTCCAGCCACGTCGACCAGCGCTCCGGCGTCAGCGCCCGGTTCGCCATCGCGGGGCTGGAGACCGTGGCCGCCTCCGCCGTCCGCCGGGCCGCCGTGGCCGGCGAGACCAGGCCGGTGGCGCGGGTCGTGGACCTGCCCGGCGTCGTCCCGGCCAGCCGCGGCAAGGTCGAGTTCGCCGACGCCGGCAGCGACCCGGACGACGAGCGGGAGCTCGAGGTCCTCGAGCACCTGCTCCGGCAGGCCACCGCGCAGACGTTCCGTGCGCGGTGCGCCGGCCTGGACCTGTCCGGGCTGCAGGAGCATTTCACCGGCGGGGAGACCGTCGAGTCCGGCGAACTGGTGCCCGCCGCGGCGCTGCTCGGTCAGCTCGGCACGATCCCGAAGCTCGCCGAGCTGCTGGGCCGGCTGGGCGTTCCGGAGGGCGAGCAGTCGGCCGAGCAGGCGGCGGCGGCGGTCGAGTTCGCGCTCGAAGGCCTCTACCTCACCCGCCGGCTGGCCAAGGACACCGACGGAACCCGCACGGTCTACGGAGCCTGACATGACCCAGCGACGCGGCCGCGGCTACCGGTACGGCCGCTGGCGGGGCGGCCCGGACCCGCTCGCCCCGCCGTACGACCTGGGCAACGCCGTCGACGAGATCGGCGACTCGGTGCTGGCCGGCAGCGGCGTCCGCGAGGCCCTCCGGGAGCTGCTGCGCCGCGGCACCGAGGGACGGCGGGGCCTGGACGAGCTGCGGCGGTCGGTGCGCGAGCGGCTGCGCCAGGCGCGCACCGCCGGCCGGCTGGACGGCACCCTGCAGGAGGTCCGCGAGCTGCTGGACCGCGCGCTGGGGGCCGAGCGGCGGGAGCTGTTCCCGGACCCGGACGACTCCGCGCGGCTCGCCGAGGCCGAGCTCGACGCGCTGCCCGACGACACCGCGGGCGCCGTCCGTTCGCTGAAGGACTACCGGTGGCGCTCGGACGAGGCCCGGCAGGCCTACGAGCAGATCCAGGACCTGCTCCGCCGGGAGGTGCTCGACAGCTCCTTCGCCTCGATGAAGCAGGCGCTGGAGAACGCCACCGAGCAGGACATGCAGGCGGTCAAGGACATGGTCGCGGACCTGTCCCAGCTCCTCGACGCGCACAACCGCGGGGAGGACACCGACGAGCAGTTCCGCGACTTCATGGACAAGCACGGCCAGTTCTTCCCCGACAACCCGGAGTCGATCGACGAGCTGATCGACTCGCTGGCCCGCCGGGCGGCCGCGCAGGAGCGGATGATGGCCGGGCTCTCTCCCGATCAGCGCGCGGAGCTGGCCGACCTGATGGCCCAGACCATGCAGGACCTGGGGCTGGCCAGCGAGATGGCGCACCTCCAGGACGCCCTGCGCCAGGCGCGGCCGGACCTGCCGTGGGGCCAGCGCGGCCAGGTGCCCGACGGCGAGCAGGGGCTCGGCATGGGTGACGCCACGAGCGCGGTCGCCGAGCTGGCCGATCTGGAGGCCCTCTCCAACCAGCTCTCCCAGGGGTACGCGGGCGCCTCGCTCGCCGACGTCGACGAGGAGCTGCTCGACCGGGCCCTCGGCCGGCCGGCCGTCGACGACCTGTCGGCGCTGCGCCAGCTGGAGCGCGAGCTCGAGCGGCAGGGGTTCCTCAACCGCTCCGAGGGAAAGCTGGAGCTCTCGCCGAAGGCGGTGCGGCGACTCGGTGCCACCGCGTTGCGCCGGGTGTTCGCGAAGCTGTCGGCCACCGGGCGGGGAGAGCACGACGTCACCGACGCCGGCGCGGCCGGCGAGCTGACCGGTGCCTCCCGGGAGTGGCGGTTCGGCGACGAGCAGCCGCTCGACGTCGTCCGCACGGTGAAGAACGCCGTCCTCCGGACGGCGGGCGAGCCCCGGTCCGAGCACGACCGGCACGTCCGCATCGGCGTCGAGGACTTCGAGGTCGTGGAGACCGAGCGGCGCACCGGTGCCGCGGTGGCCCTGCTCGTCGACCTCTCGTACTCGATGGCCCTGCGCGGCACGTGGGGGGCGGCCAAGTCGACGGCGATGGCGCTGCACTCGCTGGTCACGACCCGCTACCCGCAGGACGCGATCCAGATCATCGGGTTCTCGTCCACCGCGCAGGTGCTGCGGCCGGAGACGCTCGCCGAGCTGTCCGTGGACACGCTGCAGGGCACCAACCTGCAGCACGGGCTGATGCTGGCCCGCCGGTTCCTGGCGCAGCACCGGGACGCCGAGCCGGTGGTGCTCGTGGTCACCGACGGCGAGCCGACCGCACACCTCGAGGACGACGGGACGCCGTTCTTCTGCTGGCCGCCCATGCCCGAGACCATCGCGCGCACGGTGGCCGAGGTGGAGCGGGTGGCCCGCAGCGGGGCGACGATGAACGTCTTCGCGCTGGACCCCGAGCCAGCGCTCGTCCAGTTCGTCCACGACATCACCCAACGAGCCGGCGGCCGGGTGTTCACCCCCGACGGCGAGCACCTCGGCGAGTACGTGGTGTCGGACTACCTCAGGGCGCGGAAGGGGCGCCGGGCCCGCTGACCGGGCTCTCTTCCT
>JAODNJ010000197.1 GCA_025465155.1 Frankiales bacterium
CCCTCCGGCAGGCGGGTCGAGTCCGGGGTCGTGTGCGAGACCGGAGACAGCTCGGTCATGCCGTAGCCCTGGACGACGGTGACGCCGTCGGCGCCGCCCTTGCGCAGCCGGTCCTCGCAGGCCTGCGCCAGATCGGCGTCCAGGGGTGCGGCGCCCGAGCAGACGCTGCGCAGCGAGGAGAGGTCGAACTGGTCCACCAACGGGTGCTTGGCCAGCGCCAGGACGATCGGTGGGGCGACGAACGCGCGGGTGATCTTCTGGTCCTGGATCGTGCGGAGGAACTGCTCGAGGTCGAACCGGGGCAGGCTCACCACGGTGCCGCCCCACTGCAGGCCCTGGTTCATGAGCACGGTGAGGCCGTAGATGTGGAAGAACGGCAGGACGGCGATGACCCGCTCGTCGCCCTCGTGCAGCTCCACCATCGGCCGCGACTGGCTGACGTCGGCCACCAGGTTGCGGTGGGTCAACATCACGCCCTTGGGCAGGCCGGTGGTGCCGCTCGAGTAGGGCAGCGTGACGAGGTCCTCGGCCGGGTCGATCTCGACCTGGACCGAGGGGGCGTCCGTCGAGAGCAGGTCGCGCAGCGAGGCGTGCCCCTCGGCGCCGTCCATCACGACGATCTCGTCGACGGGCTGCTTCTCCGCCGCGCCCAGGGCACGGTCGAGGAACGGCGAGACGGTGACCAGCATCTTCGCGCCGGAGTCGCGCAGCTGGAAGGCGATCTCGTCGGGCGTGTACAGCGCGTTGATCGGCGACATGATGCAGCCGGCTGTGGCGATCCCGTGGAAGACCACCGGGTACCAGATGGTGTTCGGGCTGAAGACGGCGACGACGTCGCCCTTCCGCAGGCCGCGGGCGTGCAGCGCCGCCGCGAACCGGTCGATGGAGAAGGCCAGCTCGCCGTTGGTGAGGGTCTCGCCGGAGATGCCGTCGACCAGCGCCGGGGCGTCCGGGCGGGCCGCGCCGGAGGCGAGGACGAACTCGGGTACCGGGACGTCGGGGATCTCGACGTCGGGATAGGGGCTGGCGAACGCCACGGGGATCCTCCTCGAACTCGCTTGTGGCGCCAGTCTCACACCTGATTTCGCGCAGGTCCCACGGGGCCCGGTTCAGCGCGGCCAGAGGACCGACTGCGTGCACCGGAAGAGGGCGATGGTGCGGCCGTTGCCGGCGTGCGTGACCGTGGCGTCCCAGACCTGCGTGGTCCGCCCGGCGTGCACGTTCGTCGCCACGACCGCGATCCGGCCCTCGCGCGCGGTGCCGAGGAAGTTCGTCTTGAGCTCGATGGTCGTGAAGCCGGTGGCCCCCTCCGGCAGCAGCGCGCGGGTGGCGAGCCCGCAGGCGGTGTCGGCCAGCCCGACGACGGTGGCGGCGTGCAGGTAGCCGTTGGGCGCGAGCAGCTCGTCGCGGAGGTCGAGGGTGGCGTCCAGCCGGCCGGGCTCGTGGTCGGTGACGACCAGACCGAGCAGGCCCGGGAGCGTGCCGGGAAGGAGGGCGTTGAGCTCGTCGGCGGTGTGGAACCCGGTGGCGGCCATGCGCGGCAACCTACCGAGCGCTGTCATCCGCTCTTTCGGCGCCGACACCGCGGTCAGCTGCCGGCGGCGGTCTCCCAGAGGCCGACGACGTTGCCCTCGGTGTCGCGGGCGTAGGCGCTGAACCCCATGTCACCGACCGGCTGCCTCGCCAGGACGGTCGAGCCGCCGAGCTCCTCGATCCTCCGCAGGGCGTCGTCGATGCTGTCGACGTCGACGACCACCAGCGGCCAGGCCGCGGGCGCGTTCCGGCGACTGAACATGCCGCCGTTGATGAACCCCGGCTCGGTCGGCCCGGTGTCGCCGGTCGGCCCGGAGGTCACCAGGGTGTAGCCCATCCCCGGCATCGTCTGCAGCTGCCAGCCGAAGGCGTCCTTGTAGAACCGCTGCGCGCGGTCCCCGTCGTCGAAGGGGATCTCGAAGTGCACCACGCGACCGCTCATGCCCGATGACCTCCTGCTCCGGTGCGGACGGCGCGACGCTATGCCCGGCGGCCGGCAACCACCATGGCCCGGTGCGCGGGTCCGCTGGTCAGCGCACCGCGCCGGGCGGGAGGACGGCGTGGACGCCGAAGGTCTGGTTGGCCACCTGGGTGATCCGCAGGTCGGCGACGACGCCGGCCAGTGCCAGGGCGTCGGCGCGGCCCACCCCGTGGAGGGCGCCCAGGACGTCGAGCATCGCGTCCATCGCGTCCGCCGCCGCCTCGTCGAGGTCGTCGCCGAGCCCCATCGTCACCCAGCCCGCCGGCGTGCGGGCGACGGGCGTGGTGAGCGTCCGGTCGCCGAAGACGTGCGGCAGCAGGCCGAGGGTCAGGTCGACGCGCTCCATCGGGCACTCGATCGCCGTCCCGCCGACCTCGCCGTCGCCCTGCGCCGCGTGCCCGTCGCCGACGGAGAACAGCGCGCCGTCCACCGGGATCGGCAGGTACAGCGTGCTTCCGGCGACCAGTTCCCGGCAGTCCAGGTTCCCCCCGTGCCAGCGGGGCGGGACGGTCGAGTGGCGGCCCGGCTCCGCCGGCGGCATGCCCATCACCCCGAGGAACGGCCGCAGCGCGACGCTGTGCCCGTACTGGTTGCGGGCGATGCCGGCCGGCACGTCGATCTCCCAGCTGTGGACGGCCGCCGTCGCGATGCCGAGCCGCGCGTTCCAGGCGGTGGGGCGGGCCCCGGCGTAGGTCGTTCCCCACGTGCCGGGGACGACGTCGTCGGCGCGGACGGCGAGCACCATCCCGGGCCGCGCGCCGCGGACGCGGATCGGCCCGGTGAGCGCGTGTCCCATCCCGGGTGCGTGCTCGGCCACCCGCCGCCGCTCGCCGCCGGTGTGCGGGCCCGCAGACCAGCCGGAGTCCAGGGTGCGGAAGCGGACCGTCGTCCCCGGGTCCACGGTGAGCACGGGCGGCAGGTCGCGGTCGAACCAGCCGTGCAGCGTGCCGGCGTGGGGCTCGAGCACGGGGATCGTCACCCGCCCTTCATCCGGCCTCCCTGTAGGGGCCCGCCGCGAGCGTGCGAGCGGTGGGGGGCAGAGCAAGGACCCCGTCCTCTCCACCCTTCGCACGCTCGGGGGCGGGACCCGGGACGGGGCCTCAGGCCAGGCCGCGGACGGTGCGGGCAGGAGGTTGGTCGCCGCGGATCGCGGCGACCATGTCGAGGGTCTGGCGGGTCGCCGCGACGTCGTGGGCCCGGAACACCCGCGCCCCGAGCCAGGCGCTGACCGCCGTCGTCGCCAGGGTGCCGGTGAGCCGCTCCTCCAGCGGGACGTCGAGGGTCTCGCCGACGAAGTCCTTGTTCGACAGGGCCACGAGCACGGGCCAGCCCGTGTCCACGAGCTCGCCCAGCCGGCGGGTCGCCTCCAGCGAGTGGCGGGTGTTCTTGCCGAAGTCGTGCCCCGGGTCGACCATCACCCGGTCACGGTCCACCCCGGCGGCGACGGCGGCCTCCGCCAGGGCTGTCGTCCGGGCGACGATGTCGGTGACGACGTCGTCGTAGGTCACCCGGTGCGGCCGGGTGCGGGGCGGCAACCCGCCGGCGTGCGTGCACACGATCCCGGCGCCCGCCTCGGCGGCGACGGTGGCGAGCTCGGGGTCCACGCCGCCCCAGGCGTCGTTGACGACGTCGGCGCCGGCGGCGAGCGCCTCCCGGGCCACCGACGCCCGCCAGGTGTCGATCGAGATGGGCAGGACCGGGTGGGCCGCGCGGACGGCGGCGACGAGGTCGACCGTCCGGCGGATCTCCTCGGCGGCGTCGACGTCCTCGCCCGGGGCGGCCTTCACGCCTCCGACGTCCACCATGTCCGCGCCCTCGGCGACCACCCGGTCCACCCGCTCGACGGCGGCGGCGAGCTCGTACGTGGCGCCGCGGTCGTAGAACGAGTCGGGCGTGCGGTTGACGATCGCCATGACCACCAACCGGCCGTCGGGCACGTCCAGCGTCCCGATCCGCAACAACCCGTGCCTCCTCCGTCGGTCCCCCGTGTGGTGGAGTTCGCCAACGTAGTCAACGAGGAGGCAAGCAGATGGCGCAGACCACAGTCGAGGGCGTCGAGGGCGTGCAGAGCCTGGTCGGGCAGCACCTCGGCCACAGCGACTGGGTGACGATCACCCAGGAGCAGGTGAACCGGTTCGCCGACGCGACAGGTGACCACCAGTGGATCCACGTCGATCCGGAGCGCGCGGCGAAGGAGAGCCCGTTCGGCGGCCCGATCGCGCACGGCTACCTGACCCTGTCGTTGCTTCCGTCGCTGATACCGCAGATCGTCGACATCACCGGCTTCCGGATGGGCGTCAACTACGGCACGGAGAAGGTGCGTTTCCCCTCCCCCGTTCCGGTGGGCAGCCGGGTGCGCGCCGGCGCGACGCTGGCCTCGGCGACCCCCGTCGAGGGCGGCGTCGCGATGAACCTCGACGTCACGGTGGAGGTCGAGGGCGCCAGCAAGCCTGCGATGGTCGCCACCGTCGTCTACCGCCGCTACCTCTGAGGCGGTTCAGTCGACGAGGGCCTGGTTGACCAGCTGGCGCAGGTAGGGCCGGATCGGCAGCGTGTTCGACGGCATCAGCTGGGTGTAGAAGCCCACGGTGATGTCCTCGTTCGGGTCGATGTAGAAGCCGGTCGACGCGGCACCGCCCCAGCTGGCGTCGTCGACCGTGGCCACGCCGCCGTAGAGCGCCGGGTCGAGCACCA
>JAODNJ010000093.1 GCA_025465155.1 Frankiales bacterium
CCCAGCTGGACGCCGGCCGCGGCGCCCTCCGCGTGCAGGAGGTCGACGATGCGTGCCAGTCCCGGGATGTGCTCGTCGGACCACAGGCCGACGTCCCCGTGGCTGATCCGGCCGTCCGCCGTCACGCCCGTCGCCTCGACGATCACCAGGCCGAACCCGCCCAGGGCGAACCTGCCGAGGTGGGCCAGGTGGTAGTCACCGACGAGCCCGTCGGTGACCGAGTACTGGCACATCGGTGCGACCACGAGGCGGTTCGGCAGCGTCAGGCCGCGCAGTGTCAGGGGCGAGAAGAGGGCGGGATCGTTCACGGGATGTGGTCAACGCCGCGCCCGTCCAGGGTCTTCCGACCCGCCGGGTAGACGTCCTATACGTAACATCTCTCACGGTTACAGGCGGATGTGGCGCCGGTAACCTGACCGGACCGGATCCTCGACCGACCAGCGTCGTTGTCCGGGTCGGTGAGTCAGTGACGCGCCGGGGGTGCACCCGCCCCGGCGTACCCCAGATGGATGGAGACGCCGTGACTTCCGTGGCCACCCCCGGTCTCGACAACGCCCCCACCACGCACACCCGGCTGCTCGCCTGGGTGCAGGAGATGGCAGAGCTGACCACGCCCGACCGGGTGGTCTGGGTGGACGGCAGCGACGAGGAGTGGGATCGGCTCACCGGGAAGCTGGTCGACGCCGGGACCTTCACCCGGCTGGCGAAGAAGCCCAACTCGTTCTGGGCGGCGTCGGATCCCACTGACGTGGCGCGGGTCGAGGACCGCACCTTCATCTGCTCGGTCGACGAGGCCGACGCGGGTCCCACCAACAACTGGATGGACCCGGACGAGATGAAGTCGGTCATGACCGAGCTGTACCGCGGGTGCATGCGCGGCCGGACGATGTACGTCATCCCGTTCTGCATGGGCCCCGTCGAGGCCGACAACCCGATGTTCGGCGTCGAGCTCACCGACTCGGAGTACGTCGTCGTCTCGATGCGGGTCATGGCCCGCATCGGCGGCCACATCCTCGAGGCGATGGGCACCGACCGGCCGTTCGTCCCGGCGATGCACTCGCTGGGCGCCCCGCTGGATCCGGGCCAGGAGGACGTCCCCTGGCCGTGCAGCACGACCAAGTACATCGTCCAGTTCCCTGAAGAACGGATGATCTGGTCCTACGGCTCGGGCTACGGCGGCAACGCGCTGCTGGGCAAGAAGTGCTACTCGCTGCGGATCGCCTCGGTGATGGCCCGCGACGAGGGCTGGCTCGCCGAGCACATGCTGATCCTCAAGCTGACCAGCCCGCAGCAGAAGACCTACTACGTCGCGGCCGCCTTCCCGTCGGCCTGCGGCAAGACCAACCTCGCGATGCTGGAGCCGACGATTCCGGGCTGGAAGGTCGAGACGCTGGGCGACGACATCGCCTGGATGCGCTTCGGCGAGGACGGCCGGCTCTACGCGCTCAACCCCGAGTACGGCCTGTTCGGCGTCGCTCCGGGCACCGGGTGGGACACCAACCCCAACGCGATGCGCACCATCGACAAGGGCAACTCCGTGTTCACCAACGTCGCGCTCACCGACGACGGCGACATCTGGTGGGAGGGCATGACCGACGAGCCCCCCGCGCACCTCACCAGCTGGAAGCACCAGGACTGGACGCCGGACAGTGACGAGCCGTCCAGTCACCCGAACAGCCGGTTCTGCACCCCGATCACCCAGTGCCCGATCCTGGCGCCGGAGTATGAGGACCCGAAGGGCGTGCCGATCTCGGCCATCCTCTTCGGCGGCCGCCGCAAGACCACGATCCCGCTGGTCACCGAGGCGCGGGACTGGAACCACGGCGTCTTCATGGGCGCGACGCTCTCCTCGGAGACCACCGCCGCGGCCACGGGCGCGGTCGGCGTCGTCCGCCGCGACCCGTTCGCCATGCTGCCGTTCATCGGCTACAACGCCGGCGACTACTTCGGCCACTGGGTCGAGACCGGCAAGATGCACGACGCCACCAAGCTCCCGCGGATCTTCTACGTGAACTGGTTCCGCCGCGACGAGGACGGCGGCTTCCTGTGGCCGGGCTTCGGCGAGAACAGCCGGGTCCTCAAGTGGGTCATCGAGCGGCTCGAGGGCACCGCTGCCGCGGCGGAGACCCCGGTCGGCCACGTGCCGACGCCGGAGTCGCTGGACGTCTCCGGCCTGGAGATGACCGCCGACCAGGTGGAGAAGGCGCTGGCCGTCGACAAGGACGAGTGGCGCGAGGAGATCCCGCAGATCACCGAGTGGTTCGAGAAGTTCGGTGACAAGCTGCCCAGCACCATGTGGGACGAACTGGAGATCCTCAAGACCCGGCTGGCCTGACGACAGCCCCGGGAGCATCGCGGCGAGGGCCGGCGAGGAGCAGACCGGGGCGCGCAGACAGGCTCGGGTGTATCGCCCGAGCCAGGGAACGGGTCCCGCTCCGGTCAACGGCGACCGGGGCGGGGCCCGACGCCTGTCCGGAGCCGGCTCCGGTCGCCTCGATGCCGCGCTCCTCCGGAGCGCCTCGCCCGCCTGCGTCGGCTAGCGTGGCGGCCGGTCCTCTCCATCGACTCCCAGGGCAGCCACGCTCGTGTCCAATCCCTACCTGCAGGTGCTGCGGACGCCCC
The DNA here is from genome assembly GCA_025465155.1 of Frankiales bacterium. Lineage (GTDB taxonomy): Bacteria > Actinomycetota > Actinomycetes > Mycobacteriales > Geodermatophilaceae > Geodermatophilus. Next base: position 2,623 of record JAODNJ010000093.1, read on the forward strand.
ACGGGCTGCCGATGGTGCTGGCGGCGTTCATCGGCCGGCTGCCGCTCTCCATGGTCGGTCTCGGTTCGGTCCTGCTGATCGCGTCCGAGACCGGTTCCTACGGTCTCGGCGGGGCGGTTGCCGCCGCGGGTGCGGTCACGACCGCCTTCGCCGGCCCGGTCATCGGGCGCCTGGCCGACACCTTCGGCCAGCGGAAGGTGCTCCTCCCGGTCCTCGCCGTGTTCGTCGCCTCGGGGATCTGCTTCCTGTGGGCGGTCAAGGGCGGCTGGCCGCGATGGACCTTCTTCGCGACGGCGGGAGTGGCCGGCGCCTGCATCCCCCCGGTCTCCTCGATGATCCGGGTCCGCTGGACGCACCTGCTCCGTGGCTCCACCCGCCTCCCCACCGCCCTGGCGATGGAGTCGGTGGTCGACGAGTTCGTGTTCATCGTCGGACCGGTCCTGGTCACCTTTCTCTCCACGACCGGTCACTCGACGTCCGGCGTCGTCACCGCCTTCACGCTCGCCACCGTGGGCAGCCTGCTGTTCGCCGCCCAGGGCCGCACCGAGCCGCCGCCGGGCGGCCGCGCGAGCAGCACCGGCCCCTCGCCCATCCGCTGCGCAGGACTACGGGTGCTCTGCGTCGTCGGTGCGGCGATCGGCGCGATCCTCGGCACGCTGGAGATCGGGATGGTCGCCTTCGCCGACCAGACGGGGCACAAGGCGCTCTCCGGCGTGCTCGTCGCCGGCCTCGCGCTGGGATCGATGGCCAGCGGCATCGGCTGGGGCACGGTGCGCTGGGAGTACCCGCTGCGGCAGCGCCTGTCCGGCATCCTCGTCGCGCTGACCCTGCTGACCGTCCCCCTGCTGCTGATCCGGGACGTCTGGATCATGATCCCGTTCGTGGTGCTGGCCGGATCGGCCGTCTCGCCGTCAATCATCAGCTCCTTCACGCTCGCCGAACTGCTCGTCCCGCGGTCGGCGCTCACCGAGGCGTTCACCTGGATCGGGACGGCGGTGGGCCTCGGAGTGGCGGTCGGCGGCTCGGTCGCCGGGAAGGTGGTCGACGCCGTCGGGGCGAACGCCGCCTTCCTCGTCGCCACGGTCGCGACGGCGGTCGCCGCGGCGGTGGTCGTCCTGTGCCAGCGGTTGCTGTACGTGCCCGCGGAGCACGCCGGGACGCCGGCGCTGGCCCGCTGACCCTCTTAGGAGAGACTTATGCAACACTAAGCCGATCGTATTTGACGGGATTTGTGTCGGCTGGTTCAGTGGTTCACGTGACGCGCGCCCTCCTGCTGCACCGACGGTCCTCCGTGGACCTGCTGCGGGTCGCCAGCGCGCTGTGTCCGGGTCGCTGAGCTCTCGTCCTCACCGACTCCGGGCCGCGTCGACGGCCCACTTCCCGAAGGATCCCGTTTCCCGCATGTCCCTCACCTCGCTCTCGCCTGCCGTCCTCGCCGACCCCCGCATCGCGCCACTGGTCGCCGCGACCGCCACCCGGCCCACCGGCTCCGCGGCCCTCGCTGTCTCCCTCACCCTGCGCACCGACCTGTGGGAGCCGTTGGTCCGGTACCGCGGCTCGTCCCGCTGGACGGCGCTGCTCGAGCCGGACGACGTCCGCCGGTTCCTCGACCCCTCCCTGCACGCCGAACTCGCCGAGGCCCAGATCTGGCTGCTGTCCTGGCTTCCCGAACAGGGCACGCCGCTGCACGACCACGGTCTGTCCGCCGGCGCGTTCGCCGTGGCCCGCGGGACGCTCACCGAGCGGGTCGTCGCCACCGGCGGCGCGGGAGGGCCGCGCGAGAGCGACACCGAGCTACCGGCCGGACGGCTGCGGTTCTTCGGCCCGCACTACGTCCATCAGGTGACGAACCGGCACTCCGAGCCTGCGGTGAGCGTGCACGTGTACGCGCCGCGGCTCACCGAGATGAACACCTACCGCCTGGACGGGTCCGCCCTGCTCCGGACCGGGACCGAGCGTGCCGGGGTGGACTGGTGACCGCCGTTCTCCGGCCGCCGTACGCGCGTTCGATCGATCAGGTGCTGGCCGAGGCCCGCACCCGCCTGGTGCGGCTGACACCGACCCAGGCGGTCGGCCGGACGGCGGCCGGTGCCGTGCTCGTCGACATCCGTCCCGCGGCCCAGCGGGCGACGGAGGGTGAGGTGCCCGGCGCGCTGATCGTGGAGCGCAACGTCCTCGAGTGGCGGTTCGACCCCGCCTCCGACGCACGGCTGCCGCTGGCCGGCTACGACGTCGAGGTGATCGTGCTCTGCTCGGAGGGCTACACCTCCAGCCTGGCCGCCGATGCGCTGCGCTCGCTGGGCGTGCTGCGGGCCACCGACGTCATCGGCGGTTTCCGTGCCTGGTCGGCAGCGGGCCTGCCGACCACCGGCGGCGCCGCGGAGGGCGACGCCGCCTGAGCCGCAGCCGGCCCGCACCGCCCGACGGAGGGGCGAGGCGGGCCGGCTGCGTTCCTCTGCCGGGCTACCCGGCGCCTCCCGGCCGCCCCCCGAGCGCCGCGGTGGCCGCGGCGAGCGCCGTCCGCGCGTCGGCGGCCAGCCGCCGCACCAGCTCTCCGGCCGGAACGGTCTCGGCCAGCGTGTGCGCCTGCCCGGCCCAGAGGTGCAGGTTCTCGGCGTCGCCCGCGGCCCGGGCGGCTGCCCGCAGGGGGGCGGTCAGCAGGTGCACCTCGGGATAGGCGGCAGGTGCGTCGTCCCCCAGCGCGACGGTGGCTGCGTTGACAAGGGCCCGGGCACGGCGGCCGGTGAACGCACGGGTCACGGTGGTCGGTCGCGGCTCGGTGAGGGCGGCCGCGTGCACGGGTGCCGTGCCGGCCTCGGGCGTCCGGAGGAAAGCCGTGCCGAGCGAGGCGAGCGAGGCTCCGGCGGCCAGCACTGCCGCGACACCCGCGCCGTCGGCGATCCCCCCGGCGGCCACGAGCGGCAGCGGAGTGACCCGCCGGACGAGCGCCAGGAGCGGCAGCAGCCCCAGCTGTGCGGGTTCCTCGTCGGAGAGCCCGCCGCGGTGGGCACCGGCCTCCCAGCCCTGCACGACCAGGGCGTCGGCGCCGGCGCCGGTCGCGGCGAGGGCGTCCTCCGGTGAGGTGACGGTCAGCCAGATCCCGATCCCGGCCGCGTGCAACCTGTCCATGACCTCGGTGTGCGGGATGCCGAAGGTGAACGACACGACGGCCGGCCGCAGCCGGGAGAGGAGCTGCACCTTCGCCGCGAAGTCGTCGTCGGTGTGCTCCGGAACGCCCAGTGGCGCGTCGACGAGGGCCGCGCGACGGGCGACCCGCTCGGCGTACTCCGGCACGCGGGCGGCCTCCTCCGGCCGCTCCGGCAGCGGAGCGAAGACGTTCACCCCGAAGGGCGCCGCACTGCGTCCGAGCAGGTCGTCGACGTCGTCCGCGACCTGCTCGACGCTGCGGTAACCCGCGGGCAGGAAGCCGAACCCCCCGGCGTCACCGACCGCCGCCACGAGGCCCGGCGTGGAGGGTCCTCCCGCCATCGGCGCGGCGACGATCGGGGTGGCGATGGCCGGCAGTGGGATCACCGGGATACCCGACGCTGGGTTGGTCATCCCTGCAGCTTCGACCGGGCGACCCGCGGAACCAAGTGGACGCGGTCAGGCTGGCTCCCGTGCGGGACCTAGGCTGGCGCAGTGCGCAGCCTGCCCCTCGACCGGTGAGCCGGCCCCGTCCGGCCGCCGGGGGCGGCCGCCGCCTGCGCGTCGCACCGGAGCGGCTGGGGCGCTGGCTGGACCGGGTGGCCGAGCGGCACGGGGCATTCGGGGAGGCGTCGGTCGACGACGGCGTCCTGCGCATCACCTGCGCGGACTCCACGACCGTCGCGCTGCGGGCTCCGTTCGGCTGGACGCCCGGCCCGGCGCTCCTGGCCTCGTTCCTCACCGAGGCACCCCTTCCGAGGCGGGCCGGCGTCCTGCTGGTACGGCGGGGCCGCTGGGCGGTCGGCGTGTTCGACGGGCCCGACCTCGTGGTGTCGAAGGTCGACTCCCGGCTGGTGCAGGGGCGGACCGCCGCGGGGGGCTGGTCACAGCAGCGGTTCGCCCGGCGCCGCGGGAACCAGACCGACGCCGTCGTCACGGCGGCGACGGAGACCGCCGTCCGGGTGCTGCTGCCGCACGCCGACGGGCTGGCCGCCCTCTTCCCCGGAGGAGATCGGGGGCTGGCCGACGAGGTGCTGGCCGATCCACGGCTGCGGCCCGTGGCGGCGCTGCGCCGCGATCCGCTGGACGTGCGGGAGCCGACGAAGGCGGCCCTGCGTGCGACGCCGGAGCAGTTCCGGGCCGTCGACGTGCACATCGTCGAACCCGGGGACCACCCACTCGCGTGACCCCTCGCGCTTTCCGCGCCGAAACCGTGGGCCCCCGGGTTGCTCTCGGCGCCGAAACCGCGTCGACCGCCCTCGGGTCGGCGGCGTAACGTCCTGCGACCGTGTCTCGTCCGTCGCTCAGTGAGACCACCGTCCCCGATCCCGTGCTCACCGCCGAACGCGCTCACCTCGAGCGCGCGGCCGACTGCCTTGCCGAGATGCGCACCGCCGCCTCGGGGATCATCGACGCCGGAGTGGACGCCTGGGCGTCCGAGCGCCTGGGCGTAGCCCGCGCCGAGCGGTTGCGGTCGCTGGCCGCCGATCCGCACGTGCCGGCTTTCTTCGGGCGGATCGACAGCCCGGAGGAGGCCTTCCACATCGGCCGCCGGCACGTCCGGGACGCGGCCGGCGACGCCGTCGTCATCGACTGGCGGGCGCCGCTGTCCGGCGCGTTCTACCAGGCCAGCACCGCCGATCCACGCGGGCTGGTCCGCCGCCGGAGGTTCGGCTTCGCCGGCGGCGAGCTGACCAGCTACGAGGACGAGCTCCTCGCGAGCGGCCCGGCGGCCGAGGGCCCCGGTGGCCTCCTGCTGGCCGAGATCGAGCGGCCGCGCAGCGGCCCGATGCGCGACATCGTCGCCACCATCCAGCCCGACCAGGACGACATCGTCCGCGCGCCGCTGAGCGAGTCGATCTGCGTGCAGGGCGCCCCCGGCACCGGGAAGACGGCGGTCGGCCTGCACCGCGCCGCCTACCTCCTCTACACGCACGCCGGCCAGCTGGCGCGGTCCGGGGTGCTGGTCATCGGGCCGAACCGGGCGTTCCTGCGCTACATCGAGCAGGTGCTGCCGACCCTGGGAGAGGTCGACGTCGAGCAGACCACGCTGGACGGGCTGACCGGGCGGGTGCCCGTGCGGGCGGAGGATCCCCCGGAGCTGGCCGTCCTGAAGGGCGACGGCCGCATGGCCGAGGTGCTGCGCCGCGCCCTGTGGGGCGCCATCGCCAAACCCGCCGATTCGATCCAGGTGCCGTTGGCCGGCCGCCGCTACCGGGTGCCGGTCGAGCGGCTCAAGCGCTATGTGGACGATCTGCGCCGTGGCGCCCGCGCCGAGGACCAGCCGGCCGTGCACTACGCCGCCGGCCGGGAGCGGCTGGCCATGCGGGTCGCCGAGGACGCCCGGCGCCAGAAGGAGAACGCCGGCGGCAGCCCCACGGACGCCGAGACCCGCCGGACGGGGCGCAGCGCCGAGGTGAAGGCGTTCCTCGACGAGGTCTGGCCGGCCCGCGACGCCGCCGGACTGGTCGCCGCCCTGCTCACCGACCGCGGGCTGCTGGCCCGCGCGGCGCGCGGCATCCTCGCCGAGGGCGAACAGGAGGCGCTCCTGTGGCGCGCGCCGTCGCGGTCGGTACGGACGGCACCCTGGACCGAGGCCGACGCGGTGCTCGTCGACGAGGTGGCCGGACTGCTCGAGCGCACGCCGGGCTACGGGCACATCGTCCTCGACGAGGCCCAGGACCTCTCGCCCATGCAGTGCCGCGCGGTGGCCCGCCGCCTGGCGGCCGGTTCGCTGACCGTTCTGGGCGACCTGGCCCAGGCGACCAGCCCGTGGGCCTCTGCCGACTGGACCGACACGCTGGCCGGCCTCGGCCGCCCGGACGCCGCCGTCCGCCCCCTGACCCGGGGCTACCGCGTTCCGGGGGAGGTCCTCGACTACGCCAACCGGCTGCTGCCCGTGATCGCACCGGGGCTCGCGCCCGCCACCGCCGTCCGTCGCGAGCCCGGCTCGCTGAGCGTGCGGCCGGTCGCCGGGTTCGCCGGGCCGCTGGCCGAGGTGGTCGTCACGCTGGCCGCCGCCCCCGGATCGATCGGTGTGGTCTGTGCCGACGCAGCGGTGGAGGACACCGTGCAGGTCCTGCGCGAGGCCGGCCTGGACGTGACGGCGCTGACCGACGACGGCTCGTCGGCGACGCCGGTGTCGGTCGTCCCCGCCACGCTCGTCAAGGGCCTCGAGTTCGACGCCGTCGTGGTCGTCGACCCCGCCGCGATCGCCGCCGCCGAGCCGCGCGGGTTGCAGCGGCTCTACGTCGTCCTCACCCGGGCGGTCAGCACGCTGGTGGTGCTGCACCGCGGCGACCTGCCGGAGCCCCTCGCCGCCTGACCGCGTTCCTCCGGGTACGGCATCGTCGGCCCCATGCACACGCCGCCCCGCGGGCCGGCGCCGGGGACGATCCGGGTCGGCACCGTCCACCCCGTCTCAGCGGCGGCTGAGTTCGGCAGCGAGATGAGTTGGTGTGTACAAGTCCGGCCTCCCGCCGCCACCATGACGCTGGACTGGTGCTTCGCCTGGAAGCGCCCGCGGGAGGCTGCTCAATGCGATGGGTGCGGTGGACGAGTGGCCTGCTGTGGATCGGAAGTTGGTTCCTGATGTTCCTCGAGGTGTTCCACTGGCATCACATGACCACGACCCTGCGCTTCGACCCAACGCCACCGCCCGGCGTGCCCGGTCGGGGACATCCCGGCGGCCCGCTCATCGCCGCGTGGGTATGCGCCATTGCGGCTCCGCTGGTCTTCCTCGCGGCGACGGCCTGCCATCGTTGGTCGGTGCGGCGGCGCTAGCGTCGACATGCCCCGGCACCGCGCCGCACCGCCGCGGACTTGTACACACCACCTCATCGTGCTGCCGAACTCAGCGGCGGCCGAGCAGGTGCTGGGCAGCCGCGTAGCCGCCGAGCCCGCTGACCCCTCCGCCGCGGACGGTTCCCCCCGACGAGGCGGCGACGACCCAGGGAAACCGGGTGGTCACACCCCAGGTGCCCACCTGCTCGGGTTCCTCGGCCACGGGCCACGCGAGGTCGCCGTGGAAGATGTGGCCCCCCGGCATGGCCAGGGACGCCTCGACATCCAGTGGGGAAGCGGCCTCGAGGCACGGCCGGCCGTCGGCGTCACGCGCCAGGCAGCCGAGCAACGCCTCCTCCAGATGCGCGTCCAGCTGAGCCGTCACGCGGCGGACGGCCTCCTCCCGGGTGGCCCCCGGGGCGGCCCGGAAGAGCTCCGCCGGCGTATGCAGCGCGAACAGCGTGAGGGTGTGCCGCCCGGTGGCCCGCTCGGCGGGACCGAGGACGGACGGGTCGGTCAGCGAGTGGCAGTACACCTCGAAGGGGACGACGTCGGGCAGCTCACCGGCGGCGGCCTGCCGGTAGGCGGCGTCCAGCTGGCTCGCGGCCTCGTCGACGTGGCAGGTGCCGGCGAAGGCCGTCGCGGGGTCGGCGCCCGATCGCAGCCGGGGCAAGCGGTCGAGCACCATGTTGATCTTGAGCTGTGACCCGGACGGCCGCACCGCCGGGACTGTGCCCGTGACCTCGTCCAGCACGGTGGGGGCCGCGGCCCAGACCACGACGCCGGCGTCCACGGTCCGGTCCGCCCCGTCCTCGGTCCAGGAGACGGCCACCCCGGCAGGTCGCGTCTCCAGCCCGGTGACCGCGGCGCCGGTGCGCAGCTCCGCCCCGGCGTGGCGAGCGGCGTCCGCCAACGCGACGCAGACCGTGCCCATGCCGCCGATCGGCACCCGCCAGCGGCCGGTCCCGTTGCCGACCACGTGGTAGAGGAAGCAGCGGTTGGCCAGACCGTCGGCGGCGTGCACGTCGGCGAACGTGCCGATCAGCCCGTCGGTGAGGGCGATCCCGCGGACGACGTCATCGGAGAGGTGTTCGGCCACGACGTCGGCCAGCGGACGCTCCCGCAGGTCGTGCCACAGTCCCGGGTCGCGCAGCCGGGCCTCGAGCCCGGCGGGGGAGAGCAGCGGCTCGATGAGCGTGGGAGCGAGGTCCTCGGCGAGCGTGGCCAGGCGCCCGTAGAAGCGCTGCCACCCCGCCAGTTCGGCGGCGGAACCGGTCAGCTCCCGGAAGGAGGTGCCGGTCGCGGCGCCTTCGTCGCGCTCGACCAGCAGGCCCCGGTGTCGCCCGTCGCGGTGGACGGCCGTCCAGGACGCGACCCCTCGGTCGGCCAGCGTGATGTCCAGGCCGAGGTCGGTGACGATCCGGTCGGGCAGCAGGCTGACCAGATAGGAGTACGCGGAGACGCGGACGTCGATCCCGTCGAACACCTGCCGGCTGACGGCCGCACCGCCGACGTCGGGCAGCCGCTCCAGGAGCAGCACCGACCAGCCGCCGCGGGCGAGGTAGGCCGCCGCGGTCAGGCCGTTGTGGCCGCCGCCGACGACCACGGCGTCATACCGCGCTGAGGTCACCCGGCGACGCTAGCCGCCGGTGATCGCGAGCCCCCCCGATGGAGTCGACGGTCAGGACGGCCGTCCACGGGCTGTTGCGCGGCTGATCGATTGCAGCGCGTCACCGGTGTAGTTACACAGCTGTGAGCATGCGCGTGTCGCAACCCTCCGTGATGGACCGGGAAAACTTAACAATCTCAGCGTTGCGGATTGTCACGGCTCGATCACAGCCCTACGGTGAGATCTGTCCGGAGGGGCCGTTCCGTCACTGAGCGGATGAGCCCGGAAGGACATCCCCGAACCGGCCGTCGGCAGTCGTCGCAGGCCGGAACCACCTGCACCCGAGGAACGCGCACGGCCACATCGCGCCGGGCGTGCTGGGCGACGTCGCCCTCCGACGGGCCGGTGGTCGGCCGTTCCTGAACAGTCGAAAGAATTGGAGAGCCGCCGCATCATGGCGACCCCCCCCAGGTCCTCCCGCCCGACCGTTGCCCCCTCGGTCGCCGTGGTCCGGAAGGTCTCCCTCGTCCTGGCCGGCCTGGCCGCGATCGTGCTCAGCCCGATGCCGGCCCAGGCCACCCCGCAGCCGGCCACCGCGGGCGACGTGGCAACGGTGATGGCCGCACGGGCACACGACATGGAGAAGGTCACCGAGTCCTTCAACGCGGCGCGCGACCAGCTGAACACGCAGCAGACCGCGGCGAAGGCGGCGCAGGCCGCCTACGAGCAGGCCCAGGTCGCGCTCGCCACAGCCCGCAAGCAGGTCCGCGGGATCGCCCGAAGTGCCTACACGGGCAACGGCAACACGTTTGCGGCCCTGCTCACCAGCCAGTCGGCCAGCGAGTTCGTCGACCGGGTCTCGACCCTCCAGAAGATCGCCGGCCGGCAGAACGCCGTCCTCGATCAGGTGACGAGCGTGAGCACCACCGCCGCGCAGGCGGAGGTCACCGCACAGAAGGCCGTGGCGGAGGCCAAGGCGACCTTCGACGGCGTCGCGGCGAAGCAGGCAGCGCTGCAGAAGGAGATCAACGCCTATCAGGCCGACTTCGACCGGCTCACCGCCCAGGAGAAGCAGGCGACCCTGGCCGGCGGCACCGATCACGCCAGCCGCTCGGACAGCCGTACGGCGACAGCGCCCGCCGGTCCCGTGGTCGCCAGTAGCCAGGCCGCCCAGATCGCCGTCGACACGGCGTTGGCCCAGCGCGGCAAGCCCTATGTGTGGGCGGCGACGGGTCCGAACGCCTTCGACTGCTCCGGTTTGACCCAGTTCGCCTACGCCGCGGCCGGTGTCCGCATCCCGCGGGTGGCAGATGCGCAGGCCACGGTGGGCGTCCCGGTCTCGCGCAGCCAGCTGCAGCCCGGAGACCTGATCTTCTTCTACAGCCCGATCAGCCACGTCGGCATCTACATCGGGAACGGTCAGATGGTGCACGCCCCGACGTTCGGCGACGTCGTCAAGGTCGCCGGCATCGACAACATGGGCGCCATCACCGCCATGCGGCACATAGCGGGCTGACTCGCCGACCGCGATGCGGCTGCTCATATCGGTGGCGTCCCGCTCCCCCGCACCGTCACCTCCTGGAGCAGCCCCCACACGAAGGCGGCACGCACGCCGCCGGGCAGGTGGACCTCCCACCGGGTGACCACTCCCGGGTCCACGCTGACGGCGCCGGGAAGGGTCACCACGTCGTCGAGCACGTGCTCCCAGATCCGCAGCCGCCCGACGGCCGCCGGCGGCACCGGCGAGCCCGGCGCGCGGACGAGCTGCTCGTGCAGCACCGCCCCGCCCGGCCCCGACAGCAACTCCCAGCGCAGGTGCGGCCACAGTGGCAGCGGCCACCGGCGCACCTGCACCGGCAGGTCGCCGACCATCCGTTCCTGCGTCCCGTCCGGCGGGCCGAGCACGGCGGTGCGGAGCGCCAGCCCGCGCGGGGCCCCTGGGGCGTGCTGCAGCGCCTGCCACCGGCGGTGCGCGGCGCGCGCCTGCGCGCGGTCCGCCGAGATGCGCGGCAGTGCCTCGGTCACCAGGTCCGGCCGGACGTCGGCCATCCGGCGGAGCAGTACGAGGCAGAACTCCCGCCGGGCCAGCCCCTGCATGCGCGCGACCCTGCCAGGTGGCGGAGACGGCCCCGCGCCGGGCAGTGACCAGCAGCCCCGCCCGCCGGGTGGCTACGGTCGCCGTCATGCCGGAGCCCGTCCTGCCGACCACTGCCCGGACTCTGTTGGCCCGCACCGCCAGGGTGCAGCGGGAGGGGCGGGCCCCTGCCCTCGTGGGGGGCGTGGTGCGGGACGGCGCCCTGAGCTGGTCGGCCGCTCGGGGCGACGTCCCCGAGCCCCACACCGACGTCCAGTTCCGGCTCGGGTCGATCAGCAAGACGGTCACCGCCGTCGCCGTCCTCCGGTTGCGCGACGAGGGGCGGCTGTCGCTGGACGATCCGCTGGAACGGCACCTGCCGGCGACGCCGCTCGGCGACCGCACGATCGGCCAGCTGCTCTCCCATCTCGCCGGCGCCTCGTCGGAGAGCCCCGGCGAGTGGTGGGAGCGCAGCCCCGGCGGCTCCCTGACCGACCTCGCCCTCGACCGGACGGTCGTCGTGCTCGGCGCCGCGCGCCGGTTCCACTACTCGAACCTCGGGTTCGGCCTGCTCGGTGAGCTGGTGGCCCGGTTCCGGGGGCGGCCGTGGGAGGACGTCGTCCGCACGGAGGTGCTCGAGCCGCTCGGGATGACCAGGACGACGCCCCGGCCCGTGCCGCCCGCGGCCCAGGGTTTCGCGGTGCACCCGTGGGCCGACGTGGTGCTCCCCGAACCGGAGCACTCCGCCGGGGTCATGGCCGCGGCCGGGCAGCTCTGGGCCACACTGGCCGACCTCGCCTCCTTCGCCGCGTTCATGCTCGGCGACACCGGTGGCGTCCTCGACCGCGCCACCCTGGAGGAGATGCGGGTTCCGGCCGGGGTCGACTCCTCGGCGCCCGGTTGGTCCGCCTACGGGCTCGGCGTCCAGGTGATCCGGCTGGACGGGCGCACGCTGGTCGGCCACGGCGGCTCCATGCCGGGCTTCCTGGCGAACGTGTTCGTCGACCCCGAGGAAGGCACCGGAGCGGTGGCCCTGGCCAACACCACCAGCGGCCTGGACCCGCTCGTCTTCGGCCTGCTGGCCGACCTCCGCGCAGCCGAGCCCCGGATCGTCGAGCCGTGGCGCCCGGACCCCGCCCCGCTCCCGCTCCACCTGCTGGGCGTCTGGTTCTGGGGTCCGGCCCCGCACGTGCTGCGGGCGGTCGCCGGCGGGATGCTGCACCTCGGGCCGCTGCCGGGCCGCGCCGGGCGGGCCAGCCGCTTCGTCCGCCGTCCCGACGGCACCTGGACCGGTCTGGACGGCTACTACGCGGGCGAGGTGCTGCGCATCGCCGAGGACCACCTGAACCTTGCCACGTTCGTCTTCACCCGTACGCCCTACGACCCGGAGGGGCCGGTGCCCGGCGGGGTGGACGAGCGCGGCTGGCGCTGACGTCGACCCCTGCAGGGGCCCGCCGCGAGCCTGCGAGCGGTGGGGGCAGGGCGTCCGTCAACGGTCCAACGCGTCCATCGTGGTCGTGACGACGACGGCGTAGGCCAGGTGCGGGACGACGTCGCTGGCCCAGTCCACGGCCGACCAGGTGCGTGGATCGGTGATGCCGAGGACCGTCATCGGGCCGTTGGCCGCGACCAGCACTCCGCCGGTGATGAGAGCCGTCCCGACCAGCGGCTGTGACCGGAAGCCCGCGGCCCGCGCGATCCCGGTGAGCACGCCCACGCCCACGCCGGCCACGAGGCCGGTGAGCGGGCCCAGCCCCTGGAGCCGGTTCGCCCGTTTCGCGCCGTCCCCCGGGATGGAGACGTGCGCCTTCTCGGCGAGCTTCTCGACGGTGTCCTCGGGTGTCGAGCTGGCGGGCCGCCCACGGATCACCATGTCCAGGTAGGTGACGGCGTTGAGAGCGGTGGTCCCTGCCGCGCCGGCGGCGGCCCCACGCAGTACCCAACCGAGCGGGCTGATGCCGCGGCGTCCCATGCCGAGGGTGCCGATCGGCGTCCTGATGGCCATGGCGGCGGCCTACCCGTGCGCCGGAGCGGTGCAAACCGGAGTCCGGCCGCGTACCTAGGACTCCGTGGTGCTCGCGCGGGCCGTGCGCTGCAGGAGGGGCTCCGTGCGGTGCTCGACGAACCGGCGCAGCGCCAGCGCGGTGTCGGTTCGCTGCACGCCCGGGATCGCCAGGACCTGCTCGGTGAGCCGCCAGAGGTCGTCGGCGTCGCGGGCCGCGACCTGGACCAGCAGGTCGGTGACGCCGGAGAGGCCGGTCACCTCCAGGACCTCGGGAATGGCGGCGAGCGCGTCACCGACATCGGCCAGGCTGCGCTGCACGACCTGGACGGTCACGTACGCCTCCAGGGGGTAGCCGAGGGCCTCCGGCCGCACCCGGCGGTCGAAGGGGGCGAGGACGCCCGCGCCCTCGAGCCGGGTCAGCCGCGCCTGGACCGTGTTGCGCGCGAGGCCCAGCCGCTGGGACAGGGCCATGACCGAGGCCCGCGGATCCTCCGCGAGCGCCAGAAGCAACCGGGCATCGGTCGGATCCACTCGGCTCACATTGCTCAGTCTGACATGCATGGACGTCCTAGTACCGATCATCGTGCGCAATCCTCAGGAGGGACCTTGCGCAGATCGGTCATGGAGTGGTCTTCTCCCTGCGCGGGGCAGTCGTGTCACCATGTGTGAGTGACGCCATACCCCGGCGCCACGAACGTCCAGCACCACGCCGTCCCGGTGACCCCGGCGGTGCGGTAGACGACGAGGAGAGTCCCGTGACAGCGGTGCGTCAGCCCGAAGGCGTCGGCGAGGTCGTCGACCCGATCCCCGGGGCCGGCGCGCCCCACCTGCCCGAGCAGCCCGACCTGGTGCAGCTGCTCACGCCGGAGGGCGAGCGGGTGGACCATCCCGACTACTCGCTGGACGTCTCGGACCAGGAGCTCCGGGACATCTACCGCGACCTGGTCCTGGTCCGCCGGTGGGACGTCGAGGCGACGGCGCTGCAACGCCAGGGCGAGCTGGGCATCTGGGCGTCGCTGCTCGGCCAGGAGGCCGCCCAGGTCGGCGCCGGCCGCGCGTTGCGCGCCGGTGACATGGCCTTTCCGACCTACCGTGAGCACGGCGTGGCCTGGACCCGGGGCATCGACCCCCTGCACGTGATGAGCCTCTTCCGCGGCGTCGACTACGGCGCGTGGGACCCGGTGGCCACCGGATTCAACCTCTACACGATCGTCATCGGCTCGCAGTGCCTGCATGCGACCGGCTACGCGATGGGCCTGCAGCGTGACGGCGGGGAGCACGCCGCCCTGGCCTTCCTCGGCGACGGCGCCACCAGCCAGGGCGAGGTCAACGAAGCGATGATCTGGGCGGCCAGTTTCGGCGCCCCGGTCGTCTTCTTCTGCCAGAACAACCAGTACGCGATCAGCGTCCCGCTGGAGCGCCAGTCACGCGTGCCGCTGTACCGGCGGGCCGCGGGTTTCGGCTTCCCCGGTGTCCGGGTCGACGGGAACGACGTCCTCGCCGTCCTCGCTGTCACCCGGGCCGCCCTCGCCGCTGCCCGGGAGGGGCAGGGGCCCACGTTCATCGAGGCGTTCACCTACCGGATGGGGGCGCACACCACCTCCGACGACCCCACCCGGTACCGGTTGGCCAGCGAGCTCGAGGAGTGGAAGCTGCGCGACCCGATCGCGCGGGTGAAGGCGTATCTGGCGCGCAGTGGCATCGCCGACCACGACTACCTCGCGTCGGTGGAGGCCGAGGCCGATGAGCTGGCCGGGCGGATCCGCAGCGGCACGCTCGAGATGCCCGATCCGCCGGGAACGGCGATCTTCGACTCCGTCTACGCCGAGCAGACGTCGGAGTTGGCCGCGCAGCGTGAGGAGTTCGTCGCCTACCACGCGAGCTTCGAGGGGGGCGAGCACTGATGACGAGCCAGACGCTGACCCTGGGCAAGGCGCTCAACCTCGGCCTGAGACGGGCCATGGAGGACGACGCCAAGGTCGTGCTCATGGGCGAGGACATCGGGCGGCTCGGCGGGGTCTTCCGGATCACCGACGGCCTGCAGAAGGACTTCGGCGACGACCGTGTCGTCGACACCCCGCTCGCGGAGGCCGGGATCCTGGGCACCGCCGTCGGCCTGGCCATGCGCGGCTACCGGCCGGTCTGCGAGATCCAGTTCGACGGCTTCGTCTTCCCGGCCTACAACCAGATCGTCACCCAGGTCGCCAAGATCCACGCCCGGTCCCGCGGCAGGCTGCCGATGCCGATCGTCATCCGGATCCCCTTCGGCGGCGGGATCGGCGCGGTCGAGCACCACAGCGAGAGCCCCGAGGCGTACTTCGCGCACACCGCGGGGCTCAAGGTGGTCGCCGTCTCCAACCCGGTCGACGCCTACTGGGGGATCCAGCAGGCGATCGCGCACCCCGACCCGATCGTGTTCCTCGAGCCGAAGCGCCGCTACTGGGAGAAGGCAGAGGTCGACGTCGACGCCGCGCCCGGGCCGCTGTTCTCCTCCCGCGTCGTCCGCGGCGGCGACGACGTCACCGTGCTCGCCTACGGCCCGATGGTGAAGACGGCGCTGCAGGCCGCCGATGCCGCGGCCGAGGAGGGCCGCTCGCTCGAGGTCGTCGACCTGCGCACCGTCTCGCCGCTCGACCTCGGCCCCGTGTTCGAGTCGGTGCGGCGCACCGGCCGCTGCGTCGTCGTCCACGAGGCGCCGGTGACCCTCGGCCTGGGAGCGGAGATCGCCGCCCGCGTCACCGAGACGTGCTTCCACTCCCTCGAGGCGCCGGTGTTGCGGGTAGGCGGCTACGACACGCCGTACCCGCCGTCGAAGCTCGAGGAGGAGTACCTCCCCGACCTCGACCGGGTGCTCGACGCCGTCGACCGTGCGATGGCCTTCTGATGGCGAACCTGCGCGAGTTCAGGCTCCCCGACGTCGGAGAGGGCCTGACCGAGGGCGAGATCCTGCAGTGGCTGGTCGCCGTCGGCGACACCGTCACGGTCAATCAGCCGCTGTGCGAGGTCGAGACGGCGAAGGCGGCGGTCGAACTGCCCTCGCCGTACGCCGGCACGGTCGCCGAACTGAGGTTCGAGGCCGGGACCACCGTCGACGTCGGGACGCCGATCATCGCCATCGACGTCGGTGGTGACGGCGCCCCGGCCGCCTCCCCGCCGCCCACGGCCGACGAGCCCGCCGCCGGCCTCATCGGTGGCCCGGCCCCCGGCGGCCGGACGTCGGTGCTGGTCGGCTACGGCCCCCGGAACACGGAGGCGAAGCGCCGCCCCCGCCGCTCCGGCTCCGCCGTGGCCGCCCGCGCCACGGCGCCGGCGGTCCTGCCCGAGGCGGACTACGGCTCGGGTCCGGACCATCCGCCGCTGCTCGCCACCGCGCCCGACGCCACGGTGAAGCCGGTCCGGCACGGCGGCCTGGAGATCGGCCGTGCCGCGGAGGCGCACGCCGTCGTGGGGGATGCGGCAACGGCTGCCACGGCGGCCCACGGGCACGGGCGGCCGCGGCCGCTGGCCAAGCCGCCGGTGCGCAAGTACGCCAAGGACCTCGGCGTCGAC
This sequence comes from Frankiales bacterium, assembly GCA_025465155.1. Lineage (GTDB taxonomy): Bacteria > Actinomycetota > Actinomycetes > Mycobacteriales > Geodermatophilaceae > Geodermatophilus. The sequence continues at coordinate 18,790 of JAODNJ010000093.1, forward strand.
CTGACGCAGGTCCGGGGCTCCGGTGACGGCGGTGTCATCACCCGCGCCGACGTCGACGCAGCCCTCGCCGACACCGACACCGCGGGTGGTGTCCGCGCGGGGACCGCGGGTGCGGTGGGGGATCAGCGGATCCCGATCAAGGGCGTCCGCAAGCACACCGCCGCGGCGATGGTGGCCAGCGCGTTCACCGCGCCGCACGTCACCGAGTTCCTGACCATCGACGTCACCCGGATGATGAAGCTGCGGACCCGGCTGGCCGCCCGTCCGGAGTTGGCGGGGCTCAAGGTCAGCCCGCTGCTGTTCGTGGCGAAGGCGCTGCTGCTGGCAGTGCGCCGGCACCCGATGGTGAACAGCTCCTGGGACGAGACCGCCCAGGAGATCGTGGTGCACGGCCCGGTCAACCTGGGCATCGCCGCGGCCACGCCGCGCGGGCTCGTCGTCCCGAACGTCAAGGACGCCGGCCGGCTCTCTCTCGCCGAGCTGGCCGGAGCCCTCGCCGACCTGACCGAGACGGCCCGCGCCGGGCGCACGGCGCCGGCCGACATGGCCGGGGGGACCATCACGATCACGAACGTGGGGGTGTTCGGCGTGGACACCGGGACGCCGATCCTCAACCCGGGGGAGTCGGCGATCCTCGCCTTCGGCTCCGTCCGGGAGATGCCCTGGGTGCACAAGGGGAAGATCCGCGCCCGCCAGGTCACCCAGCTGGCCCTGTCGTTCGACCACCGCATCATCGACGGCGAGCTCGGGTCGCGGTTCCTGGCCGACGTCGGTGCCCTCCTGTCGGACCCGGGAACGGCTCTGGTCTTCTAGGACCGTGACCGACCTCGACCGGCTGCTGGACTTCGCGGCCCGATCCCGGCTGCCCGAGGGCGGCTTCGGCTACCTCGGCAACGACGGCCGGGTTCTCCCCGGGCGGCCGGTCGAGACCTGGATCGTCGCCCGGATGACCCACGTCTTCGGGCTGGCCCACCTCCTCGGCCGCCCGGGTGCGGACGACCTGGTCCGTCACGGTCTCGAAGCGCTCACCGAGGGCCCGCTGCACGACCCGCGCAACGGTGGCTGGTTCGCGGCCACCGACGACGCCACCAAGGCCGCGTACGTGCACGCGTTCGTCGTCCTGGCCGGGGCGACGGCGACCACCGCGGGAGTCGACGGCGGCCGCGAACTGCTCGACGCCGCGCTGGGCGTCTGGCAGACCCGGTTCTGGGACGGCTCCGCCGGCCTGGCCGTCGAGGAGTGGGATGCCGCGTGGACGAGGTCCTCCGACTACCGCGGCGTCAACGCCAACATGCACGGCGTCGAGGCGATGCTGGCCGCTGCCGACGCGCTCGAATCCGCGCATCTGGCGACACGTGCCGTGGACGGGCCTGGGGAACTGCGGGCACAGGCGCTCCGCAGCACCGAGCGGGTGGTGCACGGCTGGGCGCGCGAGCGGGAGTGGCGGCTCCCCGAGCACTTCACCGTCGGCTGGACGCCGCTGCCGGAGTTCAACCGCGACCGGCCGGCCGATCCGTTCCGGCCGTACGGCGTCACGGTGGGGCACCAGTTCGAATGGGCCCGGTTGGCCCTGCACCTGCGCGCCGTCCTTCCCGAGCCGCCGGCCTGGCTGCTCGACGACGCCGTCGGCCTCTTCGAGGCCGCCGCCACCCGCGGATGGGCTGCCGACGGGCATGACGGCTTCCCCTACACGCTGGACTGGGACGACCGGCCGGTGGTCGGCGCCCGCATGCACTGGGTGCTCTGCGAGGCCGTCGCGGCCGCGAGCGTGCTGGCGGAGGTGACCGGGGATCAGCGCTACCGCGAGGTGGCCGCGCGGTGGCGCGCGTACGGCGAGGCGCTCTTTGCCGACCCGGCCACCGGCAGCTGGCACCACGAGCTCACCCCGACCGGCCAGGTCGGCACGGGGACCTGGGTGGGCCAGCCCGACGCCTATCACCTCGCCCAGATGCTGCTGATCGACGGCCGTCCGGTGCGCGGGAGTGTGGCGGCCGGACTGCGCTGAC
>JAODNJ010000102.1 GCA_025465155.1 Frankiales bacterium
GCTCACGCGGGAGGCCCGGGCGGCCGCCGCGCTCACCGTCTCCATCACCCAGTTCGGCTCGACCCGGTCGATCAACGTGGGGGTCGCGGCGGGCATCGCGATGCACGCCTGGATCCGTCAGCACGCCGTCGACCGGGGCCCTTCCTAAACGGATCGGTCCGCCACCCGGCCGCGCCTCACCAGCCGCGCCGTCCTCGTACGTCACCATAGCTGTTCGTCATGAACACATGACGCTATGTGATTGGGCACGGGGAGGGGGCGGGACCGTGGAGGAGAGCCGTCCCGGCCGGCCCGAGCGCGAGCCGCTCCGTCCTGCCGGTGCACCTGTGGCAGGCCCCGCCGTGCCCGCGGCGCAGGCCTCCGCCTCCGACGGCGTGGTCGGGCTCGAGGGGACGCCGCCACCGGAATGGGACGAGCTGTGGTTGCCGTCATGGGTGACCGCCGCCTCGTGGGCCGCGGCGGCCGTGGCGGCCGAGCCGGACGTCGGTGCGGACGTCGAGGCCGAGAACCTCCTCGCGGCCGATCTTCAGGCCGTCGACCGCCTGGTCGCCGGGCTCCTCGGCGCGTCCGCCGGGGACCGTGTCCACGAACCGGAGATGGGTGAGCCGGATGTCTCCGAGGCCCCCGGCGAAGCCGTCGTCGAGGACCCCGTCGGCCGCGAGACCGTCCTCCCGGAGCGCCGGAGCAGGGCCGATGACGACGACGACGACGCAGGCTGGTCCTCCCTTCCCCGGGTGATGACCCCGCTCCCCCGGCGCCGGCCGCGGACCTGGCTGCTGGCATCCCTGGCGCTGCTCGTCGCCGGCGGGCTGATCGGGGCGTTCCTGTGGGTCACGGCCGCGCAGCAGCCCGCCCCGGCCGCCGCCGTTCGCGACGACCTCCAGCTCGGGGCTGCTCCGGGGCAACAGGGCGCACCGTTCGAGCTCGCGGCCCCACCGTCGCCGACGACAGAGCCGGGCGGCTCGCCGGCACCCGCGGCCCCGCTGACGCCGGAGGTGCCGCACGCGGCCGCGGTGGTCCGGGCGCGGACCGCCGTCCCCAGCCCCGCGGCCGGCGTCGGCGCGTCCGGCCGGGACGGCAGGGCGGAGGTGTCCGCGGCCACCTCGACGGCGCCCGCGCCGTCGGCCGATCCCCCGTCCGGAGGCCCGGACCAGGGCGGTCCGTCGTCCTGTCCCTCGACCGGCCCCACGGGCACCGGCACGGCCACCGCGAGTCCCCCGACCTCCGAGTCGCCGTCGCCGACATCGACGGCGGCGCCGACCGCCACCGTGGCTCCTCCCGAGACCTCGAGCCCGCCGTCGACGACGGCGCCGTCCGCCACGCCGTCCGCCACCCCGTCGGCCACCCCGTCGGCCATGCCGTCGGCCACGCCGACGGCCACCTGCCCGGAGTGACCCCCCGGGCGCTTCCCCCGGTGAGCGGTGTCTCGGCGCCGACCCCCCGCCGGGATGGGACGATGGGAGGCGCCATGACTGCCCTGCCCCTCGCCTTCGACGCCCCGCGCCGCGGGATGCCGCCCCGACACCTCGCCGATCTCACCCCCGAGCAGGCCCGCGCGGCGGTCGGCGAACTGGGGCAGCCGGCCTTCCGCGCCGACCAGCTCGCCCGGCACTTCTACCGCGGGGTCACCGACCCGGCGCAGATGACCGACCTGCCGGCCGATGCGCGCGAGGCGCTCGCCGGGGCGCTGCTGCCCGGGCTCCTCACTCCCGTCCGGCACCTGTCCGCCGACGGCGGACGCACCCGCAAGACGCTCTGGCGGCTGCACGACGGCGCCCTGGTCGAGAGCGTCCTCATGCGCTATCCCGACCGTGCGACCGTCTGCATCTCGAGCCAGGCCGGCTGCGGCATGGCCTGCCCCTTCTGCGCCACCGGCCAGGGCGGGCTGACCCGTAACCTCTCCGCGGCCGAGATCATCGGCCAGGCCGTCGCCGCCGCCGCGGCCATGGCGAACGGCGAGATCCCCGGTGGCCCCGGCCGACTCTCGAACGTCGTCTTCATGGGCATGGGGGAGCCGCTGGCCAACTACGCCCGGGTGCGCAGGACGCTCGACGCCCTGCTGACCCCCGCGCCGCACGGGCTGGGCCTCTCCCAGCGTTCGGTCACCGTGTCGACGGTGGGCCTCGTGCCGGCGATCCGGCGGCTCACCGAGGAAGGGCTGAACGTCACCCTCGCGGTCAGCCTGCACGCGCCGGACGACGAGCTGCGCGACACCCTGGTGCCCGTCAACACCCGCTGGAACGTCGGCGCGGTCATCGACGCCGCCGACGACTACGCCCGGCGCACCGGCCGTCGCTACTCCGTCGAGTACGCCCTGATCCGCGACGTCAACGACCAGCCACAGCGGGCCGACCAGCTCGGCCGGTTGCTGGCCGGCCGGCTGGCGCACGTCAACCTCATCCCGCTGAACCCGACACCGGGCAGCGCGTGGGACGCCAGCCCGCTCCCCGCGCAGCGCGAGTTCGTGGCGCGGCTGCGCGCCGCCGGGGTGGCGACGACGGTGCGCGACACCCGGGGTCAGGACATCGACGGCGCCTGCGGGCAGCTGGCCGCGGCCGACCGCGTCGGCGGCGTCCCGAGCATCGCCGTGGCCACGCCCGGTGTGGAGCCGACCGTCTCCCTGGGCAGTGAGGATTCCGCATGAGCGAGATCGCCAGTACCCCCGAGGCGGAGGCCCACGACCACACCCACGCCGACGTGTCCGGCGGCTGGCTCCGCGCCGCCGTCTTCGGCGCGATGGACGGTCTGGTCAGCAACACCGCGCTGGTGGCCGGTGTCGCCGGCGCGGGAGCCGGCTCGCGGACGGTCGTCCTCACCGGCACGGCCGGCCTGATCGCCGGGGCCATCTCGATGGCGCTGGGCGAGTACACCTCGGTGAAGACGCAGAACGAGCAGCTCGACCTCGAGGTCGCCAAGGAGCGGCACGAGCTCGAGCACAACGCCGCGGGGGAGCAGGCCGAGCTGGCCGAGATGCTCACGACGCGCGGCGTGGAGGAGGGGCTGGCCAGGGAAGTCGCGGAGCAGCTCTCCCGTGACCCGGAGGTCGCCCTGCGGCTGCACATCGTGGCCGAACTCGGGCTCAGCCCCGAGGACAAGCCGTCGCCGCGGGTCGCGGCGATCTCCTCGCTGCTGACCTTCTCGGTGGGTGCGGTCTTCCCGCTGCTGCCCTACCTGTTCGGGCTCTCGCTGCTGTGGGTGGCGCTGGTCAGCGGCGGCGTGGGCCTGATGGTGGCCGGCGCGCTCTCGTCGCGCTTCACTCCCAGACCCTGGTGGTACGCGGGGCTGCGTCAGCTGGTCTTCGGCGGCATCGCGGCCGGCGCGACCTACCTGATCGGGCTGGCCATCGGGGTCGGCGCCGCCGGGTAGTGACTGGAGCGGTCTCGCTGCAGGGGCCCGCGGCGAGCGTGCGGGCCGTGGGGGGCAGCGAGGTTCTTCATTTCGCGCGCCAGGCGTTCTTCCGCCGGAACCGGTCGTACAGCATGACCAGCACCATCAGCGCGGCGATGGCGATCAGCCAGACGTCCTCGATCCGCCCCCGGTGGTTGCCGAACAGGTACGCGAGGATGAACAGCAGCGGGATGATCGCCAGCCGGCGTCCCCACGTGCCCATCTCGCCGTGCCAGCCCCACTCCTCGGGCCGCTCGTGCTCGACAGGGCGCTCGCCCTCGCGGACGAGGCCCTCCTCGCGGCCCGGCTGGTTCACCCGGTGCGTGGCGGGGGTGTCCTGCCCCATGCGCGCGCGGTGGGTCGGCTCGGTCACTGGGTCTCCTCGCTGGCGCTCGTCGCACGCGTTCGTGGCACTGCTGTGTTCC
>JAODNJ010000557.1 GCA_025465155.1 Frankiales bacterium
GTTCCTATCCGCTGGACCTCGACGTCGCCGCGGTCGTGTGCATGGCCGTCCTCGACCGGCTGCCGGAGTACGTGGAGGTCGCCGGAATCCCCGCGAGCGACGAGCGGATCGTGGAACTCATGGCCGCTGTCATCGAGCGGGGCCTGCTCGACAAGGGCGCCGGCCGTCCCTCGGCCGGCCCGGCGGTGGCCGCGGCCGGGCGCTGACGGGACAGCCGCGGGACCGCGCCGCCCAGGTTCCGTCGGGACGCCTCGTTCTGACGCCGTGTCTACCGTAGAACCCTCGACGCCGGGGGAATGCGGTCTTCCTGGCCGACGTGGTGGCCGCCGACCGGCTCGGCGACGGCGAGCGCCCCCGTATCGGCGTGGCGTGGTCGAAGCTGCCGCAGGAGTGGATCGAGCAGTACCAGCGCAACCACGGTCCCAGCCGGACAACGCACGGCGGCGCCGCGGCCTGCTGGACCGAGTCCGCGGGTTCAGTTGCCGCCGCGCGTCACCGCGGCGACGACCGGGCCGAGCTGGTCCGGCGTGCTCCCGTGCAGCAGCAGCTCGTCGGCTCCCGCGGTGCGGTAGTCGGCGAGCCGCTGCGCGCACCGTTCGGGCGTGCCGACGGCGGAGGCGGCGGTCAGCCACTCCTCCGGAAGAGCGGTCGCCGCCTCGGTCAGCTCCGCGCGCGTGCGCACGCTGTCGGCGGCGCCCTTGATCCCGGCCAGCTGCGGATGCGCCCGCAGGATGTCCAGCGCGGCGACGTCCCAGCCGTTGGCTCCGGCGAGCTGCTCGCCGAAGCCGGGGATCTGGTAATAGGTCACCGCCCGCGCGCCGACGACGGCGGCCTCCTCCTCCGCCGGCAGCCCCGAGGCGGTGACCACGGTGGCCCAGACGGCGACCGAGGACGGGTCCCGGCCGGCCCGCTCGGCGCCCGCGCGGACCTGGGCGGCGGCCCGGCCGACCGCCTCCGGCGTGAGGAAGGGGTGCAGCAGCGCGCCGTCGAAGTGCGCGCCCGCCAGGGCGAGGGTCTTGGGGCCGATGGCCGCCAGCAGCATCGGCGGGGGAGGGACGTCGGGAAGGTCGGCCAGCCGCAGCGCGGGAAACCGCCCGGCGGGGCCGTCGTAGGACACCTTCTCGCCGCGGAAGAGCCGGCGCATCATGTCCGCGTAGTCGATCATGATCTGGTTGGTCACTGCGGGCAGGCCCAGCGCCCGGTACAGCGCCGGCACCGAACGTCCGAAACCGAGCATGAACCGGCCGTCGGTGAGGCCCTGCGCGGTCATGGCCAGTGAGGCGAGGATCGCGGGGTTGCGCACCAGGAACTGGGTGATACCCGCCGCGATGCGCACCCGCTGGGTCGTGGCCCCGACCGCGCCGGCGACCACCCCGAGGTCCTTGGTGCCCCATCGCTCGCTGATCCAGACCGAGCCGAGTCCGGCCTCCTCGGCGGCCCGGGCCTGCGCGATGGCCGGGCGCGGGTCGGGGACCCGGCCGGGGAGGATGTAGGCCCCCAGCCGTGCGCCCGCGCCGCCGGGTGGCTGTGCACCGCGAGCAGCGGCGTCGGGAACTGCGCCGATGGTGGCCATGGCCGCATTCTGACACTATGTGCACATGCGTGGCGAGGTGCTGCCGCCGTTCCGGCTCGGCTCCCGGGGAGCGCGATGACCGCGGAGAAGGCGGCCGGGGCGAGCGACCCGCGCGGCGCCCTGACGGCGTGGCTGGCCCGGCGCGTCGACGTCGACGGCGGTTCGGACGCCGAGCTGGGCGAGCTGACCTCGCCGAACGCGGGGTACTCGGGGAAGACGCTCTTCGCGCGCGCCTCGTGGACCGATGCCCGGGGGGCGCGGCAGGCCGAGGAACTGGTGTTCCGGGTCCAGCAGTCCGATCACCAGCTCTTCGTCGCCCCGGATGCGCTCCGGCAGGCCCGCACGATGCGGGCCCTGGCCGGTACGCCGGGCGTGCCGGTGCCCCGGATCCTCTACACGGAGGCCGACGAATCGGTGCTCGGTGCCCCGTTCTACGTGATGGTCCGCGTGCACGGGCGGGTGCCGGGGGACGTCCCGAGCTGGCACGCCACGGGCTGGACGGTGGCGCTGACTCCCGACCAGCGCACGCGGCTGTATGACAACGGACTGGGCGCCCTGGTCGCGTTGCACCGGGCGCCCGTCGGCGGCGACCTGCAGTTCCTGGCCGAACCGGCGACCGGCACCGCGCTCGAGCGCTACCTCGCGCGGCTGGAGGGCTGGTACGAGTGGTGCGGGCCCAGCCGCCGGTTCGATCCGGACACGCTGGCCGAGGGGGTGCGCCACCTGCTCGACCACCGGCCGGAGGACCCCGCCGAGGGAGTGGTGTGGGGTGACGCCCGGCCGGGGAACATCTCCTTCGCCGACGACCTGTCGGTGGGCGCGCTGTTCGACTGGGAGACCGCGACGACGGGACCGCCGGGGATCGACCTCGGCTGGTGGCTGATGTTCGAGCGGTTCCTCTGCGAGGCGCAGGGGCTCACCCGGCTGGAGGGGGTGCCGGACCGAGAGCGGACCCTCGCCCGCTACGCCGCCCTCGGCGGTGCTCCCGTGCCGGACATCGACTACTACGAGCTCGTGGCCGGCGTCGTCATGACCCTGATCTCCAGCCGGCTGGCCGACGTGCTGGTGCAGAGCGGGCGAGCGCCCGAGAAGTTCGCCTCGATCTTCCCGCTGCGGGCCGTCGGGCTGGTCCGCGAGTCGCTGGACCGCCTCCGGGGCCGCCCGGCCCTCCCGCCACGACCGGCCGGACCGGTTACCGGGCCGTTCCGGCCCCCGGCTCCTCTTGCTCTGCCTTGGTCTCGGCGATGTCCGCCTCGTCGAGGTGCGCGCGCTGACCGTGGTGCTCGTGATGGATCTCTTCGGCGTGCAGGCTGGCCGCGTCGGTCACCGGCTGGCTGTTGTCGAGTCCGGACATCGGACCGCCCCCTCCATGCTGTGCTCGCTCGGACTGTCGTCCTCATCGTGCCCGCGGGGGGTGGCGCTGTCGATCCGGAACGGCGACGCCGGGCCGATTCAGGACCCTCTATCCGGCGTCAATTGGTGGCGCCGGCGTCCTTGAACTCGATGATCTTGTCCCAGTCGTAGCCGAGCTCGAGGAGGATCTCCTCCGTGTGCTGGCCGTGTGCCGGCGCGGGGGACAGCTCCAGCTGCTGCTCGTCGAACTGCACGGGGCTGGCCGCGAGGGCGAACGTGTTGCCGTTCTCGTCGGTGATCGTGGGCAGGTAGCCGTTGGCCTGCACCTGCGGGTCGTCCTTGATCTCGTAGGCGTTGCGGAAGACGTCCCAGACGGCGTCGAAGTCGGCCAGCACCCGTTCCCAGTGCGCCAGCGTCTCCGCACCGAAGGTCTTGCGCAGCTCGGCGATGCATTCACGGCGGTTCTGGAAGCGCACCCCCGCAGAGGCGAACCGTTCGTCGTCGGTCAGGTCCTCGCGCCCGATCAGCCGGCACAGGTCGGCCCAGTAGCGGTCAGCCTGCAGCACCACCAGGGCGATGAACCGGTCGTCCGACGTCTTGTAGACGTTGGTGATCGGGTTGGGCATCGCCTCGAGGTCGTACTTCGGGATCGGCGCGCCGGTCACGCCCGCGCCGACGATGTCCGGAGCCAGGTGCCAGATGCCGGCGCCGAGCAGCGAGACGTCGATGACCGACGGTTCCCCGCTGCGCTCCCGCCGGAAGAGCGCCGCGCCCACACCGGCGGCGATGGCGAACCCGGCGTAGACGTCGCCGAACGCCGGCCGCTGGGGAGGCGGGTACTCGCCGTCGCGGGTGGTGTAGCCGTCACCGATGCCGGAGCGCGCGAAGTACGCGGCCATGTCGAACGCGCCGCGGTCGGCCTCGGGTCCACGGCTGCCGTAACCGTGGCCGCGGGCGTAGATGATCTTCGGGTTGTGGGCCCGGATGTGCTCGACGTCGATCTGGGCCCGCTCGCGGGACCCGGGCAGCAGGTTGGTGACGAAGACGTCGGCGCTCGCCACGAGCTTGTAGAGGATCTCCCGGCCCGCTTCGGTGCCGACGTCGAGCCCGAGGCTGCGCTTGCCGCGGTTGGGCTGCTCCATCATGTGGTTGATCCCGGCCGCGCTCGTCACGATCCCGGAGCTGATGAGTCCGCGCTGCGGGTCGCCCGTCAGCGGGTGCTCGATCTTGATGACGTCGGCGCCCCAGTCGGCGAGCACCGCCCCGGCGGACGGGACGAAGGTCCAGGAGGCCAGCTCCACCACCCGTACGCCTTCGAGGATCGTCTGCTTCACCGCAACTGCCTCCGCTTCGTCGCGCTCGCCCGGCCGTCCGGACCCGGCCTGGTGTGTTCCAGAACCGTATAGATTATCTAGCTTTATGGCAACGAGCCGACGTGGCTGGGGACGGGGGAGTGGCGCCGGGGGTTCCGCTCTTTCAGTAAGACTATCCATCTCTTAGCATGCGGCCACGGGGCTTCCCACCGGGCCCGGTCCCGGGACCCCCGTGGCGTCGACGGCCGGGCCGCGGCCTGGAGAGGTGGAGCGATGTACCCGCGTACGTGGGCGGACACCGACCGGCCGGCGATCATCATGGGGTCGACCGGCGAGACGGTCTCCTACCGAGAACTCGACGAGCGGTCCAACCGCC
>JAODNJ010000007.1 GCA_025465155.1 Frankiales bacterium
AGGGCCCGGGCGCTCGCGTCCAGGGCCGCCACGCAGCGATCGGGGTCCAGCAGGTCGCCGTCCCCGCTGCCGTCCGCGGCGCGGTCCAGGTGCTCGCGGACCAGCTCCAGCCGCAGGTCGCGGGCGAAGGTCCGGGCCCCGTCGCCGGTGCCGGCGGGGTCCCGGGGCTCGCGCACGTCCCGCGTCGTGTCCAGGACGGCGCTGGAGAGCTCACTGTCGTGCGTCCAGGACCTTCGGTTGAAGTTGTCACTGCCGACGCTCGCCCAGACGTCGTCCACCACGCACACCTTGGCGTGCACGTAGACGGGTGTGCCCTCGTGGTTCTCGACGTCGAAGACGTGCACGCGGTCGCCTCCGGCCCGACGGCACAACTGGATGGCCTCCCAGCGGCCGACGTACTGCGGCCGTTCGGCCAACGCGCCGTCCTGGTCCGGCACGCGGGGCACGACGACCACGAGATGCAGCCCTGGATGCTCCGCCAGCGCCTCGGCGAACAGCCGGGCCACGTCGGCGGACCACATGTACTGGTCCTCCAGGTACACCAGCCGCCGCGCACGGCGGATGGCCTTCGAGTAGCCCCGGGCCACCGAGCGCTCGCCGCGGGGCGCGAACTCGTACCCCGGGCGCATCGCGGGGTAGGTCCGCAGCTGCTGCACGACGTGCGGGCCGGCCGCCGGTGGCGGCGGGAGCTGCGGCGGCATCGGGCCGGCCGAGAGCCGGGAATGGTGCAGCTTGTCGCGCACCCAGGCGATCGGGTGGTCGGCGTCGACGTCGGTCGGGTCGTCCCAGCGCTCGCGGAACGCGGTGTCCAGAGCTGCCACCGCCGGGCCGCGCAGCATCAGCTGGACGTCGTGCCACGGCGGCCGCGGGCCGTACGCCTCGGCCATCGGCTGCCGTTGCGGGTCCCCACGGTGCCCGCTGTCGTCGCGGCGGGAGTGGCAGAGGTCGATCCCGCCGGCGAAGGCGACGTCGCGCTCGGGGGCGCCCGCATGCCGCAGGACGACGAACTTCTGGTGGTGGCTTCCCCCGCGGCGGACGCGCTGGTCGAGCAGCACCTCGCCACCGGCCTGCTCCACCTCCAGGTCCAGCGCGCGGTTCTCGGCCTTGCTGAAGGACAGGCGGTCCCAGTGCGAGCGCCACACCAGCCCGCGGACGCACACCCCACGGCGCAGCGCCCGGGTGAACAGCCCGGCGACGGTGGGCCCGTCCTCCCGGAGCCGCTCGTCCGGGTCGCCGCGCCAGTCGGTGAACAAGAGGTGGTCGCCCGCGCCGAGCGCCTCGACCTCGTCCACCAGCCGGTCGAAGTAGGCGGCGCCGTGCACGAGCGGACGGGCCAGATTGCCCTCCGTCCAGGGAGGCACCCGGGTCGCGGGATTGCCCCGTTCATCGGCGCGCAGCAGCCACTCCCCGGGATCGTCCATCGGGCGACGGTAGCCTTGCTCCCCGTGGCCCTCGTCGTCCAGAAGTACGGCGGCTCCTCCGTCGCCTCTGCCGCGCACATCAAGCGCGTCGCCGAGCGGATCGTCACCGCCAAGAAGAACGGCGACGACGTCGTCGTCGTCGTCTCCGCGATGGGCGACACCACCGACGAGTTGTTGGAGCAGGCCGCACAGATCACCGATGAGCCGCCCGGTCGTGAACTGGACATGCTCCTCACGGCCGGCGAGCGGATCTCGATGGCGCTACTGGCCATCGCGATCTCCACGCACGGCTACGAGGCGCGGTCCTTCACCGGCTCCCAGGCCGGGGTGATCACGACCTCCAGCCACGGCAAGGCCCGCATCATCGACGTCACGCCCGGCCGCATCCGGGACGCGCTCGACGAGGGCGCCATCGCCATCGTGGCCGGCTTCCAGGGCGTCAGCCAGGACACCAAGGACATCACCACGCTCGGCCGCGGCGGCTCGGACACCACGGCGGTCGCCCTGGCCGCGGCACTGCGCGCCGACGTCTGCGAGATCTACACCGACGTCGACGGCGTCTTCACCGCCGACCCCCGCATCGTTCCCAACGCCAACCGGCTCGAGACCGTCACCTACGAGGAGATGCTCGAACTGGCCGCCTCCGGGGCCAAGGTGCTCATGTTGCGCTGCGTCGAGTACGCCCGCCGGTATGGCATCCCGGTGCACGTCCGCAGCTCCTACTCCCAGCTCCCCGGCACGATCGTGACCGGCTCGATGGAGGACCTCTCGGTGGAACAGGCCATCATCACCGGCGTCGCGCACGACCGCAGCGAAGGGAAGATCACCGTCTACGGGGTCCCGGACCGTCCCGGCGAGGCGGCGCAGATCTTCCGCGTGCTGGCAGACGCCGAGATCAACATCGACATGATCGTGCAGAACGTTTCGGCGGAGGCCAGCAAGCTCGCCGACATCTCCTTCACGCTCCCGGTGAGTGATGGTCCGGCCGCCCTCGCGGCGTTGGAGAAGGTCAAGCACACGGTCGGCTACAGCGACATCAGCTTCGACCAGCACATCGGCAAGGTGAGCCTCGTCGGTGCGGGCATGCGCTCGCACCCCGGCGTCTCGGCCACCTTCTTCGGCGCCCTCGCCGACGCCGGGGTCAACCTCGAGCTGATCAGCACCTCGGAGATCCGCATCTCCGTGGTCTGCCGCGACACCGACGTCGACATCGCCGTCCGCGCGGTGCACGACGCGTTCGATCTCGGATCCGAGCAGGCCGAGGCGGTCGTCTACGGAGGGACGGGACGATGAGCAACGGTCTGAGGGTCGGCGTCGTCGGCGCGACCGGCCAGGTCGGCACGGTCATGCGGCAGATCCTCGCCGAGCGGAATTTCCCGATCAGCGAGATCCGGTTCTTCGCCTCCGCCCGCTCGGCCGGCAGCACGCTGCCCTGGCAGGGCGGCGAGGTGACCGTCGAGGACGCCGCCACGGCCGACCCCACCGGCCTGGACATCGCCCTGTTCTCCGCGGGGGCGGCCACCTCGCGGGCGCAGGCGCCGCGGTTCGCCGACGCCGGCGTGACGGTCATCGACAACAGCTCCGCGTGGCGGCGGGACGCCGACGTGCCCCTGATAGTCACCGAGGTCAACCCGCACGCCCTGGCCGAGATGCGCAAGGGCATCATCGCCAACCCCAACTGCACGACCATGGCGGCGATGCCGGTGCTGCAGCCCCTGCACGCAGAGGCGGAGCTGACCCGCATCGTGGCGAGTACGTACCAGGCGGTCTCCGGCAGCGGCCTGGCCGGCGTCGAGGAACTCGACGGCCAGGTACGGGCCGTCGGCGACAAGGCCGCCGAACTGACCCACGACGGCTCGGCCGTCACCTTCCCCGAGCCCACGAAGTTCGTGGCGCCCATCGCCTTCAACGTGCTCCCGCTGGCCGGCTCGATCGTCGACGACGGCAGCTTCGAGACCGACGAGGAGCAGAAGCTCCGCAACGAGAGCCGCAAGATCCTCGGCATCCCCGGACTACTGGTGTCGGGCACCTGCGTCCGCGTGCCGGTCTTCACCGGGCATTCGCTGTCCCTGAACGTCGAGTTCGCCCGCACCCTGTCGGTGGCGCGCGCCACCGAGCTGCTGTCGGCCGCACCGGGGGTCCGGCTCACCGACGTGCCCACGCCGCTGCAGGCGGCGGGGCAGGACCCCAGCTACGTCGGCCGGATCCGACAGGACCCGGGCGTTCCCGACGGCCGGGGCCTCGCGCTGTTCGTGAGCAACGACAACCTGCGCAAGGGCGCCGCACTCAACACCGTGCAGATCGCCGAGCTCATCGCGGCCACGCGGTAGGTCGCCGGCCGCACCGGACCACCTGATCATGGAGCTCCGCCGCGTCGTCCGGGCGGGGCTGCGGGTGGCCGTCGTCTGCGCGGTCACCGCCGGGGTGTGGTTCTACCTCACCCGGGTGCTCGTGCTCCACCTCGGATATTGGCACGGCGGGTTCGACCTGAAGGTCTACCGCGGCGCGGTGCAGTGGTGGCTGGACGGCAGGCCCCTGTACACGTTCCACCGCAACCAGACCCACTTCGGGTTCACCTACCCGCCGTTCGCGGCCCTGACCATGCTGCCGCTGGCGTGGGTCGGCGAGGCCCTGGCGATCCAGCTCGACGTCGCCGTCTCCCTGCTTCTCGTCGTGCTGCTGTCGTGGTGGCTGATGCGTCCCCTCGCCGATCGGCACGGCCGGCCGCGGTGGTTCCTGGTCGCGCTGGCTGTGCCGCTGATCTACGCGATGGAACCGGTGCGCGAGACGATCGGGTACGGCCAGGTGAACCTCTACATCGTCGCGCTCGTCGTCGTGGACCTCATCGCCATCCGCCGCGGCCGGGCGTGGGCCGGCGTCGGCATCGGGCTGGCGACGGCGATCAAGCTCACCCCCGGGCTGTTCATCCTCTACCTGGCGCTGACCGGACGCCGGCGGCCGACCGTGGTGGCCGTGGGCACCTCCGTCGGCGCGACCCTGCTGGCCCTGGGCGTCTCGCCCGGCACGTCGGTGCAGTTCTGGACCGTGACCCTGTTCGACACCGCCCGCGTGGGCCGGCTGGCCTCCGCCCACAACCAGTCCCTCATGGGGCTGCTCGCCCGGCTGGCGGATCCCGGCCGGCCCAGCACCGCGGTCTGGTTGCTCGGCGCCGGCGTCCTCCTGGTCGTCGGTATGTGGCGGGCCGTCCGGGCCTTCCGGCGCGGGGACGAGCTGGCCGGCATCACGCTGACCGGGCTGACGTCCTGCCTGATCAGCCCCATCTCCTGGAACCACCACCTGTTCTGGGTCGTCCCCGCGGTTGTCGTTCTCCTCGACGTGGCGGCCGGCACGCCACCGGCCCCGGGGTCGTGGCGGTTGCTGAACGGACGGCGACGCGCCACCGCTGCGGTGGCCGGCGCGGCGGCGCTGGCCGTCTTCGCCGTCTTCTTCGTCTCCGTGGTGGCGCTCGTCTCCAAGGACACCGGCTACCTCACCGTCACCGGTGCCGTTGCCGTTCTCGGCGCCAACGCCTACGTGTACGTCATGGTGGCGCTGCTGTTCCTGTTGCCGGCCCGCACCCTTCCCGCCGGCCCGCCCGTACGGGAGGCGCCGCTCAGCCCGGCGGAAGGCGCCGCAGCGCGAACGACAGCGCCACCTCCACCTGCCGGATCGTCTCCTCGATGACCAGCGAGCCGTGTCCGGCGTCGAACCGGTACACCTCGTGCGGCTTGTCCAGCCGGTCCAGCTCGCCGAGATAGTTCTCGATCTGCCGGAGGGGGCAGCGGGGGTCGTTCGCGCCGGCCACGACGAGCACCGGCGCGGCGACCGCGTCGACGTAGGTGATCGGCGAGGACCGGACGTAGACGTCGTGCTTCTCCTCCGGCGAACCGCCGAAGAGTGCCCGGTCGTAGGCCCGGAGCCCCTCCATCTCGTCCTCGTAGGCGGCCAGGTAGTCGGCCACCGGCACCTCGGCGATCCCTGCCGCCCACCGCTCCGGCTGCGTTCCCAGCCCGAGCAGCGTGAGGAAGCCGCCCCACGAGCCGCCGGAGAGGAGCGCCCGCCGCGGGGCGACGACGCCCTCGGCCACCAGCGCGTCGTACACCGCGCCGACGTCCTCCAACTCGGTGAGCCCGGGCCGGCCGGTCAGCGCGTCGCGCCAGGCGCTGCCGTACCCGGTGGAGCCCCGGTAGTTGACGTGGACGACGGCGTAGCCGGCGTCGACGTAGGCGGCCCGCCTGGCGCGGTAGGAGTCGTCGTCGGCGGCCTCGGGACCGCCGTGGATGAGGAACGCGGTGGCGTACGGCGGCTCTCCGGCGGGGGGCCGGACGAGCAACGCGTGGATCGCGCCGCCGGGGCCGGGCACCCAGCGGTCCTCGACCGGGTATCCGTCCGGGGGCGCCTCGTCGGTGACCGACAGGACGACCGGCCCGTCCGCCCGCCGGATCACCGGGGCCTTCACCGACGACGACCACGCCAGCTCGACGCTGCCGTCGGGGCGGGCGGTGCCCCCGCGGACGACGCCGGGCGGGGTGTCCAGCTTCTCCAGCCGCCCCGAGTCGAGGTCGTAGCGGTAGAGCTCGGTGCGGGCGGCGTGGTCGTGTCCGACGAGCAGACCCGAGCCGTCCGCGTACCAGCCCGCCGTCACGTCGCCGGGCAGGTCGAGGACGATCTCGGTCTCGGTGTCGGACTCGACGTCCCAGATCAGCAGCTCCTCGCGACCGCGCCGCTCGTGCCCGACCAGGAGCCGCCGGTCGCCCGGCAGGGGGCCGAACTCCAGCGCGTGCAGCCCACGCCCCTCGCCGTCCCACTTGTCCAGGACGACGGAGTCGGTGCCCTCGATGAGCGAGGCGGTCCGGAGCACCCGGAGCGCGGGGTAGCGCGGGTCGCCGTGCTCGGAGTGGGACATGACCAGCAGTTCGTCGTCGTGGGTCAGCGCGTCCACCGACGCCGGGTCCTCGTGCCGGTAGATCACCCGCGGGACGGTCGCGTACGGGGCGACCCAGAGCTCGCTGCCGTCGTCGGTCGAGCGGCCGAGGGCGGCGAGCGTCCGGCCGACCTCCAGGCCGCTCGGGTAGGCAGCCTCGACCTCGGGGACGGCGACGGCGTCCGGTCCGCCGGCGAACGGCTGGGTCATCCAGATCCCGAACTCGTCGCCGTCGGTGTCCGCGAACCACCACACCGTCTCGCCGTCCGGGCTGAGCGTCCCGATCAGGCTGCCGTTGGGCCGGTCGGTGACCTGACGGTGGGTGTCGGTCTCCCGGTCCCACGCGTACTGCTCGACGACCCCGCTGACGTCGGAGGAGTACAGGCAGCGGTGCGGCGCCTCCCGGGCCCACTCGGGAAGGCTCACCCG
>JAODNJ010000023.1 GCA_025465155.1 Frankiales bacterium
CGTGGCCAGCCCGTTGCCCGGACCCGCAGGCAACGTCGAGTTCTTCCTGTGGTTGCGTCGCGACGCCGGCCCGCTCCGGGACGAGGACGTCCAGCGGGCGGTCGAGGAGGGACCACAGTGACAGTGAGGGCAGCATCGCGGCGCGCCGCCGCGGGCAGTCTCCTGGAACCGATCGCCACCGGGAAGGAGGACGGGTGACGTCGCCGGGCGAGGTCGATGCGTGCACCCCCGCCGACGGCGGGCCGCGACGCGTCCTGTTCGCCGTGCACACCGGGCGGCGCGACATCGTCGATCTCGCGCGCAGCTCGGCCGAGCGGCTCCTCCGCGGTGGCCTCCTGGTACGCGTGCTGGCCGACGAGGCGGAGGCGCTGGCCATCGACGGCGCCGAGGTGGTGCCGTCGGGTCCCGAGGCCGCGGACAGCACCGAGATCGTCCTCGTCTTCGGCGGTGACGGCACGTTCCTGCGTGCCGCGGAGCTGGCCCGCCCCAGCAACGCGGCGCTCATGGGCATCAACCTCGGCCGCGTCGGTTTCCTCGCGGAGACCGAGCCGGAGGCGGTCGAGGAGACGCTCATCGCGATCGAACGGTGCGCCTACTCCGTCGAGGAGCGGCTCGCCCTCGACGTCGACGTCCTCGACGCCGACGGCACGGTCGTGGGCGGCACGTGGGCCCTCAACGAGGCGTCGATCGAGAAGATGGAGCGCTCACGGGTGCTCGACGTCATCATCGCCATCGACGGGCGGCCGCTGACCAGTTTCGGCTGCGACGGAGTCCTCTGCGCCACCCCCACCGGATCCACGGCCTATGCCTTCTCCGCGGGCGGCCCGGTCGTCTGGCCCGACGTCGAGGCGCTGCTGCTGGTGCCGACCAACGCGCACGCACTCTTCGCCCGGCCGCTGGTCACGTCGCCCCATTCGGTACTGACCGTGGCCATCCCACCCGACGGCACCCGCGCCCGGGTCTCGGCCGACGGCCGCCGGGTCGTCGACGTTCCGCACGGTGGGCGCGTCGACGTCCGCCGCTCGGATCGGCCGGTGCGGATCGCCCGCGTTCACGCGGCCACCTTCGGCGATCGGTTGGTCGCGAAGTTCGGGCTGCCCGTCCGCGGCTTCCGCGATGTCCGGCACGCCGGTCCGGGGCACGAGCTCTACACCAGCCGCAACGTGTTGAGCCGCGACTTCGTCACCGGGGACGGCGCCGCCACGTCCACGGGGGAGGGGCTCGGTGCCCGCGCGAACGACGACGCCTGACCTCGCAGCCGTCCCTCCCGCGCCGGCCGGTGCTGCCTCCGCGGCCGCCGGCGAGCCGGCCAACAGCCCGCATGGGCCCGGCCGCCTCACCGAGCTGCGCATCCGCGGGCTCGGCGCCATCGAGGACGCCACCCTCGAGCTCGGGCCCGGGCTCACCGTCGTCACCGGCGAGACGGGAGCCGGAAAGACCATGGTCGTCACCGGGCTGACGCTCCTCTTCGGCGGCCGCGCCGACCCGGGACGGGTCCGGGCCAACGGCCGGGCAGGGGTGGAGGGCCGGCTGGTCCTCCCCGCCGGGTCACCGGTGTGGGAGCGGGCCGCCGAGGCCGGGGCCGAGCCCGACGACGACGGCAGCCTCATCCTCGCCCGCACGGTCAGCGCGGAGGGCCGCTCACGCGCACACCTCGGTGGCCGGAGCGTGCCGGTCGGGGTGATCGCCGAGCTGGCCGAGGGCCTGCTGGCCGTGCACGGACAGACCGATCAGCTGCGGCTGTCCCGCCCGGCCGAGCAGCGACGGGCGCTGGACCGCTACGCCGGCGCCGCGCACCTGGAACTGCTCGACCGGTACCGCCAGGCATTCCACCACTGGCGGCAGCTGGCTACCGACCTCGACCGCCGCCGCAGCCAGGCCCGCGAGCTGGCCCAGGCCGCCGACCTGCTCCGGCTCGGACTCGACGAGATCAGCGCCGTCGCCCCCGAGCCCGGTGAGGACGAGGCGCTGGACACCCAGGCCAAACGGCTCGGCGACGCCGATGCGCTGCGCGCCGCCGCCGACGAGGCCCGGCTGTCCCTGGTCGGCGACGTGACCGGCGACCTCGGCGGCGGCGAGTTCGAGCGGGACGCGACCGCCGCGCTGGCCGTCGCCGAGCGGGCGCTGGCCGGCTCCGATGACCCCACTCTGGTCCTGCTGGCCCAGGACATCGCCGATGCGGTCGCCGTCGTGTCCGACGTCTCCGTGCAGCTGGCCGGTTACGTCGCCGACCTCGACGCCGACCCCGGCCGGCTCGCAGAGGTTCTGGACCGCCGGGCGGTGATCACGGCGCTGATCCGCAAGTACGCCGGCCCCGGTGAGGGCGTGGCCGGCGTGCTGGGCTGGGCCGAGGACGCCCGGGACCGACTGGCCGAGCTCGACGTCTCCGACGAGGCCCTCGAGACGCTGGCCGCGGCCCGGGACGCGGCCCGCGCCGAGGTCGCCGAGCTCGGGGAACGCGTCTCTGCCGGCCGCCGCGCCGCGGCCGACGGTTTCGCGGCCGAGGTCGGCAGGGAGCTGGCCGGCCTGGCGATGAAGAGCGCCCAGGTGTCCTTCTCCGTCGCGTGCGACCCCGACAACCCGGGTCCGGACGGGATCGACGAGGTCGTCCTGCTGCTCGCCGCCCATCCGGGCGCTCCGGCCCGGCCGGTGCACCGCGGGGCGTCCGGTGGCGAGCTCTCCCGCGTCATGCTGGCCATCGAGGTCGTCTTCGCCGGCGCGGACCCCGTACCGCTCATGGTCTTCGACGAGGTCGACGCCGGAGTGGGCGGACAGGCCGCCGGGGAGATCGGCCGGCGGCTCGCGCGGCTGGCCGCCGACCACCAGGTCGTCGTCGTCACCCACCTGGCGCAGGTGGCGGCGTACGCCGACACCCACCTCGTCGTCGACAAGTCACCCGACACCGCGGCCGGGGTGACGGCCACCGACATCCGAGCGGTGGCCGGGGAGGACCGGGTGCGGGAGCTGGCGCGCATGCTCTCCGGCCTCGCCGACAGCGATACCGGGCAGGCGCACGCACGTGAGCTGCTCGCCGTTGCGGCGGCGACGGGCCACTGAACGTCAGGACGGGTGGCCCTTTGCATGGCCCGGACCTGGGCAGGGTAGGGGCCGGTCGTGCGCAACCGACTTCGGCTCAGTGCAGAGCTGCTCCACTCAGCCATCGACGCCGGCCAGGGCGGCCTCCGATGAGCTGCTTCTCCTCCGCAGACGAGTCGGCGCACTACGGCTTCTCCGTCTGCCTGCTGCTCCAGCAGTACCGGGACCAGCTGCGCTGGGAGGACGAGGGGGTCGTCGAGCTGGGCACCGGCGACGCGTCCGTGATCGCCGAGGTGGTCCGTCGCCTGCCCGGTCTGCGGGTCCGCGGCTACGACATCAGCGAGGACTCGGTGGAGCGGGCCATGGAGAACGTCGCCGGTCGTGGGGTCGGCGACCGCTACACCGTCGAGCTCGGTGACTTCTTCGACCAGGCGGATTCAGCGGGCAGCGCGCCGGTCAGCACGGTCATCGCCAACCCGCCGTACATCCCGGCGCCCGACCGCCACATCCGCATGCCGGAGCTGTGGGGTGGCGTGTACGGCAACGACCTCGTGCTCGCGCTGCTCAAGGCCGGCTACGACAACGTGATCGTCGCCGTCCCGAGCTACGCCGACCCCCTGACGACCGTCTCCACCGCGGCGGACCTCGGTTACCGGGTGGCCAATTTCCTCGCCATGGGGCTGGACTACGGCCGCTACAGCAGCGAGCCCAAGGTCGCCGAGCACATCCGCCGGTTGTGTGCCGAGGGCCGTGGCTGGGCCGGCGAACACGAGTACATGGTCGCCGTCGCGCTGTTCACCCGGAATCCCGAGGTCCCGGGCGACCGCTCCGCGCAGTTGCTCCGGGCTCTGCAGATGTCCGTCTGACCTGCGCGCCCGCCGTAGGCCGGCGGCGGGCCGTCAGCGGCGCTTGGCGTAGCCCGCCAGGCCGAACTGCAGCAGCGCCAGCCCGCGCTCGCCACGGCTCTTCAGCTCGGCCGACAGCGCCGGCCCTGTCGTGCCCTCCAGCACGCGGTCCCGGGCCAGGTCCAGCAGCGCCGCATACAGGCCGAGGACGGCGTTCGCGGCCAGCCACGGCTCCAGTGCGCCCGGGGCGGCGCCGGTCTCCTCGGCGATCCGCCCGGCCAGCGCAGCGGTGAGCTCGCCGAGGATCTCCCGCTCGCGGATCTGCAGCGTCCGGCTGCCGCGCACGATCCGTGCCATCTCGGCCACGCCCTCCGCCGCGTCGGGACTGCCGAGGACCGCCATGGCCGCGACGACGAAGCTTCCCGCCGCCGCTGCGATCGACTCGCCCGCGGGGCGCCTGTGAACGGCGTCGAGCAGGGCGGAACGGATCGGAGGGTCGCTCTCGAAGACCAGCCCCTCCTTGACGGGGAAGTGGTTGAACACGGTCTTCTCGACGACGCCCGCGCGCCGGGCGATCTCCAGCACGCTCACCGCGTCGAACCCGCGCTGGCCGAACAGCTCCGAGGCGGCGTCCACGATCCGGGCGCGGGTCTCCTGCCGGCGCCGCTCCCGTGCACCGGTGCCGCGTCGCGGCCGCGGGGCCGACCGGGGCACCTCCCGGGCGGTGCCCGCCGTGGTGCCCGCCGCCGGGGTGACCGCACGGTCCGCCGTCCCTGACTCCGGGGTCACGGGAGTCCTGGGGACGGCGGGCCGTGCGGGGACCGGCTCGGGAACCAGGGCGGGACGCACCGGCGGCTCACGGCGCTCCGAGGGAACCGCCCTGATCACGGCCTCGGAGTGAGGCGGTGCCTGGTCCTCAGGCTCCGCCGGGGCGCGCGCGGTCGGCCTTGCCGCTGAAGTCCCACCAGTCACGCCCGCCACGCTAGTGACGGCTCTCCGGCTGCCCTTCGGGCCGTGCGGAGGGCCACGACCGGCGTGTCGCGCCGCCGTGGTGTCGGACACGCTGCGTGAGGGGAAGATCGCGAAAGCGCGTCGAAAGGCTGCTGTTTTCCGACCGCGTGGCAGCATCGGGGCATGCGGATCGGCACTCTTCGTCGTGGCCGGCCCCAGGAACCGGCGATCGGGGTGGCCGGCACCGTGCGGCTGGACCGTCGCACGAAGAACCTGACCAAGCGCCTGCGACCGGGCGACATCGCGGTCATCGACCACGTCGACATCGACCGGGTGAGCGCCGACGCGCTGGTCGGCTGCCGGGTGTCCGCGGTGGTCAATGCCGCCTCCAGCATCTCCGGGCGCTATCCGAACCTCGGTCCGGAGATCCTCACCGCCGCCGGCATCCCGCTGATCGACGGCGTCGGCAAGGAGGTCTTCGGCCGGCTCAAGGAGGGCGCGCAGGTCCGTCTGGAGGACGCCACCCTGTACGCCGCGGACGGCGAGGTGGTGGCGAAGGGTGTCGAGCAGACCACCGACACCATCGCGCTGTCGATGGCCGAGGCCCGCGCCGGCCTGTCGGCCCAGCTCGAGGCCTTCGCCGCCAACACGATGGAGTACATGAAGCGGGAGCGCGCGCTCCTGCTCGACGGAGTCGGGGTTCCGGACGTCAGCACGCCGATCGACGGCCGGCACGTGCTGATCGTCGTCCGCGGCTACGACTACAAGGAGGACCTCGGCGCGCTGCGGTCCTACATCCGTGACTACCGGCCAGTGCTGATCGGCGTGGACGGCGGAGCGGACGCCCTCATCGAGGCCGGTTACCAGCCCGACATGATCGTCGGCGACATGGACTCCGTCAGCGATTCCGCGCTGACCTCCGGGGCCGAGGTCGTCGTCCACGCCTACCCGGACGGGCGCGCGCCCGGTCTTCCGCGCGTTCAGGAGCTCGGCATCGAACCCGTCACCTTCCCAGCGGCGGCGACCAGCGAGGACATCGCGATGCTCCTGGCGGACGATAAGGGCGCCAAGCTCATCGTCGCCGTCGGCACGCATGCCACGCTCGTGGAGTTCCTCGACAAGGGGCGCGGCGGCATGGCCTCCACCTTCCTCACGCGGCTGCGGCTGGGCGGCAAGCTCGTCGACGCCAAGGGCGTGAGCCGGCTCTACCGGAGTCGCATCTCCACGGCGGCGCTGGTGATCCTCTTCCTCGCCGCGTTCGCAGCGATCGGCGCCGCCTTGGCGGTGTCGACGGCCGGCCGGATCTACTTCGGCCTTCTGGTCGATCAATGGAACAGCTTCGTGTTCTGGCTGGAGAACCTCTTCTCGTGATCGACTTCCGCTACCACCTGGTCTCGCTGATCGCCGTCTTCCTGGCGATCGCGCTGGGGATCGTCATCGGCACGACCGCGCTCAACCAGCCGCTGCTCACCGACATCAAGGGCCAGGTCAGCTCCCTGGAGCAGGACAAGCGGTCGCTGGAGGACCAGACGCGGCAGTTGAAGTCCCAGGTCAGCGCGGGCAATGCGTTCGAGCAGGCGGTGGCGCCGGCCCTGGTCAGCGCCAGCCTGACCGGCCGCAAGGTCCTGCTGATCGCCGCCAACGACAAGGTCCCTGCCGACACGATCCAGAAGATCGGCGCGCTCGTCGGCCAGGCCGGCGGCAGCGTGAGCGGCATCATCCACCTCCAGCCTGCCTACACCGACCCCGGGCAGGCCTCGGCGATCCAGACCTACGTCACCGGCCCGGGAAAGCCCGCCACCGTCACCCTGCCCCAGACCGACGACGCCAGGCAGCTGGTCGCGGCGCTCCTCGCCGACGTGCTGATGACGCCGAGCCAGCAGACGACCGCGGGCACCGACACCGCGGCGATCTCCTCGGTCCTGGCCGGGCTGTCGGCGCTGCACGCGCTGTCGCAGGACAGCTCCTCGGTGACCCCTTCGGACTACGCCCTCCTGCTGACGGCCGACGCGTTCACGGGCAAGGACGCCGGCACGCGCAACGCCGCCCTGGTCGACCTGGCCGCAGCTCTCGACGCGGCCGGCTCCGGCGCGGTCGTGGCCGGCGACGCGACCTCGGCCGGGAACAACGGCCTGGTCGGTGTGCTCCGGAACAACCCGACGGTCTCGGCCGCCGTGTCCACGGTCGACAACGTCACGACGCCGGCCGGTCAGCTCAGCAGCGTCCTGGCGCTGAGCCGTGAGCGGCAGGGGACGTCCGGGAAGTACGGCACCGGGCAGGACACGCAGCCGGTCCCGCCGGTGGCCGGCGCCACCCCGTGAGCCGCGCGGCCGGGCGCGCACGGGGAACCGCAGCGCTCGTCGGGGCAGCTGCGACCCGAGCGGCGCTGGCGGGTGCCGCCGTGCTCATGGGCCGCCCGGCCGGCTCGACGTGGCGGCGCACGAACTTCGCCGGCCGTCCGGTCTCGCTGCTGGGTGGCCCCGCCGTGGCCGGCGCCGCCACCCTCAGCGCCGTCTTGGGCACCCCGGCCGGCTACCGCGCGGCCGCGGCCGTCGTCGGCACGGTGTCCGGCGCGGTGGGTGCATACGACGACCTCGCCGGCGCCCGTCCCGAGCAGGCGGCCGACAAGGGCCTGGCCGGCCACCTGGACGCGCTCCGCCAGGGGCGGGTCTCGGCCGGCGCGGTCAAGGTGGCCGGCATCGGCGCCGCCTCGCTCGCCGCCGCGCTGCTGACCCCACGCCGGCGGGGCGCCGGCGGATTCGTCGACGCGCTCCTCACCACCGGGCTGGTCGCCGGCACGGCGAACGTGCTCAACCTGCTGGACCTGCGGCCGGGCCGGGCCGCGAAGGCGGTCGTCCTGGCGTCCGCGGCCGGCCTCGGAGGGCCGGCCGGGGGGCTGGCCGCGGGAACGCTCGGCGCGGCCGCGGCGGCCCTTCCCGACGATCTGGGAGAACGGGTCATGCTGGGCGACTGCGGCGCGAACGCCGTCGGCGCCCTCGTCGGCCTGCGGCTGGCGGCGGTGCGCCGCGGGGACGCCCGGGCCGGGCTGCTCGCCGTCGTCGTCGCGCTGAACCTGGCCAGCGAGAAGGTCAGCTTCACCCGGGTCATCGAGGCCACCCCGGGCCTGCGCGGCCTGGACCGGCTCGGCCGCCGGCCGTCGTGACCGGCGCGCAGCCCCCCGCACCGGTGGCGGAGGACTCCGGGCGGCGCCGGGTCGTCCGCGGGGTCGCCGCCGCCGCGGTCCTCATCTCCGTCCTCACGGTGGTGTCCCGGATCGCCGGCTTCGGTCGCACGCTGGTGCTGACCAATACCGTCCCGGGCTGCGTGGGAGGCATCTACACCGCCGCCAACACCGTCCCGAACATCGTCTTCGAGGTGGTCGCCGGCGGCGCGCTGGCCGGCCTCGTCGTCCCGATGCTCGCCGGCGGCGTCGCGGCCGGGGACGCCGAGCAGGTCCGGAGGACGGCGTCGGCCCTGCTCGGCTGGACGCTCGTGATCCTCGTGCCGCTCGCGGTCGCGGTCATGCTGCTGGCCGAACCGATCGCCCGGCTGGTCCTCGGCGGCGACAACCGCTGCGAGGGCGCCGTGCCGCTCGCGGCGCGGTTCCTGCTGGTGTTCGCCCCGCAGGTGGTCCTGTACGGGCTCACGGTCGTGCTCACCGGGATCCTGCAGGCGCACCGGCGCTTCGCCGGGGCGGCCGTCGCTCCGCTGGCCTCCAGCGTGGTCGTCGCGTCGGGCTACCTGCTCTACGTGGCCCTGGGGGGTGGCTCGTCCGCGACCGGTGTGCCGGCCGGCGCGGAGCTCGCGCTCGGCCTCGGGACGACGCTCGGCGTGGCCGCGCTGGCGCTCACCCTCGTGCCTTCACTCCTGCGGCTGCGACTCGGGCTGCGGCCGGTCCTGCGGTTCCCGGCCGGCGTCGGCCCCCGGGTGCGGCGGCTGGCGGTGGCCGGGGTCCTGACGCTGGCCGGGCAGCAGCTCACCGCGGGGGTCGCGATCCGGCTCGCGGGCGACGGCACGGCCGGTGGGACGCAGCTGGTCTACACCGCGGCGATGACCGTCTTCCTGCTCCCGTGGGGCGCGCTGGCCGTGCCGCTGGCGACGTCGGTCTACCCGGTGCTCACCGGCGCCGCGGAGGCGCGCGACGAGCCGGCCTTCCGCACCGCGCTCGCCCCGGTCGCCGTCGTGACGGTGGTGGCCGCCGCGGGAGCCGCCGCCGTGCTCGTCGCGGCCGCCGGCCCACTGGCGCGCGTCTTCTACGCCACCAGCGCGACCAGTGGCTCCGCCGCGGCGATGCGGGCGGCGATCATGGGGTTCGCGCCGGGGCTGGTGGGCTACGCGCTCCTGGCCCTCCTGACCCGGGCGCTGTACGCGCGGGGGGTGTGGCGGGCGCCGACCGGCTGCGTCGTCGGCGGCTGGCTGCTCGCCGTCGCCGCGGACGTCGTCCTCTCCCGGGTCCTGCCGGTCGGCGACCGCGCCCTCGCCCTCGCCGCCGGGCACAGCGTGGGGATCAGCGTCGCGGGGCTGGGGCTGGTCATCGCGACCTACCGCATCGCCGGCCGCGGTGCGCTCGCCGGACTGGGACGGATCGGTGTCCCCGCGCTGGCCGGCGCCGCGGCCGGGGCCGTCGCCGGACTGGCCGTGGCCGCCCTCCTCGGGGCCGATCAGGTGCCGCGCGGCGGCGTGCTCGCCGCCATCGGAGCCGGGGTGGTGGTGGCCGCGGTCGTCCTGGTGGTGGGCGCGGTGGTCGTGGCGCCCACAGCCGGCCGGCCGCTGCGGGCGGCGGTACGCGGGCTTCGGGCGACGGGTCGGCCAGAGGTATCCGATGGGTGAGTGGATGGGGGAGACGACGGCCGGCTCCGCGGAGCTGCCCCTTCACGGACGGCGCATCGCCGAGGTGCTGGCCACGAGCACCGGCGGCGTCGGCACCCACGTCCGTTCGGTCCTGCCGCCGGTGCGGGACGCCGGGGCCCAGGTCAGCGTCTGCGGTCCCCGGGCCACCGACGAGCTCTTCGGATTCGCCGCGGCCGGCGCGGGCTTCGCCGCGGTGGAGATCTCGGCCGGGCTGGCCCCGGCGGCCGACGTGCGTGCGGTGATCGCGCTGCGCCGGGCGACCTCGGACGCCGATCTGGTGCACGCCCACGGCCTGCGCGCCGGGCTCGTGGCCGCCGCCGCCCGCCGCCTGGCCCGATCCCGCACGCCGCTCGTGCTCACCGTGCACAACGCGCTGCCCGGCGGCGGGGGGGTCCTGCGCCGGCTCCTCGGGTCGGCCGAGCGGGCCGCGATCCGGAGTGCCGATCTCGTGCTCGCCGCGTCCCCGGACCTCGCGGAGAACGCCCGCCGGCTGGGCGCCCCGGACGTACGGGTGGCCCCGGTGTCGGCCCCGCCGCTGCCGGCCGCGGGCCGGAACCCGGCCTCCGTGCGCGCCGAGCTCGGGATGGCCGAGGGGCGGCCGCTGATCGTCGCGGTCGGGCGGCTGCACCCACAGAAGGGCTACGACGTCCTGCTCGACGCCGTCGCCCGCTGGAGCTCCGATGCGCGGCTGTCCGCGCCGCCACAGGTGGCCATCGCCGGCGACGGACCGCTCCAGCAGGAGCTCGCCGCCCGCATCCGCGCCGAGCGCCTGCCGGTCACCCTGCTCGGCCGGCGCGACGACGTGGCCGACCTCCTGGCGGCCGCGGATCTCTGCGTGCTCCCGTCCCGCTGGGAGGCCCGGTCGCTCACCGCCCAGGAGGCCCTGCGGT
>JAODNJ010000054.1 GCA_025465155.1 Frankiales bacterium
CCACCGAGCACGCAACCAACTACCTCCGGGCGCCGACCAGCAGCCCATCACCGTGCACGACCTCGAAGTCCGCAGACTCCTGCGCACCCGCATCCTCGGCGGCGCCATTAACGAGTACCGCTATGCGGCTTGACCTGCGGCGACGACTTTCCGAGCCCCACACGATCGGCACAGGGGTCGTTCTGGGGGACCGCTACCGGGTGGTGGACTCGTGGATGAGCTTCGACCACCACGGCGTCTTCGACGACGGCCTTCACATCTTCCTGGAGCGGGTCACCGAGGACGACGACCGCCTCAAGCGCATCGCCCCGAGCTACTTCCGGGACTGAGCACCACCCCGGCCGGCCACGTGGAAGGGCGGCCCCGCCGACATTCGGCGGGGCCGCCCCCTCACCTGCAGGCATCGTCGTCCTGTTCGGGGGCGCTGTTCGACGTCGCGTCATCAGGTGACGTCAGGTTCCTCCACGAGCGCGGGTGGGTGTTGAGTACCTCATCGAGGCTGCTTACGTCTTGGAGCCGGGCCATCACCGCGTCGTACTTTTCCTGTTCAGCTGTCCAGTCCCGGTCAAGATGCAGCTCGGCTTCACCGGATTGCTCACGGGCGAGTTCATACAGGTCACGGCGCCACTGCGGATCGATGGCTGCCTCATCCACGACGCTGTTACGCATGGCGAAGCAGACGAAGACGGCGGTGGCGGCGATCTCGGCTGTCATCGCCCGGGACTTTTCAGCGTCGAACGGGATACCGCGCCTGAGGACCAGCCCCGTCTCGGTCGGTGTGAACTGACCCATGCAGGATGTCGCGGTCGGGTGCGTCCATGCACTGGCCTCCTTGTAGTAGTTCCGGTACAGCTGCACCTTGTCATCCGAGACAACGCGATTGTCCGCGAGCCACTGCCGGACCTTGCCGTCGGGCCACCACTGGTTCTTACGAAGCCACTTGTCAGCCATCGCAGGATCCTTGGCAAGAGTGCGCCCCAGACCGGCCGACTCGTACACAGAGCGGAGGATGTTGCGCACCACGCCGTAGAAACCGTACGAGAGCATCACTGTGGCGGCCTCGAGCTGCTCGAATGCCTGTGCCATGCATGCCGCGCTGGCCATGTCGTTGGGGAACGTGGTCTCGTACGGGAACTCCTGCTGTGCGTAGACGGCGTAGTGGAGGAGCGACATGGCGAGGCCAAGCTGCTTGAGCTCGGGCTGGTCGCTGTCCGATTCCGTGTAGCGTCCGAGGTGTTCGATGAACCACGGCGGCGTTGGCTTTGGCTCGTGCGTCATGCGCCAATGCTGGTAGTGCTCCTTGGCTAGTGCTACCCGTTATTGCCCAGGCCGGTCCGCCGTCGGCGGTTCGCCTGTCGACAGCGTCTCGTACGCCCGGACTCCCGACTCGAGCCCATACCGTTCCCCGGATAACCGCAGGCGCAACGCCATGAAGGTGCGTAGCCTGGCCCAACTATGAGCGCTTCCGCCCCAGGAATGGATGACTTCTCCTATCTGGCCCCGCTCTTCGCTGCTGCCGCGGAGTATCGAGCCGAGGACCACTTCAGGCTGCTGCCCGATCCCAGGCCCGCAGCAGCTTGGCCGCAGACGATAAGCCGCTGCATCCATGGGGCGCATCCAAGTTCATCAGTTCGTCCTTCTCAACAGGTCTCCTTCATGTCGAAGCCCTGATCCAGCTCGTGACAGAGGCACGACAGGTGGATCCGGTCAGCCCCTGGACGCTGCTACGAGCCGCCCTGGAGAACTTCGCTATGGCCGTATGGCTGCTGGACGGCAAGGATCGAGTCGAGCGCTGGCACCGCACGCTCACTCTGTGGGCTGAAGACTTCCGCAACCGGGCCGACCATGAGGCGGACGTCAACTACGTCACCGGTCCTTGGGGGAGGACCGGCACCCAGCGGTATGAAGAAGTCCGGCAGCTCGCCGTCAGCTTGGGCCTTCCGGGGCTGCCGAGGCCGAGCGCGACAAAGATCATCGCTGAAGCTGCGGCGACCGCTCAGCTGGAACCCGCCCAGACGCGGGCGCTGTGGCGCGTGGCCTCCGGCTTCGCGCATGGCCGCTTTTGGCCCAATCTCCGTGCCGCCGAGGTCTGTGACGTGAGCCGTGCAGCTGACGGCTATCTGGTGAACTTCGGGGTCGACGACGAAAAGCTCGAAAAGCTGGCCAAGGCGGGTCTGCAGTTCCTGCAGCACACCGATCGGCGGTATAAGGCCCGCTGCAAAGCGATGGAGACGCCATCCCGGCCGTGAAGACGGCGCCCCGCCCGCTGCCCGGCCCGGTTGAGCAGCACCTCCGCGTCCGGCCGCGTCGCCCCGCCGGGCCCTTGGGGGCGGGCGTTCGCCCACTGCCAGCCGGGCAGCAGATCGCCGGGTGCCATTGCATACCGGGTGGCGATCCTGCACGGCAGCGACCACGTCGTCTCCCCAGGCAGGGGAGCGACCCGCAGCACACCCGCACCCATCACGCTCTCGCGCCCTCCATACGGCAACCCTTGACCCGAAGCCTGCCACCAGCTGGTGGGCGCGACCTCCCGCCTTGTGACATTTGGTCAAGGGGACGCCTGCAGCCGTGGCTGTGGCCAGGTGGTCGCCGGTCCCGGGCGCCCCGGTGCCGGCTTGCCGTGGTGCCCGGCACCCGTGCTCTCGGCACCGGGATTGTCGTTGTGCAACTCTACGGGATGGCGCTTGTGATGGCGGAGATAGATGAACCCGAGGCGGTGGTGCGTCGTCGTGGGGCGGGGTACGTGCCGTCGAGGTCGGCACGGATGGTGGGCGCCGCGACGTTGGCGACGGCGATTCGAGCAGGTCCATGACATCGGCGGCGGTCACGGCGGTGTGGCCGAGTCGGGGGGATGCCGTCATTGTGGGGTCCATGGGGACGACGCCAGGTGTTTTTGCGTTCTCGCACGGTTCGGCGCGGGCATCCTGAGGGGGCCGCTGTCTGTGAGGAAGATGCGAGGGGAATGCTGTGATCAGTCCTCTGCCC
>JAODNJ010000107.1 GCA_025465155.1 Frankiales bacterium
CCGGGTTCCGGGCGGCCCAGCGGTTACGCTCCCCGGCGGCCCCGTGTCCGCTCCGGCGCGGCGCCGTACCGCCCGAGAGGATCGTTCATGACCACCCCGCAGGTGCTCGGTGAGCGCTATGAGATCGGCGGGGTCCTCGGACGCGGTGGAATGGCAGAGGTACACCGCGGTCGCGATCTGCGGCTGGGCCGCGAGGTGGCCGTCAAGGTGCTGCGCAGCGACCTCGCCCGCGACCCGTCGTTCCAGGTGCGCTTCCGGCGGGAGGCGCAGGCCGCCGCCTCGCTGAACCATCCCGCGATCGTCGCCGTCTACGACACCGGCGAGGACCGCACCGGCAGCGGTGCCACCCCGTACATCGTCATGGAGTACGTCGAGGGCGAGACGCTGCGCGACGTCCTCCGCCGCGAGGGCCGGCTGAGCCCCGAGCGGGCGATGAGCCTGTCCGCGGACATCTGCGGCGCCCTCGACTTCAGCCACCGCAACGGCATCGTGCACCGGGACGTGAAGCCCGGGAACGTGATGATCACGCCCCAGGGCACGGTCAAGGTCATGGACTTCGGCATCGCGCGGGCGGTCTCCGACTCCGCCGCGACGATGACCTCGACGGCCGCCGTCATCGGCACCGCCCAGTACCTCTCTCCCGAGCAGGCCCGCGGCGAGAGCGTGGACGCGCGGTCCGACGTCTACTCGGTGGGCTGCCTGCTCTACGAGCTCGTCACCGGCGCGCCCCCGTTCACCGGCGACTCCCCCGTGTCGGTGGCCTACCAGCACGTGCGCGAGGACCCGCGGCTGCCGTCGTCGATCAACCCGGAGATCCCCCCGGAGCTCGACGCGATCCTGCTCAAGGCGATGAGCAAGAACCCGGCCAACCGCTACCAGTCAGCCGCGGACATGCGCAACGACCTGCTGCGGGCGATCGCCGGCCAGCGGGTGGAGGCCACGCCCGTCATGGGCGACGAGGAGAAGACCACCATCCTCGGCGCCGCACCGGCCGCCTACGGCTACGACCGCGACGACCGGTGGGACGACGAGGACGAGGAGGCCTACCAGCGACAGCGCCGTCGGCGGCTGATCCTCGTCGCCAGCATCGTCGGCGTGCTGCTCCTGGCCGGCATCGTCACGGCGATCCTCGTGCTCAACTCGGGGAGCAGCAAGCCCCAGACGCCGACCGTCGCCCAGGTGGCAGTGCCCAACGTGGTGGGCCTGGACCAGGCGGCCGCCACCCAGGCGCTCGAGGCCAAGGGCCTCAAGGTCGCCGTGACGACCGCCGCAAGCACCGCGGAGCAGAAGGGGAAGGTGATCAGCACCAACCCGGCCGGCGGCGCGCAGGTGGACAAGGGGAGCACGGTCAACGTGGTCGCCGGTGCCGGCCCCAACACGCTGGCCGTCCCCGACGTGACCGGCCAGACCGTCACCCAGGCCAAGGCCACCCTCCAGCAACAGGGCTTCACCGGGAACATCACGGTGACCAACGTCGACAGCCTGCAGCCCAAGGGCACGGTCGTCTCCACCCAGCCGACCGCGAACTCCTCCGTGGCGCCCGACACCGCGATCTCGCTCAACGTCTCGAAGGGCACCGTGACACTCCCCGACCTCACGGGGAAGACCGAGGCCGCGGCACGGCAGCAGCTCGTGGACCTGGGCGTCAGCACGGCCAACATCGAGACGGTCACGGTGGAGCGGAGCGATGTGCCCCAGGGAACGGTCGCCGGCTCGGCGCCACCGCCCAACAGCCCCATCGGGCCGAACGACAAGATCACACTGCAGGTGGCCGTGCCGACACCGACGACGGCTCCGGCGCCGAGCAGCCCATCGACGTCGCCCTCTACGTCACCGTCGAAGTCTCCCTGACGTAACGCGACGAGGCCCCCTCCCCCGGGAGTCCCGGGAGGGGGCCTCGTCGCGTCTGGAGCCGTCTGAGCGGGTTCAGGCGGTGGCCGAGGAGAGCCGGCGGGCCGAGGCGGCAGCGGCTTCGAGGAGCCCCGGCTCGGGATCCAGCCCGCAGGTGGCCAGCCAGGTGGCCAGCATCTGGTGACCGCCCTCCGTCAGCACCGACTCGGGGTGGAACTGCACGCCTTCG
Organism: Frankiales bacterium; assembly: GCA_025465155.1. GTDB lineage: Bacteria > Actinomycetota > Actinomycetes > Mycobacteriales > Geodermatophilaceae > Geodermatophilus. Next base: position 2,081 of record JAODNJ010000107.1, read on the forward strand.
ATCGGCAGTTCGCGGTGGCGGAGGGCCATGATGACGCCGCTCGCGGTGGCGCCGGTGACCTCGAGCTCGGGCGGCACGGTTCCAGGGTCCACCGCCAGGGAGTGGTAGCGGGTGGCGGTGAACGGCGAGGGAAGGCCGGCCAGGACGCCCGCCCCCTCGTGCAGCACCTCACTGGTCTTGCCGTGCAGGAGCTCCGGGGCCCGCACCACACGGGCACCGAACGCCTCGGCGACCGCCTGGTGGCCCAGGCAGACGCCGAGGACAGGTGTTCCGGCCTCCGCGGCAGCGCGGACCATAGGCACGGTCACCCCGGCGCCGGCGGGCGTCCCGGGACCGGGCGAGAGCAGCACGCCCGCGACGTCGAGGTCGTAGAGCTCGTCGACCGTCACCTCGTCGTTGCGCCGGACGATGCAGTGCACGCCCAGCTGCCCCAGGTACTGGACGAGGTTGTAGACGAAACTGTCGAAGTTGTCGACGACGAGCACCGGCCGTTCGGTCACGCCCTCAGGTGTACACGCCGCACCGAGGGGCGTCAGCCCCTGTTCCTCAGTGGGGAGCGGCGTAGCGCATGTCCAGTGCTCCCTTGTACGCCGGCACGGTGACCGACGAGCGGTCGTGGACGGTGAACGTCAGCCCGAAGGCGTCCACGGCCTGCTGCAGGATGGCGACCTCCGGCGAGGCGGCCAGCTGTCCCCGAACCGCCGCTCCATTCGCCACCGCGGTGATGACGAACGGCGGTGAGTAGGTGCGGCCCTGCAGGAGCAGCACGTTGCCGACGCACCGGACGGCGCTGGTCGCCACCAGCCGCTGGTCCATCACCGCCACCCCGTCGGCACCGGCCGCCCACAGGGCGTTCACCACCGCCTGCACGTCCGACTGGTGGATGACCAGATCGTCCGGCCTGGCGTTGGGCGGCAGCGTCCCGTCCGTCCGCGTGGGGGCATCGTCCAGCGTGATCGCGACGCCCGGTCCGGCCAGCGCGACCAGACCGGCCGACAGGGTGCCGCTGTCGCCGGAGGCCTGCGCCGCCGCCACCGCACCGTCACGGGAAGCAGCCTGCCGGGTCAGGTGCTGGACCTGCTGCTGCAGGTCGGCCAGCTCTGCCTCCTGCTTGGCGATCTCGGCGTTGCGCTGCTCGATCAGGCCCGAGAGCTGGAGCACTTCGCCGCCGCGGAGGTTCGTGCCCTGCGCGGTGCGCTCGGACGTGGCGAAGAGCAGGCCCGCGGCCAGGGCGACCACCGGTACCAGCACTGCCCAGCCGGACGGCCGGCGGATGGAGCGCATCCGTTGGGCCGCCGTGCCGCGCATCGTGCTGACCACCGCGCGGCCTCCCCGCGATCCTGCGGACAGGCGGCCTTCCCTGGCCGACCATCGTCGACGCCGACGGCGTGACGGCGGTTCCGTCGTCCCGACAGCTTAGGCTGGAGACCGTCACGGCCGGCGACGACGACCCGGCCCTGGGAGGGAGTTCCCGCGGTGCCCAAGTCCAAGGTGCGCAAGAAGTCGGTGTATACGCCGCCCGAAGGCGTTCTGCAGAACCGCACCAGCGCCGCCCGTGCGGCCCGGCCGAGCCCGCGCTGGTACGCGCCGCTCATGGTCGCGCTGCTGATCCTCGGCCTGGTGTGGATCGTCGTGTACTACGTGGCCGGCGACAAGATCCCGTTCATGGTCACCCTGTCCGCCTGGAACTTCGCGATCGGTTTCGGCGCGATGGTGGTGGGCCTGGTCATGTCGATGCGCTGGCGCTGAGCTCCGCCGACCGGCTCTCGTCGAGGCCCTCGCCCCTGTTCCGGGGCGGGGGCCTTCGTCGTCCGGGCGACCGTGGACGCTGTGCACAGCCCTTCGGCGCCGTCCACAGGTCGACATGGCGCCCCGCCCCCAGGGTTGTCCACCGAGTGTGGAGACCCGTCGGCCGGCTGATCGCGGTTGACCTGCACAAATGCCCCGACTGGGACGCGTGTGACGGGAAGGGCAGCAGCGTAACTACAGGCCTGTGACTCTGTCCCCAGCTGTGTACCCAGGTGTGGACGAGTCGACAAGTGCGCCGGCCCGCACGGACCGATCCGTGCTGTTCACGGTGCCCCTACCCATGCCGACGTGCGGATATGCCTTCGTCCACAGGATGTCTCCGCCCGGCTCGTCCGGAGGCCTGGGAAGCTGAGAGGGTGCAGTGGTCACCCCGCGCCGGCGAGACGGCCGCCCTCGGCGCGATCGGGCTGGGGCTGGCCCTCGCCGTGCTGGCGGTGGACGCCGCCGGGCGGCTCCTCGTGGGCGCCGCGGCCCTGCTCGTCCTCGGCCTCGCCGCGCGGGACGCGCTGCTGAGGCCGCGGCTGACAGCGGGTCCGACCGGCGTCGTCGTCCGGACCCTCGGGGGGCGGGCCGAGCTGGCCTGGCCCGGGCTCCGCGTCCGGGTGCGCACGACGCGGCGCTTCGGGGTGCGTAACCGGGTCCTGGAGCTGGACACGGCCGCCGGCCCGGACGACGACGGGCTCCTGGTGCTGCTCGGTCGCCGCGACCTCGGCAGCGACCCTGACGAGGTCGCGACGGCGCTGCGGTCGCTGGCGGCCGGGGCTCAGTAGCCGGCGATCGATCCCACGGGCGCGGTCAGGGCCAGCACGACGAGGACCACGCCCAGCAGCACGAGACCGGCCGCCTGGAGCGCCGGCCGGCGGCGGGCGACGACGACGACGCCCGCGGCCGCGGCACCCACCACCAGTCCGCCCAGGTGACCGACGATCGAGATACCGGGGACCACCACGCTGATGATCACGTTGAGGACCACCAGGGTGACCAGCCCGCGCAGGCTCTGCCTCCTTGCCAGGAGGATCACGCCGAGGGCGCCCAGCAGGCCGTAGATCGCCGTCGAGGCGCCGGCCACGGGCTGCAGGGGGTTGCTGAACAGCTGGATCGCCGCGGCCCCGCCGAGGAGCGACACCAGGTAGACGCCGAGGAAGCGCCAGCGGCCGAGCGCCCGCTCGAGCTCGCTGCCGAACACCAGCAGCGCCAGCATGTTGAGCACCAGGTGCACGAGTCCGACATGCTCGAACGCGGCGGTGACGATCCGCCACCAGTCACCGAGCTGGACGAGGACCGGCACCTGGGCGAGCTGCCGCCACAGGTCGTCGTCGTAGTTGTTCAGCGGGCTGGCCCCGGCGAAGGCGGCCGCGATCGACGTGATGACGAACAGCGCCACGTTGACGGCGATGAGCCCCAGCGTCACCGGACCCCATTGCCCTGCCGCGCCGCGCAGGCCGTTGCCGCGGGGGGCCCGGGGGGCGCGCACGCCGGCCGAGCCCTCCCGCACGCAGTCGGGGCACTGGAAGCCGACGGACGCCGGCGTCATGCACTCCGGGCAGATCGGCCGGCCGCACCGGCCGCAGGCGACGCCGGTGGGCCGGTCGGGGTGCCGGTAGCAGAAGGTGGTCGGCGGCGCCGGCTGCTGCTCTGTCAGCTGCGTTGCACCTCGACGGACTCGAGGACGACGTCCTCCACCGGACGGTCACCGCGGGCGGTCGGCACCTTGGCCAGGCGGTCCACCACGTCGCGGCCGGCCTGGTCGGCCACCTCACCGAAGATGGTGTGCTTGCCGGTCAGCCAGGACGTCGCCGCGACGGTGATGAAGAACTGGGACCCGTTGGTACCGGGTCCGGCGTTGGCCATGGCGAGCAGGTACGGCTTGGTGAAGGCGAGGTCGGGGTGGATCTCGTCGCCGAACTGGTAGCCGGGACCGCCGACGCCCTGACCGAGCGGGTCCCCACCCTGGATCATGAAACCGTCGATGATCCGGTGGAACACCGTCCCGTCGTAGAGCCGGTCCGTCGTCTTCGCGCGGGTCTGCGGGTGGGTCCACTCCCGCCGTCCCTCCGCCAGATCCGCGAAGTTGGCCACGGTCTTGGGGGCGTGGTCCGGGAAGAGATCCACGGTGATGTCGCCGTGGTTGGTGTGCAGGACGGCCCGGCGCGCGGGTGCGGTCGATTCGGTCACGGCTCCACTGTCCCACGTGCACCATCACGCTCGGTCCGGCCCGGCCCGCGGAA
>JAODNJ010000192.1 GCA_025465155.1 Frankiales bacterium
CGCGGTGACCGGCTACGACGAGGCGCCGGGGGAGGCCGTCACCCTGGCCGACGACGAGGTCCTCCTGCCCGGGCTGGTCGACAGCCACGTACACGTCAACGAGCCGGGCCGCACGGAATGGGAAGGGTTCGCCACGGCGACCAGGGCCGCGGCCGCCGGGGGCGTCACCACGATCGTCGACATGCCCCTCAACTCGATCCCGCCCACGACGACGCTCCAGGCGTTGCACGTGAAACGTGAGGCGGCCGGGGCGCAGGTGGCGGTCGACGTCGCCTTCTGGGGTGGTGCGGTCCCGGGCAATCTCGATCAGCTGCGCCGACTGCACGAGGCCGGCGTCGTCGGGTTCAAGTGCTTCCTGCTCGACTCCGGGGTGCCCGAGTTCCCGCCGCTGGACGACGAGGGGCTCCGCGCCGCGCTCGTCGAGGTGGCGAGCCTCGACTGGCTGCTGATCGCGCACGCCGAGGACGCCCGACTGATCGCGGCCGCCCCCGAACCGGACGGTCCGAGTTACGCGCGGTTCCTGGCCTCGCGCCCGGCGGAGGCCGAGGAGACCGCGATCGGCGGGCTGATCGCCGCCGCCCGGGACACCGGGGCGCGGGTGCATGTCGTGCATCTCGCGGACGCCGGCGCGCTCCCGATGCTGCGGCGGGCGCGGGCGGAGGGGGTGCGGATCACCGTGGAGACCTGCCCGCACTACCTGACCTTCGCCGCCGAGCAGGTGCCCGACGGTGCGACGTCGTTCAAATGCTGTCCGCCGATCCGCCAGGCCGCGCACCGCGAGGCGCTGTGGGCCGCGCTGGCCGACGGCGGCATCGATCTCGTGGTGAGCGACCACTCGCCCTGCACGCCGGAGCTCAAGCGGCTCGACGTCGGTGACTTCGGGCTGGCCTGGGGCGGTATCGCCTCGCTGCAGATCTCGCTGGCTGCCGCCTGGACGGGTGCGCGGGCGCGCGGCATCGAGCTGGAGCAGGTGGTGCGGTGGATGGCGGAACGGCCGGCGCGGCTGGCCCGGCTGCCGGGGAAGGGCGCCATCGCCGTCGGCCGGGACGCCGACCTGGTGGCGTTCGCACCCGACGACCGGTTCACGGTCGGAGCGCTCGAGCACCGCAACCCCGTCACGCCCTACGCGGGTCGCTCGCTGACCGGGGTGGTGCGGCGGACGTGGCTGCGCGGCGAGCCCGCCGACGGCGCTCCCCACGGCCGGTTGCTGCGCCGGGGGAGCGCCTGAAGAAGGAGCCCCACCCCGTGCCGCGTGCAGGCTCGGTGCACGCCAGGAGGGGGCCGGATCTTCGTCGGCCCGTGGGATGGCCCCTGCAGGTCAGCTCTGGTCTTCCTCCTCGGCGGCCTGGTCGAGGATCTTGGGGTCGTCCATCACCCCGCCGGCCGGATCCGGATTGCCGAGCGCGGTCTCGGCGGGCAGCTGCTCCACGTGCGTGCGGGCGCGTTCGCGCAGGTCGTCCTCGTCGGGCGTGGTCATGCGTCCTCCTCGGTGGATGGCGTCGCTGGCACCGGGCTCCTACCCGGGCCGTGCGACAGTGACCCGCGCCGGTCCGATCCGCCGAGGGAGCCCGATGGACGCGTTCGCCCAGCTGCCCGACCTCGCCGACCGCACCCTGGGCGGGGCGGCCGTCGCGGCCAACGACGAGTTCTTCGCGGCGAAGGAGAACCTGATCCTTCCGCACCCGCCGGTCGCGCGGGCGGAGTTCGGCCACCGCGGCAAGGAGTACGACGGGTGGGAGACCCGACGCCGGCGCAGCCCGGGGTCCGACTGGGCGATCGTGCGGCTCGGCGTGCCGGGGATCGTCGCCGGCGTCGTCGTCGACACCGCGCACTTCACCGGCAACTACCCCCCGCGCGCCTCGGTGGACGGCGCGGCCGTGGAGGGCCAGCCGTCGGTCGCCGAGCTCGAGAAGGCGGACTGGCAGCCGCTGCTGCCGCTCTCGGAGCTCGCCGGTGACACGGCGAACGCCTTCGCGGTCGATTCGGCGCGCCGGGTCACCCATGTGCGGCTGTCCATCCACCCCGACGGCGGGGTCGCGCGGCTGCGGGTGCACGGCACCGCGGTCCCCGACCCGCGGATCCTGGACGCCGGGCCGCTCGACCTGGCCGCCCTGGAGAACGGCGGCCGTGTCACCGCCGTCAGCGACGAGTTCTACGGCCGGCCGGCCCAGCTGCTGGCACCCGGCCGGGCCCGGTCGATGGGGGAGGGCTGGGAGACGCGGCGCCGCCGGGGCCCGGGCAACGACTGGGTCGAGGTCGCGCTGGCCTGCGAAGGGGTCGTGACCCTGGCCGAGCTGGACACCTCGTACTTCCTCGGGAACGCCCCGGCGACGGCGTCGGTGACCGGCTGGGGTCCGGACGGCGAGGTCGTCGTGCTGCCGCGCAGCCGGCTGCAGCCCGACACCCGGCACAGGTTCGTCCTGGACGGCGGCCGGCCCGTGGAGCGGGTGCGGCTCGACGTCCTTCCCGACGGCGGGATGGCGCGGCTGCGGCTGTGGGGGCGGCCGACACCGGCCGGCCGGGCGGCGCTGGGCCGGCGCTGGTTCGGAGCCCTGCCCGACGTCCAGCAGCTCGAGGTCCTGCGTTCGGTCGGCGTTCCGCCCGAGCCGGCCGGCCGGCTCGTCGGCCGGCCGCTCCCGGACGCGCTGCCTCCCGAGGTGGCGCGGCTCGTCGACGGCCGGGAGGCCTGAGGAATGGCCGACGGGGCCGCCGACCTGCTGGTGACCGATGCCGATCTGCTGGCGACGGTGGACGACGGCCGCCGCGAGATTCCGGGCGGCTGGGTCGCGATCACCGAGGGCGTGGTGAGCGGGATCGGGGGCCCGGCGGACCCGCGGCCGGACGCCGCGCGCACGCTGGATGCCCGCGGCTGCCTGGTGACGCCGGGGCTGGTCAACACCCACCACCACCTGTACCAGAACCTGACCCGCGCCTTCGCCCCCGCGCTGACCGGCGGCCTGTTCGACTGGCTGGTCACGCTCTACCCGCTCTGGGCCCGGCTGGACGAGGAGGCTGCCTACGTCAGCGCGTACGTCGGCCTCACCGAGCTGGCCGTCGCCGGCTGCACGACCTCGACCGACCACCTCTACGTCCATCCGCGGGGGGCGGGTGACCTCATCTCGGCGGAGATCGCCGCGGCGCGCGACCTCGGCATGCGCTTCCACCCGACGCGCGGCTCGATGTCGCTGTCGGTGAAGGACGGCGGGCTGCCGCCTGACTCGGTGGTCCAGGACGACGACGAGATCCTCGCCGACTCCGAGCGCCTGGTCGACGCCCACCACGACCGGTCGGCGACGGCCATGACCCGCATCGCGCTCGCCCCGTGCTCGCCGTTCAGCGTCTCGGCGGAGCTGATGAGCCGCACCGCCGGGCTGGCCGCGGACCTCGACGTGCGGCTGCACACCCACCTGTGCGAGACCGAGGACGAAACCGCCTTCTGCCTGGAGCGCTTCGGCCGTCGCCCGGTCGACTACCTCGCGGACGTGGGCTGGATGACCGACCGCGTCTGGCTGGCGCACGTCGTGTGGCCGTCCGGCGGCGAGGTGACCCGGCTGGGCGCGGCAGGCGTCGCGGCCGCGCACTGCCCGTCGTCCAACATGATCCTGGGCAGCGGGCTGGCCCCGGTGGCAGAGCTGCGTGCGGCCGGTGTGCCGGTCGGCCTCGGCGTGGACGGCTCGGCGTCCGCGGATTCGGCGTCCCTGTGGCTGGAGGCGCGGACGGCGATGCTGCAGGGCAGGTTGCGCCACGGTGCGGGCGCGATGTCGGCTCGCGACGCGCTGGAGATGGCCACCCGGGGCGGGGCCGCCTGCCTGGGGCGCACCGGGGAGATCGGCCAGCTGTCGGTCGGCGCCTGCGGGGACCTGGTGGTGTGGTCGCTTGCCGGACCGGCGTTCGCCGGGGCGCTGTCGGATCCGGTCGAGGCCTGGCTGCGCTGCGGCCCGGTGGCGGCCCGGCACACCGTGGTCGCCGGGCGTCCGGTGGTCGAGGACGGCGTCCCGGTGCATGCGGGGCTGGACGAGCAGCTCGCCGTCCACCGGCGGGTCTCGGAGCGGATGCAGGCGCCGGTGGCAACCGGCTGATCGCGAGCCGGATGCGGAACCCGGCCGCCGTCGTTCTCCGAGGGAGACCTGTGCCGACGGGCCGGGGCCGGCCGGGGGAGGATCGGGCCGTGGCTGTGGATCGGGATCGCGACGAGACGGGGCGGGCGCGGAACGCCCGCCCCCGCGACGCGCTCGGACGGCCGCAGCCGTACGGCACCGTGGGCGAGGAGCGCGCGGCCGAGGGAGTGATCCGGACGCCGGAGCGAGCGCTGGCCGAGGCGCAGGAACTGCTCGATCGTGGACGACCGTTCCACGCGCACGAGGTGCTCGAGGACGCCTGGAAGTCGGCTCCCGAGGAGGAGCGGCAGTTGTGGCGGGGGCTGGCCCAGCTCGCGGTCGGGCTGACCCACGCCGCCCGGGGCAACCCGCGCGGCGCCGCCACCCTCCTGGACAGGGGGGCGGCGAATGTGGCCGCTTACTCGGCCGCGCCTCCGCACGGCGTCGACGTCAACGGCGTCGTGGCCTGGGCGAGGGGCCGGGCCGGGGAGGCGGCGGCCGCCCGGCCGGTGGACCTCGCCGCACCGCGGCTGCGCGGCTGATCGCCCCGCCCGCTTTCCGCCCGCGCTCCGCGGGGGCACACTCGCGGGAGTCCGCCGTCGCACCGGGAGGAACCGATGAGGAGCTTCGAGGCCTCGGCGCGGATCGACGCCCCTCCGGACGTCGTGTGGGACGTCCTGACCGACGTCGGCAGCTGGCGGGACTGGGATTCCGGCGTCGACCGGGTGGACGGCCGGGTCGCCCTCGGCGAACGGCTCACCATCCACGCCACGATGATCCGCAGCCGGCCGTTCTCCGTGACCGTCACCGAGCTGCGCCCGCGGGAAGGGATGCGCTGGCAGGCCGGGCTGCCCTTCCGCCTGGCCGTCATCGAGCGCACCTACCACCTCGACCAGCAGGACGACGGCGGCACCGTCGTCACGGTGCGGGAGGACCACACCGGCCCGCTCGCCTTCCTCCTGGGCCGCACCACCCCCGACCTCAACCCGTCGTTCCGCCAGTTCTGCGCGGGTCTCAAGGCGGCGGCCGAGCGGCGGGCGGCCCAGGCCTCCCCGTGAGTGGGATCGGCCACCCTCGGCACCGCCGTCTGCCGCGTTCCGGGCGGCGGTGCGACCATGGAGCCGAGATGAGCATCGACACCCCTCCGCAGACCGGCACCGACGACACCGACCTGGGCGAACCCGCCACCCCGCCGCGCGGCCCGGTCACCTCGGCGTCCTACTCGATCACCGTGCGGCTCACCGCCGACGGGGACCCGGCCAGCATCGGTCGCATCGCCACCGCCGTCGGGGGCGCCGGCGGCGCGGTCACCGCCATCGACGTCGTAGACAGCCGCTCGGACGGGCTCACCGTCGACGTCACCTGCTCGGCCGCCGACGCCGCCCACTCCGAGGAGATGGTCGGCGCGCTTCGTTCGGTCCCCGGGGTGAAGGTCCGCAAGGTCAGCGACCGGACATTCCTGTTGCACCTCGGCGGCAAGCTGGAGGTCGCGTCCAAGGTGCCGCTCAAGACCCGCGACGACCTCTCGATGGCCTATACGCCCGGGGTGGCCCGGGTGTGCATGGCGCTGGCGGACAACCCGGAGGACGTCCGCCGGCTCACCATCAAGGGCAACACCGTCGCCGTCGTCACCGACGGGTCGGCGGTGCTCGGCCTCGGCGACATCGGCCCCGGCGCGGCCATGCCGGTGATGGAGGGCAAGGCCGTGCTGTTCAAGCGGTTCGCCGACATCGACGCCTGGCCGATCTGCCTGGACACCCAGGACGTCGACGAGATCGTGCGCACGGTCGAGCTCATCGCCCCCGGCTTCGGCGGTATCAACCTCGAGGACATCGCGGCCCCCCGCTGCTTCGAGATCGAGGCCCGGCTGCGCGAGAAGCTGGATATCCCGGTCTTCCACGACGACCAGCACGGCACGGCCATCGTGGCGCTGGCCGCACTCCGCAACGCCCTGCGTGTCGTGGACAAGCGGCTCCCGGACGTGCGGGTCGTGGTGGCCGGGGGTGGCGCGGCCGGGACGGCGATCGTGCATCTGCTGCTGCGCGCCGGGGTCGGCAGCGTGCTGGTCTGGGACCGCGAAGGCATCATCTCGCCCGACGACGACCGGCTGGCCGGGGCGAAGCTCGAGCTCGCCCGGCTCACCAACCCCGAGGGACGGCGCGGTGAGCTGCCGGACGCGCTCGACGGCGCCGACGTCTTCATCGGGGTCAGTGCCGGCAACGTGCTGCCCGTCGAGGCGCTCGCCCGGATGAAGGATCGGGCCATCGTCTTTCCGATGGCCAACCCGACGCCCGAGGTCGACCCTGTCCGCGCCCGCCAGTACGCCGCCGTCGTGGCGTCGGGGCGCTCCGACCTGCCGAACCAGATCAACAACGAGCTCGCCTTCCCCGGGGTCTTCCGCGGGCTGCTCGACGCGCGGGCCACCGAGATCACCGACGGCATGCTGCTGGCCGCGGCCGACGCGCTGGCCGCCGTCGTCACCGACGACCAGCTCAACGCCAACTACATCATCCCGAGCGTCTTCGACCCGGCGGCGACCGAGGCGGTGGCCGCCGCCGTCGCCGAGCAGGCCCGGCAGGAGCCCGGTGCCACCGCACAGGTGGGCCGGAGCGACATCCGCGCCTGACCGCCTCCCGCGCGTTCCACCGAACTGGCGATTCTGGTGGAACGCGGGGCGGGACGGTGGCGGGGGCGTGGATCATGGTCGTGTGCCCGAGTTGCCCGAGGTGGAGGCGCTGGCCGCGTTCCTGCGGGAGAACGCCGTCGGCAAGGTCGTGACGCGGGTGGATCTCGCCGCGGTCCAGGCGATCAAGACCTTCGATCCGCCGCTGTCGGCGCTGGCCGGGCTGGAGGTCACCGGAGCGAGCCGGCACGGCAAGTTCCTCGACCTCGACGTCTCCGGCCTGCACCTGGTGGTGCACCTCGCCCGCGCCGGCTGGCTGCACTGGCGCAGTGGGCTGCCGCCGGCACCGCCGAAGCCGGGCAAGGGTCCCCTCGCGCTGCGGGTGCATCTCGAGGGTGGGTCGGGCGGGGGTGATGTGGCAGAGGGCTTCGACCTCACCGAGCAGGGGACGCGCAAGGGCCTGGCGGTGTACGTCGTCCGTTCCCCGGCCGAGGTGCCGGGCATCGCCCGCCTGGGTCCGGACGCGATGGCCGTCGATCGCGAGCAGTTCGCGGCCCTCATGAGGAGTCGTTCCGGTCAGCTCAAGGGAGCGCTCACCGACCAGACGCTCCTCGCCGGGATCGGCAATGCCTACTCCGACGAGATCCTGCACGCCGCGCGCCTGTCGCCGTTCAAGATGGCCGACAAGCTGAACGACGACGAACTGGTCCGTCTCCACGACGCCATGCGGGCCACGCTCGCCGACGCGCTGGCGCGCCAGGCCGGCCAGAAGGCCGCCACCATGAAGGGCGAGAAGCGGTCGGGCCTGCAGGTGCACGCCCGCACCGGGCTGCCGTGCCCGGTCTGCGGCGACACGGTGCGCGAGGTCAGCTTCGCCGACACGTCGCTGCAGTACTGCCCGACCTGCCAGACCGGGGGCAAGCCGCTGGCCGATCGCCGGCTGTCCAAGCTGCTGCGCTGACCGGATCTCGCTCGTCTCGAAAATGCAGGTCACGGCTGTGGCCGGGGTCGCCCCAACGGTGGCTCATCGCCGGGACAGTGGCGACAATCGCGGTCGAACGTAACCGGCGTGAAACCCGGGCCGTCGACGGCAGACCTACCGTTTCGGCGCCCGACCACCGACCGAGGGAGCCCGAAGTGCCGATGGCCGCACCGACCAAGAAGTCCGAAGCCGTCGTCGCGGACGTCCGTCCCGGTGACTACGGCACCAAGGTCATCGCCGTCGAGCCCGGCGGGGCGGAGTTCGTGCCCCTGCGCGAGCGCCACGGCCGGCCCGTCCAGCTTCTCTGGACGTGGCTGTCGCCCAACCTCGAGTTCGCGACGGTCTTCCTCGGGGTCCTGGCCACCGGGATCATCGGCCTGCCGTTCTGGCAGGCCGCGCTGGCGATCCTCATCGGCACGGGGCTCGGCTCGATCACGCACGCGCTGCTGTCGGCCCGCGGGCCGGCTTTCGGCGTGCCGCAGATGGTGCTCTCGCGCATCCCGTTCGGCTGGTGGGGCAACGCGCTGCCGGCGGGGCTGAACGCGGTGATCGCCGGCATCGGCTGGTTCGCCGTCAACTCGGTCAGCGGGGCGCTGGCGCTGAGCTCGCTGACGAAGATGCCGTCGTGGCTCTGCCTCCTGATCGTGGTGATCATCCAGATCGTGATCGCCTACCTGGGGCACAACCTGGTCCAGGCGTTCGAGCGCTACGCGGCCCCTGTGCTGGGGATCATCTTCCTGATCGCCTGCATCGTCACGTTCGCCAAGGGCTCCTATTCCGGCGGCGGCTCCGGTGCCGGCCTCGGCGGCTTCCTGATCATCGTGGGCGCCACCTTCGGCTATGCCGCGGGCTGGAACCCCTACGCCGCCGACTACACCCGGTACCTCCCGCCGACCGCCTCGAAGGTCGCCACCGGGCTGTGGGCGGGGCTCGGCGTCTTCCTCTCCTGCCTGATCCTCGAACTGGCCGGTGCGGCCTCGACCAGCATCGCCACCGCGACGGGCCTCAACCCGACCGACGCGTTCACATCGCACCTGGGCAGCGTCGTCCGCGACCTGACGCTGCTGGCCATCGCGCTCGGCGCCATCGCCGCGAACGCGATCAACATCTACTCCGGTGCGCTGTCCTTCACCGCGATGGGCTTCAGGATCCCCCTGAAGGCCGCACGCGCGATCACCGCCGTCGTCTTCGGCGTCCTGGGCCTGGTCGTCGCGTGGCTGGGGCTCAAGGACGTCTCGAAGTACGAGAACTTCCTGCTGGTCATCAGCTACTGGATCGGCCCGTGGCTGGGCGTCTACCTCGCCGACGAGTTCCTGCGCCGGGGCCACCGCGTGGACGGTTTCCTGTTCGACCGCAGGCACAACCCCTTCGCCGGCTGGACGTCGATGCTGATCGCGATGGTCCTGGCCGTCTGGCTGTTCGCCAACCAGTCGCTCTACACGGGTCTGGTCCCGAAGCACGTGCCGCAGATCGGCGACATCGCCTTCTTCGTCGGCTTCCTGCTGGCCGGTGGGCTCTACGCGCTGCTCTTCTCCGTCCAGCGGGGATCCGAGCCGGAGGACGCCGTCCTCGTCACCTCGGAGGCTGCCCCGAAGGGCGCGCCACCCGACGACGTCACCCCTGTGGTGTGAGGTTCCCCCGCCGGCCGGCCTCGTCGGCGGGCCGGTCGGACTCGGAACCCACCTCGGACCACCAGTCCGCCAGCTCCGGCGGGTCGAGGACGTCGACCCGCTGACCGGGCACCGGGACGACGAGCCTCACGCCGGAGCGCGCGGCGGCCGCACTGGCGCGCTGCACCGGCTCGGCCCAGCGGTGGAACGCCAGGTTGAACGTGGCCCAGTGGATGGGCAGCAGCACCCGGCCGCCGAGGTCGCCGTGCGCCCGGACCGCCTCCTCGGGGTCCATGTGGATGTACCTCCAGGCCTCGTTGTATGCGCCGACCGGCAGCAGGGTGAGGTCGAACGGGCCGAACCGGGCCCCGATCGCGGCGAAGGCGGGGGTGTAGCCGGTGTCCCCGCCGAAGAAGACCCGGTGCCGGGGCCCGGTGATCACCCAGGAGGCCCAGAGCGTCGTGTCCCGCGCGAAGAACCGGCCGGAGAAGTGCCGGGCCTCCGTGCAGGTGATCGTCAGCTCCCCGACCGTCGTGCTGCCGTCCCAGTCCAGCTCCGCGATCCGGCCCTCGGGCACCCCCCACCCGCGCAGGTGCATGCCGATCCCCAGCGGGACGACGAACGTCGCCGTCGACCCGGCCAGCAGGGCTCGCACCGTCGGCAGGTCGAGGTGGTCGTAGTGGTCGTGGGAGATCACGACGGCATCGACAGGCGGCAGGTCCTCGAGAGCCATCGGGGTGGGGTGCAGCCGGGTCGGGCCCAGGGTCGGTGACGGCGAGACCCGCTCGCCCCACACCGGGTCGACCAGCACCCTGTGCCCGTCGACCTCCAGGAGCGCGCTGGCGTGGCCGAACCAGGTGACGGCCAGCTCTCCCGCCTCGGCGGGGATGTCCGGGCGAGCCAGCGGCACCGGGGCGCCCGGGTGCCCGTTGTGCCGCTCCTCGTGCCACTGCCGCAGCAGGCCGTCGCGGGCGTTCGCCGGCTTCAGCGCGGGGGTCGGGAGGGTGTTGTGGAACCTGCCGTCGCTGAACTGCGGTGAGCCGGCGACGATCGGGCGCAGCTGCCGCTGGCTGGCGCCCAGCGCCGTCGGCAGGCCCCAGGCGGCGCGGACCACCCAGCTGACGGGGTAGGCCAGGACGGCGGCGGCGATCGCGGTGCGGCGCAGTGCGGGGGAGACCACGCCGTCCAGCATCCCAGCCGTTCGCGGGCGGCCGGGCGTCACCTCAGGAACGTGACCTCCTCCTCGGCGCCGTCCCAGGTCACGGTCGTGCGGGCCGGCTCGCTGCGCGCCAGGACCCTGCCGCCGCGCATCACCAGCGTCCGGCGGGCCACCAACCGCAGCGCGTCGACGTCGGTCGGGGCGTCGAAGACGACGAGGTCGGCGGGGTCACCCGGCCGCAGCCGGTTCTCCGGCAGCGCCAGGGTGCGGGCGGGCTCGACGGTGATCATGTCGATCAGCCGGGGCAGCTCGTCGGCGCCGCTCATGTGCGCGAAGTGGGCGAGCACGAAGGCCGCCTGCAGGGGGTCGCCGTACCCGAGGGGGTACCAGGGGTCCATCACCGAGTCGTGGCCGATGCAGACGGTCAGCCCGGCCTCCTGCAGCTGCTTGACCCGGGTGTGCCCGCGCCGGACCGGCCCCTGGTCGAACCGGCCCTGCAGCACCGAGTTGTCCAGTGGATTCGTCACGAAGTGCATGCCCGAGCGGGCAAGGTTGTTGATCAGCCGGTAGGCGTAGGCCGCGTTGTAGGAGTGCATCGCGGTCGTGTGCGAGGCGGTGACCCGCCCGGCCATGCCACGGCGGATGGTCTCGGCGGCCATCACTTCGACGAAGCGCGAGTGGTCGTCGTCGGTCTCGTCGCAGTGCACGTCGACGAGCAGTCCCCGGTCCGCGGCGAGGCTCATGAGGAACTGCACCGACGCGACGCCGTCCTCCCGCGTCAGCTCGTAGTGCGGGATGCCGCCGACGACGTCCGCGCCGAGGTCGCAGGCCTTCTCCATGAGCTTCCTGCCGTCGGGGAAGCCGAGGATCCCCTGCTGCGGAAAGGCCACCAGCTGGAGGTCGACGATCCCGCGCACCTCCTCGCGCAGCTCCACCAGCGCCCGCAGGGCGGTGAGCTCGGGGTCGCAGACGTCCACGTGGCTGCGCACGGACTGCACCCCGTTGGCCAGCTGCCAGCGCAGCACCTTCCGGACCCGAGCCTGGACGTCGCCCACGGTGAGGTCGCGCACCCGCTCGGCCCAGACCGCGATGCCCTCGAACAGCGAGCCGCTCACGTTGGGCCGCGGCTGGCCGACGGTGAGGACGGCGTCGAGGTGGATGTGCGGCTCGACCAGGGGCGGGGTGACCAGCCGGCCGCCGAGGTCGATCGTCTCCCGGGCCTCCTGCCCCGCCGCCTCGACCAGCACGCCGCCGTCCACCCCCAGATCGACCGGCGCGGTCGAGCGGGGGAGGACGGCGTTGCGCAGCAGCAGGTCGATCACGCCGTGCAGCTTGGCACTCGCCGCCGGCGTTCGGCGCGCCGCTGCGTGTCTCGCGGGAGAACAACCGCCGCCGCGAGGCGGTTGCCTCGACGCACGCGCGGAGCAACCGTGCGGAACCCCTGGAGGGGCCATGACGGACACGATGTCCACAGGAACCGGTCGGACTCCGGTGGGTGCGCTCACCGTGGCCGTGGTGGGAACCGGGAGCGTCGGCGGAACGCTGGGCCGCGCGTTCGCACGGGCCGGCCACACCGTCGTGTTCGGGTCGCCCGGCTCGTCGAGGAACACGCCGGGGCGCTCGCCGGACGGCTGATCGTCGACGCGACGAACAACATCGGCGGACCCGGCCCGGCACACGCGCACGCGGCCATCACGGCGGCCGTGCCCACCGCCCGATATGCCCGCGCGTTCAACTCCCTGGGCTTCGAGAACCTGGCGCAGCCACGCTTCGGGAACGAGGTCGCCGACCTCTTCTTCTCGTCGACGGAGCAGGACCGTCCCGTCGTGGAGGCCCTGATCACCGCCGTCGGCGGCTGGACGACCGGGACGGCTGACGTCGACCGGGGAGCCGCTCAGGCGGCGGTGCGCCCGCAGACGGTGGCGGCGAAGTCGCCCAGGGCCCGCCGCAGCGCGACGCCCAGCCGGTCGGAGCGCACGTGCAGCTCGTCGCGCAGGACCAGCGGCAGCCCGGTGCTGAGCATCTCCGCCTGCAGGTCGAGGTCCTCGGCCAGCACCCTCCGCTCGAAGGCGACCTCCTCGGCAACGGTCTCCGGTGACGGGAGCGGCTGCCCGGGGCCGGCGTTGAGCAACAGGCAGCTGTAGATGCGGGTCGAGTCGGCGTCCTCGGGCTGCAGGAGGAAGAGGATCGTGGTGACGGCGCCGGACTCCAGGAACTCCAGCCGCAGCCGCAGCTGGAACGGCGCCCGGTAGACGTAG
>JAODNJ010000276.1 GCA_025465155.1 Frankiales bacterium
CCGAAGACCTGCCTGGCCGTCCTGCAGCCCAACCCCTCCGTGAAGGGCAAGAACATCGACCTGAGCAAGACCTACACGGACGAGTTCGTGAAGGCCGCTTCCTGACGCCTGCTCGACGGGCCGACGGCCGGGGTCCCCAGGGGCCCCGGCCGTTGCCGGCGTCAGCCCAGCAGCTTCAGGATCGTCTGCGGAACGCCCGTGGCATGGGCCAGCATCGCCGTGCCGGCCTGGGTCAGCATCTGGATCCGGGTGAAGTTCACCGTCTCCTGCGCCATGGCCGTGTCCCGGACGCGCCCGTCGGAGGCCGACGTGTTGGCGATGGCGACGTCGAGGCGGTCGACGGTGTGCTCGAAGCTGTTCTCGACGGCCCCGAGATCGGCCCGGATCGAGGAGATCCGCTCGATCGCAGCGTCGATCGAGGTGATCGCGGCAGTGGTGCCCGACCGCCCGGTGTACCCCGGGGTCAGCCGGACCGCGTCAGGGGCGGTCGAGCCGGCTCCTGGGGTGTCGCCGGTGAACAGAAGCCCGCCGGCGCTGCCGGTGAAGGGCGTGTGGGAGGTACCGAGCACCGGCAGGGCCGCGACGTTGAGCTTGTCGATGTAGTCCGTCGCCGTCACCGCGCCGGTGTAGTCGACCGACCCGAGGTCGAAGGACTTCCCGTTGTAGGAGATCGTTCCCTCGAGGCCGGCGAACGCAGCCGGGTAGGTCCCCGCGGACACGTAGTCGCCGGCGAGGGTCACCGTTCCGGAGGTCGGGGTGCCCTGGTCCGCGGACACCGCGTCGGTGACCGTGCTCGGCAGGGTGACCCCGCCGGCGCTGGTGACGTCGACGGCCGAGAGACCCAGCCCCGCGACGTCCATGCCCGACCCGGCGCCCCCGATGATGACGGTGAGGGTCTGCCCCACGTCGGCGCCGACCTGGAAGGTGCCGCGATAGGTCCCGTCCAGGAGCTTCGTGCCGTTCCAGGTGGTCGTGTCGGCGATCTGGGACACCTCGGCCCTGAGCTGGTCGATCTCCCGCTGGATGCCGGCGGTCTCACCGCCGGTCAGCGCGCCGGCGTTGGCAGCCTGGAGGGAAAGGTCCCGCATGCGCTGCAGGATCTCGGTGGTTGCGCCCAGGGCACCGTCCGCGGTCCGTACGACGCTGATGCCGTCCTGGGTGTTGCGGGCGGCCTGGGTCATGCCGCGGATCTGCGACCGCAGTCCCTCCGAGATGGCCAGGCCGGAGGCGTCGTCGGCGGCCCGGTTGATGCGGTAGCCGGAGGAGAGCCGTTGCAGGGACGTCGTCATCGCGCCGTCCATACGCGACAGGTCGTGACAGGCGGTGAGCGACGCGATGTTCGTGGCGATGCTCAGACTCATCCTGTCCCTCCGTGGTTGCCGGGTCTCCCCGGTGGACCTGCCGCGTCCGTGCCGCAGGCTGTTGCCTCCCTGACAACGGCTCCGGTGGACCGATGTCGACCCGAAACGCGGAACTGACCTCGGTCGCACCGCTCACAGGCGCCGACGGAGGCCGCGGACAGGCTGTTCTCAGCCCCCCGGCCGAGGCTGACCTGGCCGGCCACCGCCCGGGGCCGGGTCGTGAGGTCCGTCGGCGAGGGGGACATACCCGTGGATCCGGCTCGTTCGGAGGACCTGCCCGGCGGCATCGACATCGTCGACGAGGGCGGCATGCCCGTCGCGCGGCTGCGCGGCGACATCGACAGCTTCGTCGTCGCCGAGTACGACCAGCACGCACCCGAGGGCGGCCCCGCCCCCTTCCCGGCCGTCATCGACGCGGCGGGGGTGACGTTCCTCGACTGCCGGGGCCTGAGCTTCCTGATCCGGCGGACCGGGGACGCCCGGCGGAGTGGCCCCCCGCCCCTGCTGCGCCGCCCTCCTCGCATCGTCCGCCGGGTGATCGACCTCGCCGGCGCGGGGGACTTCTTCACCGTCATCGCCTGACCGCGACATCGGCCGGGCGACGCGCCGGATCGGTCCGGCTCGGCCCGGCGCCGGGCGGCCGGCGTGCGAGGGTAGCCGCCGTGACCGACCGCCGACCGGGAATGGAGCCGGCGCCGCGGTCGGTCTCCGTCCGCATCCCACCGGCCGTGCATGCGCTCGCGACGGCGGTGCTGTTCGCGCTGGCCGCGGTCCGGTTCGGGCTCTCCTGGCAGTTGCCCGCCTTCCTGGTGCTGGCCGCGGCCGGGGTGCTGCTCGCCGTGGTCGATCTCGAGCACCGGCTGCTGCCGAACCGGATCCTGCTGCCGGCCGCCGTCGCCGGTGCGCTGCTCCTCGGCCTCGCCGCGGCCGCTGGCGGAGCATGGCCCACGCTGCTGCGCGCCGTCCTCGCCGCCGTCGTCCTGTTCCTCGTGTTCCTGGTGCTGGCCCTCCTCGCCCCGGCCGGCCTGGGGATGGGCGACGTCAAGCTGGCCGGGCTGCTCGGGCTCTACCTCGGCTGGCTCGGCTGGGGTGCCCTCGTCGTGGGGGTCGTGGCCGGGTTCGCCGTCCAGGCGGTCGTGGCGGTCGTCCTCCTCGCCGCCCGGCGGGTCGGAAGGAGGGGCGAACTGCCCTTCGGCCCGGCCATGCTGGGCGGAGCGGCACTGGCCGTGGGCTGGGGCGAACAATGGGCCACGGCCTACCTCGGCGCGACCGGCCGCGGCTGACCTCCGCGGAGGACAGCTGCACCGGCTACGCCGGAACCAGGCTCGGCCCACCGGACCGATCCTCCGGGGGTGTCCCCGCCGGGTAGTTCGGGCGGCGTTGCGCGGCAGATCCGCTCACGCGGAGTGAGCGTCGGCGCGACTCGTGCCCTCGACGGCGTGACACGTGTCCGGCATCGGGGTGAAGAAGCCTCAAGTTCGCGAAAGGTCCGCCCGACACCGCTCCCACAGCCGCGACGACGGGTCACCCGACCCGGCCTGGCCGGCGCACACCCTCCGGGAGCACGCATGTACAAGGCCTACGCCACGTTCGTCACCCTCGTCGCGTTCGCTCAGGACCGTCTGAAGCGCGAGGAAAAGGGCGCCACCGCCGTCGAGTACGGCCTCATGGTCGGCTTCATCGCGGTCGTGATCATCGGCGCCGTCACCTTCCTCGGCACGCAGATCCGCGATCTGTTCAACAGCATCGCCAACCAGCTCCCCTGACACCTCCGCCCCGCATTCGGCTGTCCGGCGCAACGGCCCCACCGCGGGGCCGTTGCGCCGCGGTCCATCCAGGGCACCACCCCCGACCAGCGACCCGGCCGAGCACCAGGCGAGGAGGTGATCGCGATGTGGCCGCAACTGCGCTCCGAGCGCGGCGCCAGCGCCGTGGAGTTCGCCTTCATCGCGCCGCTGCTCATCCTCTTCGCGGTGGGCATCGCCGAGTTCGGCCGTGCCTTCCAGGTGCAGGGCACGCTGTCGGCCGCCGCCCGTGAGGGCGTCCGGACGATGGCCCTGCAGAACGACCCGACCGCCGCCCGCTCGATGGTGCGGTCAGTGGCGTCGTCACTGACCCCCTCGGTGACCGACGGGGAGATCGCCATCTCGCCGGCGTCCTGTCCGCTGACGTACACGACCGGCGCATCGGTCCGCGTCAGCATCAGCTACCGGCTGACCTTCTTCACCGGCCTGTTCGGGGCCGGGGTGAACCTGAACGCGTCCGGGGTCATGCGATGCAACGGCTGACCCCGCGCCCCCTCCGGCGGCTGCGCCGCCGGCTCGCCGACGAGCACGGTGCGGCGGCGGTCATGATCGCGCTCCTCATGGTGCCGATGCTCGGCTTCACCGCCATCGCGGTGGACATCGGGGCCGTCTACGCCGAGCGCGCCCGGCTGCAGGTCGCCGCCGACGCCGCCGCACTCGCCGTCGCCCAGGACTGCGCCCGCGGAGCCTGCGGCGACATGCAGGCCACCGCGTCGGCGCTGGTCGCCGCCAACGAGGGCGGCGCGACCGCAGCCCCGCCGGTGCTGTCCTCGGCGCCGATGACCGTGACCGTCACCGGCGACAAACCCACCCGGCACTGGTTCGCGCCGGTGCTGGGCATCGACGCCACCGCCGTCTCGGCCGCGGCCACCGTCGCGTGGGGCACCCCGGCATCCGGGACGGCGGTCCTGCCGCTGACCTTCTCGTTCTGCTCCTTCGCCAAGCAGGTGGGTGGGCTGTCGAGCACCACGCCCAGCACGATCCTGTTCACCAAGACGGCCGCCGACGGCTGCACCGGCCCGTCGGGCAACGCCGTCCCGGGCGGGTTCGCCTATCTCCAGCCCGATCCTGGGAAGTGCCAGGCGACCAGCGCCCGGAACGGCCGGTCCCCGTCGTCGACCGGCAACTCCGTCCCGTCGGCCTGTTCCGGAGCCGACTTCTCCGGCTGGCTCGGCCAGGTCGTGCTGCTTCCCCTGTACGACGACGCCGGCGGCACCGGGAACACCGCCTGGTACCACGTCTACGGCTACGCGGCCTTCAAGCTCACCGGCTACTACCTCGGCAGCAGCCAGTACCGCACGAGCCCCGCGCCGTGCTCGGGCAACGCGCGCTGCGTCGCCGGCTACTTCGAGCGCTACGTCGACCTGTCCGACCGCTTCACCTACACCTCCGACGGCCCCGATACCGGTGCCTCCGTCCTCCGACTGATCCGATGAGGGAGCCGCCTCCGTGAAACGCCGACTCCTCGCCGCGCTGACGGCGCTGGTGCTCGCCGTCGTGGGCGCGCTGGTCCTCGTGGCCTACGCCCACGGTGCCGACCGACGCGCCATGGCGGGCATGAGCACCGTCTCGGTGCTCGTCGTGGTCAAGCCAGTGGCTGAAGGAACCCCGGCCAGCGGGCTCGCCGACCTGGTGCGCACCGAGTTGCTGCCGGCCGTGGCGGCGGCTCCGGGCCGGGTCCGCAGCCTGCAGGACATCACGGGTCAGGTCGCCACCGCAGACCTGAAGCCGGGTGAGCAGCTGCTGGCCAGCCGGTTCGCGCCGCCGAGCTCGCTCCGCACCCCCGGCACGGTCGCCGTCCCGAAGGGCGACCAGGAGGTCAGCGTGCTCCTGGAGCCCCAGCGCGCGGTCGGTGGACGGCTCGTCGCCGGAGACACGGTGGGCGTCTACCTCTCGCAGAAGTCGCCCGACGGCGGCGGCCAGACGCATGCCGTCCTGCACCGGGTGCTGGTGACGCAGGTGCAGGGCGCACCGGCGGCTGCCTCGTCGTCGAACGCGAAGACGGGGACCCAGACCGCGGCCACCGCCACGCAGAGCCTGATGATCACGCTCGCCGTCACCTCGAAGGAGGCCGAGCCCATCGTGTTCGGCATGGAGCAGGGCACGCTCTGGCTCTCTCTGGAGCCCGACGGCTCCGACACGAGCGGAACCGCCGTCATCGACCCCGGCAACGTCTACAAGGGGGCCTATCAGTGAGCGAGCGTGCGAGCTCACCGATGAGCAGAGCAGCCCGGCGAGTGGGCCCGACGAGCGTCAGCGAGGCGGGCTCATGAGCCGCGTCGTCCTGGCCGCCGCCGACGAGGAGCTGGCGCTCCGCGTGAAGCACGCGGCCGAGGGGGACGTCACCGTGCTGCCTCCCGGCCGGCTGCCGGCCGAGCCCACCCGCCTGTTCGAGCAGCTGGTGGACGGCGAGCTGCCCGACGTGCTGGTCATCGGTCCGATGGCACGCATCGTCGAGACCCTCGCGCTGGCGTCCCGGCTCGACGTGCAGGCCCCGGGGATCAGCGTGGTGATGATCGCCGAGCCGACGGCCGAGCTGTGGCAGGCGGCCATGCGGGCCGGCGTACGGGACCTGCTTCCCCCCGGGCTGGACGTACCGGACCTCCGCACGGCCATCGACCGCGCCGGGTCCGCCGCCTCCGGACGCCGCCGGGTGCTCCGCCCGGTCGCGGAGACCGCGCGCTACACCGGCCGCGTCATCACGATCGCGTCCCCCAAGGGCGGCGTCGGCAAGACGACGGTGTCGACCAACCTGGCGATCGGGCTGACCAGCTCCGCTCCGCAGTCGACCGTGCTCGTCGACCTCGACGTCCAGTTCGGTGACGTCGCGTCGGCGCTGGGGCTGGTGCCCGAGTACAGCCTCCCGGACGCCGTCCACGGGCCCGCCAGCCAGGACACCATGGTGCTGAAGACCTTCCTCACCCAGCACCCGAGCGGCCTCTACGCGGTGTGCGGCGCGGAGTCGCCGGCGGCCGGCGACGGCATCTCCGGCGACGATGTGAGCCGGCTGCTGGCCTCACTCGCCCGGGAGTTCCGCTACGTCGTGGTGGACACCGCGCCCGGACTGTCCGAGCAGACACTCGCCGCGCTCGACCGCGCCACGGACGTCGTCATGCTCAGCAGCATGGACGTGCCCGGCGTTCGCGGGCTGCGCAAGGAGCTCGACGTGCTCCGGGAGCTGTGCATGATCCCGGCCGGCCGGCACGTGGTCATGAACTTCGCGGACCCCAAGGGCGGCCTGTCGGTGCGCGACGTCGAGACGACGATCGGGACCGGCGTCGACGTCGTCCTGCCCCGGTCGAAGGCCGTTCCGGCGTCCACCAACCAGGGCGTGCCGCTGCTGCAGAGCGGCCGCAAGGACCCGATGGCCAAGGAGCTGCGCCGGCTGGTGTCGCGGTTCGCGGCCACCCCGCTGATGAAGCCGGGACGGTACCGGGCCAAGCATCGGGCGGCGTCGTGACGGGGCCGTCATGAACCTCGCCGACCGTCTGCAGGTGGCGCGGGGGGAGGCCGTCCCGACCGTGACCCCGTCGGCCGGCGCCCCGGCAGCCGTTCCCGTGCCCGCTCAGCGGCCGGCCGCGGCGCCACCGCCCCCGCCGCCGAGCGACGCCCTGAACCGGCTCAAGGACCGGGTCGGCAAGGCCCTGTTCGAGCGCATGGGCAGCCGGATGAACGACCCGGGCCTGAGCGAGGAGGCGCTGCGGACCATCGTCCTCGGGGAGCTCGACGAGGTCGTCGACGAGGAGAAGGTGCCGCTCAGCAGCGACGAGCGGCTGCGGCTGACCGCCGAGCTGGCCGACGACGTCCTCGGCTACGGGCCGCTCCAGCGCCTGCTGGACGACGACACGGTCAGCGAGATCATGGTGAACGGTCCGGACCGGGTCTACGTCGAGCAGGGCGGCAAGCTGCTGCGCACCGGTTCGCGGTTCACCTCCGAGGAGCACCTGCGGCGGGTGATCGACCGGATCGTGTCGAGGGTGGGACGGCGAATCGACGAGTCCTCGCCGCTGGTCGACGCTCGGCTGGCCGACGGTTCGCGCGTCAACGCGATCATCCCGCCGCTGGCCTTCAGCGGCTCGACGCTGACGATCCGGAAGTTCTCGAAGGACCCGTTCACGGTCGAGAACCTGATCGACTTCGGCACGCTGTCGCCGGAGATGGCCGAGCTGCTGCACGCCTGCGTGGCCGCGCGGCTCAACGTGATCGTCTCCGGCGGTACGGGCACCGGGAAGACGACGCTGCTGAACGTGCTGTCCTCGTTCATCCCCGACGGGGAGCGGATCGTCACCATCGAGGACGCCGTCGAGCTGCAGCTGCAGCAGGAGCACGTCGTCCGGCTGGAATCCCGGCCGCCGAACATCGAGGGCAAGGGCGCGGTGACCATCCGCGACCTGGTGCGGAACTCGCTGCGCATGCGGCCCGACCGCATCGTGGTGGGGGAGTGCCGCGGCGGGGAGAGCCTCGACATGCTCCAGGCGATGAACACCGGGCACGACGGCTCGCTGTCCACGGTGCACGCCAACTCCCCGCGCGACGCCATCGCGCGGCTCGAGACCCTCGTGCTCATGGCCGGCATGGACCTCCCGCTGCGGGCCATCCGCGAGCAGATCGCATCCGCCGTCGACGTCGTCGTCCAGCTGACCCGGCTGCGCGACGGCAGCCGGCGGGTCACGCACGTGACCGAGGTCCAGGGCATGGAGGGGGAGACGGTCACGCTGCAGGACGCCTTCCTCTTCGACTACTCCGCCGGCGTGGACGGGGCCGGGCGGTTCCTCGGCAAGCCGGTGCCCACGGGCGTGCGGCCCCGCTTCACCGACCGGTTCGCCGAGCTCGGCATCACCGTCTCGCCGCGGGTCTTCGGCGTCCCTGCGCAAGCGGGGGCATGGTCGTGACCGGTCTGCTGGCCGGCGGGCTGGCCGCGGTCCTCGCGGCGGCGCTGCTCCTCGCCCTCGTCGTGCTGCCGGCCGGTCCCGGCCGGGTGCCGCTGTCGCGGCTGGATCCGTCGGTCGCTCCTGCGCCGTCCGCCCTGGCCGGAGCCGGCGCAGCCGCCGGGGCGGCCGTGGAGAAGGTGCTCACCAAGCGCGGCAGACTCGCCTCGGGGACGGCCGCGCTGGAGCGGGCCGGGATGTCGGTGTCGCTGGCCGACCTCGTGCTCGTCGTCGCCCTGGTGGCGCTGGGCCTGGGGGCGCTGGGCACGGTGGTCGGCGGCCCACTGCTCGGCCTCGTGCTGCTGCTGCTGACCCCGTTGGGCGCGAAGCTGCTGGTGTCCTTCCGGGCGGGTCGGCGTCAGGCGCGGTTCGCCGACCAGCTCGACGACTCGCTGCAACTGATGGCCAGCAGCCTGCGCGCGGGGCACAGCCTGCTGCGTGCCCTGGACTCGGTGTCCCAGGAGGCCGAGTCCCCGACGTCGGAGGAGTTCGCTCGCATCGTGAACGAGACCCGCGTCGGCCGCGATCTCGGCGATGCCCTGGACGAGCTGGCCGCCCGCATGGGCAGCGACGACTTCAGCTGGGTCGCGCAGGCCATCTCGATCCACCGCGAGGTCGGCGGCAACCTGGCCGAGGTGCTCGACGCGGTCGGCCACACGATCCGCGAGCGCAACGCCCTCCGC
>JAODNJ010000293.1 GCA_025465155.1 Frankiales bacterium
GTTGGCGCCCATCCGCTCCTGGTCGACGAGGATCGCGGTCGTCAGGCCCTCGAGGAGATCGACCTCCGGCCGCGCCAGCGTCGGCATGAAGCCCTGCACGAACGCGCTGTAGGTCTCGTTGATCAGCCGCTGCGACTCCGCGGCGATCGTGTCGAACACCAGCGAGCTCTTGCCCGAGCCGGAGACGCCGGTGAACACCGTCAGCCGGCGCTTCGGGATCTCGACGCTGACGTCCTTGAGGTTGTTCTCGCGCGCGCCGACCACGCGGATCAGATCGTGGCGGTCGGCAACCTGCAGCGCAGGCGCCTGCGTGTCCGTCCTCGTGGCGATGCTCATCGTGTCTCCCTGTGTTGGGCCGGGCCACCAGGCGGCCGCCACCGGCGTCGCGCGCCGCTCCTTCGCGGCGCCGTCCGGGCAGGTCATGGTTGCGACCGCCGGACGGCTCAGCTCAGCTCCTGGATGCGGATCAGGTTGCCCGCGGGATCGCGGAAGGCGCAGTCGCGGACGCCGTAGGGCTGCTGCGTCGGCTCCTGGACCACCTCGGCGTCGCCGGCCTGCACCTTCTCGAAGGTGGTGTCGAGGTCGCGGGTGGCCAGCAGGATCCAGCCATAGGTGCCCTTGGCCATCATCTCGACGATGGTGCGGCGCTCGTCAGCGGTGATGCCGGGGTCGGCGGCCGGCGGGGCCAGGAGGATGGAGGTGCCGGGCTGGTCGGGCGGGCCGACGGTGATCCAGCGCATCGTGCCCTGCCCGACGTCCTGGCGGACCTCGAAGCCGAGGGCGTCGCGGTAGAAGGCCAGCGAGGCCTCCGGGTCGGTGTGCGGGAGGGCGGTGGTGTGGATGGTGATGTCCATGGCGGTCATCCTGGTTGCAGGTCGGTGACCGGCGCTTCTCGATTCCTGACCGGTCTGGTCACCTGCTTCGCCACGCACGAGGGCATCCCCGCCGTCCCGCGGGCCGCCTGGCGCCGGTAGACGCTGGGCGGCACCCCGACCAGCTCGGTGAACCGGGTGCTGAAGGTGCCCAGCGACGAGCAGCCGACCGTGAAGCAGACCTCGGTGACGCTCAGGTCACCACGGCGCAGCAGCGCCATCGCCCGCTCGATCCGCCGGGTCATCAGATAGGCGTAGGGCGACTCGCCGTAGGCGCGCCGGAACTCGCGGCTGAGGTGCCCGGCCGACATGTGCGCGCCGCGGGCGAGCGCCTCGACGTCCAGGGGCTGCGCGTAGTCCCGGTCCATCCGGTCGCGGACACGGCGCAGGAGCGCGAGGTCGCGCAGGTGCTGCGCCGCGGAGGGACTGCTGGTCACCTGCGAGATCGTGCCGCATCGCACGGACCAGCGGTCGAGCACTGGCGCGTGATCCCTTCAACGCGTGAATGAGCCGGCGACCCCGAGGATCCGCAGGACGCGGTCGACGTGGTCGTTGGAGCGGCGCAGCGGGACGGTCCTTCCCCCGGCTGTCGCGGAGTTCACCACCCGGAGCATCAGGCTGACCGCGGTGGCGGACAGGAGGGTCACCTCTCCCGCCTCGAGCGCCGTCACCGTGATCTCGGCCGTTCCCTGGGCGTCCTCGAACGCGCGGACAGCGACGATGTCCACCTCGCCGGCGAGGACGAGCACCGGGCCCGAGTCGTCATGGCGGATGGTGACGGCGCCATGGCGGCGTCCCTGCGACGTCTCTCCGGTGCCCCTCACCGGCGATCTCCCGCTCCGGTCCGCTTCCGTGGCTGTGGCGACGGTGTGCTCATCACCTCCTACATCGCCGGAGACGGGTGCAGGGGTGCGCGCGGCTCGAGGGGCACCGGTCGGAATCTCTGTGTTCCGGACGCGCCAGGTGGGCGAGCGCAGTGGCGTCCACGAGTAGGTTCGAAGGAGGGCCGGATCACCGCTCCTCGCCCCGCGTCATACCGCGGCGCTTCCATCTGCAGAGCGTGTGTCCGCGCTCCGCCGACGGAGTGCGCGAACTCCGTCCGCTGGATCGGAGCTGCCGTCGTGGTTGCTGACGAGTCCCTTTCCGACCGGCATCCGACCGCAGCCCTCGAGCGGCTCGCAGGCCTGATCCTCTCGGCGAACACCCTGGACTCCGTCCTACAGACCACCGCGGACCTCACGAAGCAGGCCATGCCGGGCGATCCCGAGGTGTCGGTCACCCTGCTGGTCGAGCACGGTCCGACGACGGCCGTCCACACGGGTCAGCTCGCTCTCGATCTCGACGAGCGCCAGTACGGCAGCGGCCACGGCCCGTGCCTGGAAGCCGCCGCGGAGCAGGTGACCGTGGAGGTCACCGACGCCCGGACCGAGCAGCGGTGGGGAAGCTATTCGGCGCGCGCGGTCGAGAGGGGTGCGCTCGCCTCGCTGTCGGTGCCACTCGCGCTGCCCGACCAGCTGTCGGCGGCGCTCAACATCTACGCCCGCGCGCCGGACGCCTTCGACGACGAGAGCCGGGCGCTCGCCTCCCGGTTCGGGGAGACGGCGTCGACCACGGTCGCGAACATGTACGTCTACCAGCGCACCCGCGAGCTGGCCGACAACCTCCAGGTCGCACTGATCTCCCGGGGAGTCATCGACCAGGCCAAGGGCATCCTCATGGAACGGCACAAGCTCCGCGCGGAGCAGGCCTTCGACCTGCTCGCGCGGGTCTCCTCGCAAACCAACACGAAGCTCCGCCTCGTGGCGGAGAACCTGGTGCTCACCGGCGACCTGCCGGCGCAGTGTGGGAGCTGACCTACCCGGCGCGGTGTGCATCGGCCCCGGAGCCGGGCATCACCCCGGTGGCCGTCAGCTCCTCGGCGATGTCGGTGAGCTTGCGGTTGGTGATCGACGAGGTGTGCACGAGGGTCGCGAACGCCTGCTCCGCCGTCAGCTTGTAGCGCTCCATGAGGATGCCCTTCGCCTGACCCACCAGGTCGCGGTGATCCATCGCACTGCGCAGCGACTGCTGCTGCTGGGCCCCCTGCAGTGCCACCGCGGCATGGCTGGCGAAAACCAGGCCGACCGTCTCCGACTCGTCGGTGAACGCGCGCGGCCTCCCGGCGTAGAGGTTCAGCGCCCCGAGGCTGTCCTGGTCGACGAAGAGGTGGAAGCTGCGCGCGCTGCCCACGCCCAGCCGAACAGCCGCGGGAGTGAAGCGCGGCCAGCGGCGCTCGGTCGCGATGTCGTCGACGCGCACGGTCCGTCGTGACCGGACGGCGTCCAGGGAGGGCCCCTCGCCGAGCCGGTTCTGCACCTCGTCGATCCGGCGGGGGAGATTCCCGGTGGCGGCGCAGGGCTGCACCGCCCGGCCCGCGACGAGGCAGCTGATGCCGGATTCCTCGGCACCGGGGACCGACCGCGCCGCTACGCGGGTGATTGCCTCCAGCATGGCCGGGACGTCGCCGTGCCTGCGCTGGAGGAGCCGCGCGACCCGGCCCATGACCTCGCCGAGGTCGCCGGCGCCGTCGTCCCACGGCCCGGCCGCGGGCCACCCGCCGGCGTCGGGCCGCCCGGACCGGCCCGGTCCGGTCGCCGTCTCAGTTGCCCCTCAGGTCCTGGTCGACGCACAGGGTGTTGTTCTCGCTGTCCTTGAACCACGCCGCCTTGCCGAGGCCGGGCAGGACCGCGATCTCGCCGTCCCACGTCACCCCGGGCATGTCGTAGACCTCGAAGATCACGCCCTTGGCCTGCAGGTCGCGCACCTCCGACTCGATGTCGTCGACGTGCCACTGAGCGATCGTGTGCCCGGCCTGCCCCGCGTACTGGGTCTCGTAGATCGTGAAGCGGGTCCCGCCGGCGGTCTCGTAGGCGAGTTGCACGCCCTCCATCTCCTCGAAGGGCTCGAGCCCGAGCTTGTCCGAGTAGAACTCCCGCGCGCGCCGCAGATTCCCCGCCGGGATGTTCGCCTCGACCCTGCTGTTGGTGAGCATCGCTGCCTCCGACTGGACCGTTTGTCCCCCGCACCGATGCCCGCGGAACGTAGACCCGCCAGGGGCCGGGAGCAATGAGGGCGGGCGCGGCCGCGGCGCCGGTCAGCCGGCTCTCCCCATAGCGCGTCGGCGGGCCGCTACCTCGTCGACACGCCGTAGTCAACCGACCCCCTGTAGTGAGTTCCGGAACCTCGTGTCAGGGTGGGCCCAACCGACATCACGGGGGAGACAGTGGAGACAGGTGATGTCGCTCTACGAGCGCCTTGGTTCTGACCAGGGGATTCGCGCCGCGGTGGACGAGTTCTACGCGCGGCTACTGGCCGACCCGGCCCTCGTGTCCTACTTCGAGGGCGCCGACATGAAGCAGCTACGAGCGCATCAGGCGCAGCTCCTGATCCAGGTCACGGGAGGGCCGATCGCGTACAGCGGCCGCGAGCTCGCCGTGGCCCACAAGGGTCTCGCCATCACCCCGCAGGCGTTCGACCGCGTCGTCGAGCACCTGGCGTCGACCCTCGCCGACCTGGGAGTGGCGCAGGAGGACATCGCCCAGGTGGGCGGTGCACTCGTCGCACACCGAGACGTGATCGTCGAAGCCGCAGCCTGAGCGGACCAGCCATCCCTGCCACGAGGAGCTCTGCGTGGATATCCCCGCAATGCGGGCCAACTTCGCCAAGGCGGCAGCCGCCGGCGACGAGGCCCCCCTGTACTTCTATTCACACCTGTTCCTGAGCCATCCCGAGACGCGGAAGCTCTTCCCCGTCTCGATGGCCCACCAGCGCGACCGGCTCTTCCAGGCGCTGGGCGACGTCGTCGCCCGGGTCGACGACCTCGACGCCCTCGTGCCCATCCTGCAGCAGCTCGGCCGCGATCACCGCAAGTTCGGCACGGTCGCCGAGCACTACCCGGCGGTGGGCGCCAGCCTGCTCGCCACCCTCCGGCACTTCGACGACGGCTGGAACGCCGATCTGGCCGGCGACTGGACGGCGGCCTACCAGCTCGTCGCCCAGGTCATGATCGAGGCGGCGGAGTCGGCCTCGGACCAGCCGGCCTGGTGGGACGCCGAGGTGGTGGCCCACGAGCGCCGCACGTTCGACGTCGCGGTCCTGCGCCTGCGCCCGCGGGCAGAGGTCGACTACCTGCCCGGGCAGTCCATCTCCCTGGAGACCGAGCTCCGGCCCCGGCTGTGGCGCTACTACTCGCCGGCGAACGCGCCGCGGCCGGACGGTCAGCTGGAGATTCACGTCAAGGCCCGGGACGGCGGCCCGGTGAGCTCGGCGCTGGTGCGCCAGGTCGGGGTCGGCGACGTGCTGCGACTCGGGCCACCCCTCGGCCACCTCACCCTGAACGCGGACTCCGACCGCGACCTCCTCCTGGTCGCCGGCGGCATGGGGCTGGCGCCGGTGAAGGCGCTCGTCGACCAGGTCGCGCGCCAGGGGCCGCCGCGCCGGGTCGACCTCTTCGTGGGGGCCCGCATCGAGGACCAGCTCTACGACCGCGCCGACCTCGACCGGCTGGCGCGGGAGAATCCCTGGCTGACGCTCACGTACGCCGTCTCGGACGACAAGGAGTCCGAGTTGGAGCACGGCGACATCGGCGACGTCGTCGTCCGGCACGGGCCGTGGCTCAGCCGCGACGCCTACGTCGCGGGGCCGCCGGCCATGGTGGACGACGCGGTCGGCCGCCTCGTCGCGCACGGCCTGCCGGCCGACCGCATACGCAGCGAGGTCTTCGCCCCCAGCCGACCGGGGCCCGACGTTGACGGAGAGGTAACCGAATGAGCACCACCGAGTACGAGGCCGGCCAGGACGGTCGGCGCCTGACTCCGGCCGACGTCCAGAGCGTGCGGTTCACCGGCGCGACGATGCTGCACCCCGGGTACACCGCGACCGAGGTGGACCGCTTCCTCGCCCGGACCGCCCAGGAGCTGGCGCGCCTGCACGCGGAGAAGGCGGAGCTGCGCGACCACGTGCACGCCCTGTCGGCCCAGCTCGAGCAGCCGGTCGCGCCCGAGCCGCCGAGCGACCAGGCGGTCCGGCTGCTGGCCACCGCCCAGCAGACGGCGGACGACTATGTGGCCGAGGCCGAGGAGTTCAGCCGGCAGATGGCGGCCGACTCGCGCACGCGGGCCGAGGAGCAGCTGCGCCACGCGCGTGAGACCGCGGGCGCCATCATCCAGGCGGCCCAGGAGGCGGCTCAGCGGGTTGTGGCCGACGGCGGTGGCCAGGCGGTCGCCGAGGTCAGCGAAGAGCTGTCCGGCGCGACCAGGCAACAACTGGAGGAGCAGGTCGCCTACCTCAAGGCGTTCGCGCAGGCCTGCCGGGTGCAGCTGCGTTCCTACCTGGAGGCACTGCTGACCGACGTCGAGTCGGAGTGGGGCCGCGCGAACCCGGCACTGCTGCCCGAGCCGCCGGTCCGGACGCCGGCGCAGCGGTCGGCGACCGGGGCCGCTCGCCCTGCCGGGTCGAACGTCGCACGGGAGATGCCGATGAGCGACAGCACCTCGGAGCACCCGGTCGTGCGGACCGACGGCACGGTCGAGGTGGTCCAGAAGAGCCGTTGAGGGGGTGCGGCGGTGAGGGCCTCGCCCTCCTCACAGGGCCTGCGGGAAGTCGAACAGCCGGCCCGGGTCGACGGCGGCGCGGATCCGTCGCAGCCGCGCCAGGTTGTCCCCGTAGTACGCCCGCGCCCAGTCGGCGAGGTCGGGATCGGCGTAGTTGACGTAGCTCCGTCCGCTTACGTGCGGACGCAGGGCCGCCGTGAACTCGCCGAGCCAGCGGCGTCCCCGCTCGATCACCTGTGGCGGATCGCCGGGGGTGAACGACGACGTCCGCTGCACCGAGGCGAGCGCGTTGCGGTGCACGAAGGCGGTGTCCGGCGCGGCCACCCGGTTGATCGCCCCTCCTGACGCGTCGAACTGCGCGCCGCCCTCGCCGACCGACGGATCGGCCTGCCGTTGGTTCACGAAGTCGACGACGGTCCGGACGCCGTCGTCGGACAGCGGTTCGGTCAGGAAGTCCGAGGCGCCGATCAGCGGCGTGCGCCTCAGCGTTCCGGCCGGCCCCTGGGTCGGCAGCCGGCAGGCGGCGACGGGCATCCCGGAGCAACCGGCCTCCAGCAGCATCGCGTCGAGGATCCCGTCGGGGCGCGACGCCGACCGTTCCGAGGGTGCGGAACCGACCGCGCCGACGAGGCCGTCGACCAGCGCCGCCGTGTGCTCCGTCGTACCGACGCAGACACCGGCGACGCGGACCAGAGGCGTCGCCGGCGACGCGTGGGGGTGGGCGAGCAGCAGCAGGCTCGACCAGATCTCGTCCGGCGCCGCGGGAGCCCACGCCTGCCAGCCGGCCAGGACGTCCGC
>JAODNJ010000315.1 GCA_025465155.1 Frankiales bacterium
GAGGACATCGGGGGCGACCTCGACCTGCTGGTGCAGGCGGTCGAGCTGATCGTCACCAGCCAGTTCGGCTCGACATCGATGCTGCAGCGCAAGCTGCGGGTCGGGTTCGCCAAGGCCGGCCGGCTCATGGACCTCATGGAGAGCCGCGGGATCGTGGGGCCGTCGGAGGGCTCGAAGGCCCGCGACGTGCTGGTCAAGCCCGACGAGCTCGAGTCGGTGTTGTTCACGCTGCGCGGCGGTGGCGGCGAGGCCTGACCGCGGCTCCCCGATCGTCCCTCACGGCGGACCGGCGTCCGCCGACTACGATGGCCCGGTGACAGCTGTGCCCCGCCCTGCCCGGACAGTGGCGGTGGTGACCCTCGGGTGCGCCCGCAACGAGGTCGACTCGGAGGAGCTCGCCGGCCGGCTGGCCGCCGACGGGTACGAGCTGGTCCACGACGCCGACGGCGCCGACGCCGTCCTGGTCAACACCTGCGGGTTCATCGAGAGCGCGAAGAAGGACTCGGTCGACGCGATCCTGGCCGCGACCGACACCGGCGCCGAGGTGATCGCCGTCGGGTGCATGGCCGAGCGGTACGGCTCGGAGCTGGCCGGCGCGCTCCCCGAGGCCACCGTGCTCGGCTTCGACGACTACACCGCGATCGGCGACCGGCTCGACGACGTCCTCGAGGGCCGCCCGCTGGTTCCGCACACCCCGCGGGACCGGCGCACGCTCCTCCCGATCAGCCCGGTCCAGCGCTCGGTCGCCTCCGCGACAGCGGAGGCGCCCGCGATCCCCGGGCACGGCTGGCTCCGCAGACGGCGGCTGGCCTCCGGCCCCTCGGCGGCGCTCAAGCTCGCCTCCGGCTGCGACCGCCGGTGCGCCTTCTGCGCCATCCCCACCTTCCGCGGTGCGTTCGTCTCCCGGCCCCCTGGCGAGGTGCTCGCCGAGGCGCGGTGGCTGGCGTCCCAGGGCGTGACCGAGCTGGTGCTGGTCAGCGAGAACTCCACCTCCTACGGCAAGGACCTCGGTGACCTCCGCTCGCTGGAGCGCCTGCTGGGCCGGCTGGCCGCGGTCGAGCGCATCGCCCGCGTGCGGGTGGCCTACCTGCAGCCGGCCGAGCTGCGCCCCGGGCTCCTGGAGGTCATCGCCGCCACGGACGGCGTGGCTCCGTACTTCGACCTCTCGTTCCAGCACTCGTCGGCGGGGCTGCTCCGCCGGATGCGCCGGTTCGGCGGGACCGACGATTTCCTCGCGCTGATCGAGCGCGCGCGGACACTGGCACCCTCGGCAGGGTTTCGCACGAACGTCATCCTGGGTTTCCCGGGCGAGACCGAGGACGACGTCGCGGAGCTGGAACGCTTCCTCACCGAGGGTCGGCTGGACGCCGTCGGCGTCTTCGGCTACTCCGACGAGGAGGGCACGGAAGCGATGAACCTCCCCGGCAAGCACGACCAGGACGAGATCGACGCGCGGGTCCGGCGGATCACCGACCTGGTCGAGGAGCTGACCGCCCAGCGTGCCGAGGACCGCATCGGCGAGCGGGTCGAGCTGCTGCTCACCGAGGACCTCTCGGAGGAGGAGGGGCCGGGTGTCTGGAGCGGCCACGCCGCCCACCAGGACCCCGATGCCGACGGCACGACGACGGTCACGGGAGTGGCGCCCGGCGCCGTCGCCGGGCAGATCGTAGCCGCCGAGGTCGTCGGTACCGAAGGCGTCGACCTGATCGCCGCGGCCGTCGTACCCGAACTCTCGCCGGCCGGGCGCTGAGATGAGCGCGGCGCCGTCGGACCCGGTCGCCACCCCGCCGACGTCGGCGCGGCTGGTGAACGTGCCGAACGGGCTCACCGTGCTCCGGCTCGCCGTGGTGCCGGTGTTCGCCGTCCTGCTGCTGAGCAACGCGGGGCTGGACAGCGAACGGCGCTACTGGGCGACCCTCGTCTTCGCCCTGGCGATCATCACCGACCGCTACGACGGGCTGATCGCCCGCCGGACCGGCCAGGTCACCGAGTTCGGCAAGCTCGCCGACCCCATCGCGGACAAGGCCCTCACCGGCACCGCGTTGATCGGTCTGTCGGTGCTGGGCGTGCTGCCCTGGTGGGTGACACTCGCGATCCTCGTCCGCGAGGTCGGGGTCACCGTGCTGCGCTTCTGGGTGATCCGCCACGGGGTCATCGCGGCCAGCCGGGGCGGAAAACTGAAGACCGTCGTCCAGGCGCTGGCGATCGGCCTCTACATCCTGCCGCTCACCGCGGCGCTTGCCACCGTGCGGTGGTGGGTCATGGCTGTCGCGCTGCTCCTCACCCTGGTGACCGGGGTCGACTACGTGTACCGGGCGCTGACCCTGCGCCGGACCAGCGCGCGCGCCATGGCTGCCGCGGCGGCACGGCGGGCGGCCGGCCCCACGGGCTCGCGCCACGACACCGCTGCCTGACGGCTCGTGCCCGACGACGCACCCCTCCGGCTGCACCGGGCCCTGCTCGCCCGCGGACACACCGTCGCGGCGGCCGAGTCACTGACCGCGGGGCTGTTCTGCGCGACGCTGGCCACCGTCCCGGGCGCGAGCGCCACCCTGCGCGGCGGCGCGGTCGTCTACGCGACCGACCTCAAGACGGCACTCGTCGGTGTCCCGCAGCACCTGCTCGCCGCCCGCGGGCCCGTGAGCCCGGAGACGGCCGCGGCCCTCGCCGAAGGGGTCCGGGAGCGCTGCCGCGCCACGTGGGGCGTCGGGCTGACCGGCGTGGCCGGCCCCGACCCCGTCGACGGCCACGCGCCCGGGCGGGTCTACCTGGGGCTGGCGGACGGCCTGCGCACCGACGTCGTCCCCCTGGACCTCCCCGGCGATCGCCAGGCAGTGCGCACCGGAGCGGTGGCGGCAGCGATGGACGCGCTGCTCCAGCGGCTGAGCTGAGCGATCCGGGATCCTGGGTCCTGGTCGCTGTCACCCGGGAAGGTGGAGCCGGAGCAGGGCGTTACGCCATGAGCGGACGCGCGCCCGTTCGCCGCGTCTGCGGTCAGGGGCAGCGCGTACGGTGATCGCACGGCGCCCCCTCGGGAGCGCGGTTCTTCCCGCACGGCAGGACAGGAGACGGCCATGACGCTGCTGCGTACCCAGCTCGGGACCACTCTGCGCGGCCACCGGCTGCGCCAGCGGCGCACGCTGCGCGACGTCTCCGGCGCCGCGCGGGTGAGCCTCGGCTACCTCTCGGAGGTGGAGCGGGGACAGAAGGAGGCATCCTCCGAACTGCTGGCCTCCATCTGCGACGCGCTCGACGTCGAGTTGGCGGACCTGCTGGCCGAGGTGAGCGTGGAACTGCGCGGCGTGGCGAGGTCTGCCGTGCGCTCCGTCCCTGCCGGCGCCAGGGTGCCCGCCACCGTCCCCGCCACCGGGTCGGCCGCTGCCGCCGAGCCCGAGGTCGCCTCCGATGCCTCGGCGGAGCCCGCGCTCGCCCTCGTGGGCGCAGGTCAGGCACCGGCCCGGTCGGCGCTGCGGCACGGCGCCGTCTCCCTGGCCGCCTGACCCGGCCGGCGCTCCCCGTCCCCCGGCGGTGCTTCCCGGCCCGGCACACGTGCCGGGCGTCCATACGCGCGCCGGGAACGCCATGAACCGCACCCGTCGCGGCCTGCTGGACGGTGCCGCACGAGCGTTCGCCGAGCAGGGGCTGCGGGGCAGCACCATGCAGTCGGTCGCCCGTGCCGCGGGCGTCGCCAAAGCGACGCTGTACAACCATTTCCGGACCAAGGACGAGGTGGCCCGCGCCCTGCTGGCCGCCGAGCTGGACCGGCTCACCGCGCTGGCGGCCGAGCGGCCGGCCGACGCCGCCCTGGCCGGGCTCGCCGATGAGTTCGCCGGTCACCCGGTGCTGCGCCGGCTGCGCCGCACCGATCCGGAGGTCCTGCTCGACCTGCTCGCCGTCTCCGCGGACACCTGGGCGGCACTCGTCGCGCGGCTGGCAGGTGCACTGGGCGTGGACGACGACGCGGCGGAGCTGCCGGCGCGGTGGCTGATCGGCGTCGCCCTTCACCCCGGCCGCTCGACGACCCGGCACCGGCACGCCGCCCAGCTCGGGGCCCTGCTCGCCGGGGAGGGCGCGCCGGGCGGGCAGGAGGCCCGGATCAGGGCCTGACGGCCCGGCGGGCGGCCTCCAGCTCGGCGCCCGTGGGCGGATCCGCGCCGACCCGCGTGCAGGTGAGGGCGGCGACGAGCATCGCGTCGTCGACGATCTCGACCAGTTCGTCGTCGGACAGCGCGGACAGAGCCCGGCGGGTGGTGACGTCCCGGGCCAGCAGACCGGCGAAGAGCCCGGCGGCCAGCGCGTCGCCCGCGCCCACGGTGTCCGCCACCTCGACCGGCGGGATGTCGCGACGCAGC
Source organism: Frankiales bacterium (assembly GCA_025465155.1). Lineage (GTDB taxonomy): Bacteria > Actinomycetota > Actinomycetes > Mycobacteriales > Geodermatophilaceae > Geodermatophilus. The sequence goes on from JAODNJ010000315.1 coordinate 4,353, forward strand.
AGCGGGCGGCCCGGCCGCGCGAACCGCAGGGGCGCGCCGCCGTCGCTGAGCAGCACGAGCGCCGGCCCTCGGCCGGCCCAGCGGATGGCGGCGTCGTCGAGAGCGTCCGTGTCCGGTTCGAGCCACGCCAGGTCCTCGGCGCTGACCTTGACGATGTCGGCGGCAGCGGTGAGCCGGTCCAGCCGCTGGTGGACGGCGGCCGTGCTGTTGCCGAGGCTCAGCCCGACCGGACCGTCGGCGAGCATCGGCCGGATGTTGGGGTCGACGCTGACCAGCGACGTCCCGGCGTCCCGGACCCGCTCCACGAGCCGGGCGATGGCGTCGCAGCCCGGCGGGGTCCAGCTGCTGATCGAGCCGACGTGCAGGATCGCCGTCCGCTCGGGGACGCCGGCCAGCTCGGCGTCGGACCACTGCCAGTCGGCCGCACCGAGCACGTGGAAGCCGTAGTCGGCCGAGCCGTCGGCAGCCAGGCCGACGACGGCGAGGCTGACCGGCTCGCCGGCGGACACGAACCCCGAGACGTCGACCCCGGACAGCTCCGCGTGCCGGCGGAAGTGTGGCGCCAGGGGACCGGTGCCCAGGCGGGCGACGAGCTCGACCCGGGCGCCGAGCCGTCCGGCGGTGACGGCCACGTTGAGGGCGTTCCCGCCGGGCCGGGACACGAAGTGCGGGGCGGTGCCCTCGGGCCCGGCTCCGGCCGCGACCTCGGGGATGAGGTCGGCGACGAGCTCGCCGACGACGGTCAGACCGCGCTCGAGGCCGCCGCTGGACACCGGGCGACCCTAGCGGGCACGGAGGAACGTGGACGAGTGGGTCCGGTCCCGGAACCGCAGCGGGGTGCCGGTCGTCATGCCCACGGTGGCTCACATGCAGGATCGCCTGGGACCATGGGTTCAGGCAGTAGCGTGCCGCGCGAGTCGCGCCGGAGTTGGAGGAAGCATGCCGAACCCGATCGTCAAGCTGTGGAAGTACCTCACGGCCTCGGCGAACGCCAAGATCGACGCGAAAGCCGATCCGAAGATCCAGATCGCCCAGGCCATCGAGGCCGAGCAGCAGCGGCACCAGGCGCTGGCCAATCAGGCGGCGGCGGTCCTCGGCAACCAACGGCAGCTGGAGATGCGGCTGAACCGGACGCTGGGCGAGGTGGAGAAGCTCCAGGCCTCGGCGCGTCAGGCGCTCGTGCTGGCCGACCAGACCCGCGCCAAGGGTGACGCGGGGAAGGCGGCGGAGTACGACGACGCCGCGCAGGCCTTCGCCACCCAGCTGGTCGCCGCCGAGCAGTCGATGGAGGACCTCAAGCGCAGCCACGACGAGGCGCTGCAGGCGGCCGAGTCGGCGCGCGGGGCGGTCGAGCAGAGCCGGATGCGGCTGCAGACGACGCTGGCCGAGCGCACCAAGCTGATGAGCCAGCTCGAGCAGGCCAAGATGCAGGAGCAGGTCGCCGCGTCGGTGAAGGCGGTCAACGAGCTGTCCGCGCCGGGCAACACCCCGACCCTCGCCGAGGTCCGGGACAAGATCGAGGCGCGCTACGCGAACGCGCTGGGCCAGGCCGAGCTGGCGCAGACCTCGGTCGAAGGGCGGATGCTGGAGGTGCAGAAGGCGACGCTCGACGTCGCCGGTGCCACCCGCCTGGACCAGATCCGCGCCGCCATGGGCGGGGAGGCCACCGCCCTCGAGAGGGGCTCGGCGGCTCCGCCGGCCCTCGAGGGCGGCCAGGCTTCCGGCGCCATCGAGGCCGGTTCGCCCGCCGTGAACACGACGAAAGCACCGCCTGCCGCCGAGCCGGTGGAGCGCACCGAGAACGCCTGACCCGGGGAAGCGTCCGGGTCAGGCTCCCGACCGCACCACCTCGGGCTCGGCGTCCGCGACGGGCTCGTGGGGCCGGGCGGCATCGCCCTGCCCGGGCCACCAGGCGGCATGCCCGATCAGCGCGGTCAGGGCCGGCGTGAAGAACAGTGCCATCACGTAGGCGGCGATCCCGATCCCGATCGAGATGGCGAAGCCCATCTGGGACAGCGTGGAGATGCCGGCGAGGATCAGCGAGGCGAACGTGCCCGCGAGGATCAGGCCGGCGGCGCCCACGGTCGGACCCGCGTGGCGGACGGCCATCGCGGCGGCGTCCCGCGGGGAGCGGCCCTCCCGGGCCTCCTCGCGGAGCCGGGCCACCATCAGGATGTTGTAGTCGGTGCCCAGCGCCACCACGAACAGGTACATGATCACCGGCAGCATGAAGATCAGGCCGGGCTCACCCCGGATCCACTGGAAGACCAGCACCGTGGCGCCGAGCGTGGCGGCGAAGCCGAGGCCCACCGACAGCATCAGGTACACCGGCGCCACGATGCTCCGCAGCAGCAGGCCGAGGATCAGCATGATCAGTACCGCGGCGACCGGGAAGACCACGGCGTAGTCGTGGCTCACCGCGGCCTGGATGTCGACGAACACCGCGGTGATCCCGCCCACCAGCGCCGTCGTCCCTGACGGCGCGGCGGCGTGCGCCCTGTCGCGCAGCGGGCCGCCGACGGTGGCGATGGCGGACTTCGACTCCGGTCCGGCGGCCAGGGTGACGGTGAAGTCGGCCACCGACCGGTCGGCCGACAGCGCCGGCGGCGCGACGGCACCCACGCCGTGCACGCCGGTCAGCGCTGTGCGGAAGCCGTCCAGTGCGGCGGCCGACAGAGGGCTGCCGTCGTCCGAGCGGAGGAATGCGTAGGTCGGCCGGGTGGCGCCCGCCGGCAGCCCCTTGAGCAGCTCATTGCCGTAGACCGCCGACTCGGCGGTCGGGGAGGTCGAGCCGGAGGACAGGTCGAAGTTCGCGCTGAAGCCGAGGGCCGCGACGGCCAGCAGCACCATCACGCCGCCGGAGGCGACGGCGAAGCGGACGGGGTGGCGGCCCATCGAGGTGCCGATCGCGGCGAACCGGGCGGCCTTCGGCTCGGCGCGCCAGGCCTTCGACGGCCAGAAGACGCGGGTGCCGAGCAGTGAGACGATCGCGGGGATGAGGGTGAGGCCCGCAACCAGGGTGACCGCGACCGCGATCGCCAGCGCCGGGCCGAGGGCCTTGAACAGGCCCAGCGTCGAGAGGGTGAGCGCGAGGAAGGCGATGATGACGGCGCCGGCGGCCGAGGCGATCGCCTCGCCGACCCGCGTCACGGCGCTGACCATCGCCGTCCTGGCGTCCTCCCCCGTCCGGAGTCGCTCCCGGTAGCGGAACATCAGGAACAGGATGTAGTCGGTCCCGACGCCGAAGAGCACCACGATGAGCATCGCGCTCACCGAGCTGTCGATCTTCAGGTCGAGCGCCTCGCTCACCCACGCGATCAGGCCGGTGGCCACCTGCGAGATGACCCCGATGGTGATCACCGGCAGGAACGCGATGATCGGACTGCGGAAGATCACCAGGAGCAGCACGATGATCAGCCCGACCGTCGCGAGGCCGATGATCTTCTCGGCCCTGGTCCCGGACTGGCTGGCGTCGAGCTGCTGCGCGGCGGTGCCGGTGATGCCGCCCTGGAGATCGGTTCCCGACAGCTGCTTCTGGAGGGACGTGCGCAGCCGCGTCACCGCGTCCGCCGGCCGCTTGTCGTTCGGGTCACCCACCGCCGGCATCCGGACGGCGACGACCTGCACGAGCTTGTTCTCGGAAGGGGGCGTGGCCACGGTCCCCGCGACGAAGGGGATGTGTTCGCCGTCCAGCGCCAAGGCGACCGAGCCGACCGTGGCCGAGTCCGCTGCGCTGAGGGGGGCGCCGTCCCGCCTCTCGACCACGATCAGCGCCGCCGGCGTGGCCACGGTCGGGAACGACTTCTCCTGCAGCTGCTGTGCCTGGACCGACTCGTAGTGGGTCGGCAGGAAGCTGGCCTCGTCGGTGGTCGCGGTGAGTGCCGGGGCGAACCCGATGATCGCCGCGGCAAGGACGATCCAGGCCGCGATGACCTTCCACGGATGGTGGACGACGAGCCGGCCGAGACGAGCGAACATCGGGCGGAGCCTTTCGGTGGGGCCGACGGACCAGCCGGACGCTAGGTACTTACTTGTCGCCCGTCAAGTAACGTTCTAGGGTGTTGCGATGGCTGTGACCGACGTCGCGGACGATGCCGCCCCGACGCGCGGGCGCATCCTCGAGACGGCGCTCGAGCTGTTCGCCGCGCAGGGTTTCGCCGCGACGACGACCCGTGAGCTCTCCGAGCGGATGGGTTTCACCAAAGCGGCGCTCTACTACCACTTCCGCAGCAAGGACGACCTGCTCCGGGCGCTGGTCGAGCCGGTGATCGGTGAGCTCGCCGCCGTGGTGAGGGCCTACTCCGCACCCGGCGCCCCACGCGACCCCGCAACGCGCAGCCGGCTGCTGGGCGAGT